>DATCLF010000372.1:0-2028 GCA_036564055.1 Spirillospora sp.
GGGTGGACACGTACTCCGCGTTCCTCCGCCGGCAGCAGGCGCGCGGCCCGCAGATCGTGGCGGCCGACGTCCGCTGGCAGGACGCGCAGAATATCCACGTCGGGGACCACGTGCTGGGCGAGATCCCCTGGGTTCCCGACCCGGTCACCAACCGTCGCGGCGGCACCCGAGTCTACCAGGTCCAGGGCGTCCAGCAGCGGGGAGGGCTCGTGCGGCTCACATTGCTCGACCTGGGCGGCAACGCCTTCGCCCAGCAGCCGACCGCCAGCGCCATTGCGAAGAACGCCGGCGCGCCTTACGACGCCGTGGACGTGACGCTCACCGTGCCGTCCGGCGTCATCGCCGACGTCTGGACGGCGGAGACGAGCACGTCCGTCAGCACCCGGCCGCCGGACACCTCGCCGCTGTGGCGACCGAAGGTCCAGTCGGGTCTCGGGCAGAACGGGGTGTACACCGCCCGCGACCACGCGGCGGGGAGCCGTGTCTGGATCAGGTACCGCGGCATCCCGAGCGGGCAGGACAAGCTCCCGTCGCCGTGGCGCTACCCGACGAACGACGGCCGGCCTGTCGATTACGTCGATCTCGACGCGCGGCCCGAGTTCCTGGACGTGCAGGTGGCGGCCGGGGACGGGCCGGGCGAGGTCGATGTGGCGGTGCGGACCAACACGACAGCGAAGGGCGTCCGGGTCGAATACGGCCCGACCACGGCCTACGGGTCCGTCGCCGACCTCAACACCAGCAGCGGCTCGGCGCAGACGACGCTCTCGCTTCCGCCGGGCTCGCTCGCGCATCTCCGGCTCACGGCCTACCCGCAATTCCCGATCGGGGGGACGGCAGGCGAGGTGCGAGGGGCGACCGTTGAGGCGCCGGCCGCGCCTGCGTCCCCAGCAGCGCCGATTATAGACCAGATCCAGGTGACGCCGGTCGGCTCCCCCGCGCTCGCGCGGTCGGACGTCTCGTTCCGCGTCGTGGACCCGACCGGCGTCGGCGGGACGCTCCGGGCATGGCTCCCCGGGGCCGGCGGCAACCCGAATCCGACAGCGGCGCCCGCCGCGACGCTCGCCATCGCGTCCACGCCTAGTACCGTGGGGCCGGCCGACGTCTGGACGCTCACCGCCGGCGGGACCGGCCAGATCCTCAATGATCTGTGGTCGGGCTCGCACTACCAGCCATATATGCTGGTGGAGTTCGTCTCATCGACGGGAGCGTCGACGGGCCAGGTGCAGATTTTCCTGCCACCGCGCCACACCAATTGGCCGACCGGACAGCCGACGGTTTCGCCGCAAAACCTGCTCGGGCCGGACGCCGGGCCCGAGAAGAGCGGGACCGGGAGCTTCCCGCTGTCGTGGCTCCCCGGGCCAAGCGGCGGCACACAGGGCGCACTATCCCTCCTCGGGCTTCAGGTCGGCGACGTAGTGTCCGGATCTGTCGATCTGCGCAGCGCCGACGGCGGCCAGGTCGTCCTGCTCATCCAGGCATACGCCCAGGATAATACGCTGCTCGCAGGAATCCAGAGCAATGTGGTGGCCAGCACCAGCTATCAGCGGGCCACCGCCGAGGGACTGCTGATCCCGGCCGGGACGCACTATCTGCTGTTCCGTGTCCAGCGCCTGACCGGAAGCGCCTCGCAGCCGGTCTTCGGCCAGCGCGCGATGCTTAACCGGGGGCCCATCGCGCTCGCGTTCGAGGAGCCCCCTGTCCGTGCGCTGCGCGAGCTGCGGAGCCCGGACAATACGACAGGCATAGCGCTTGGTCCCCTGCCGCCACAACCATCGTGGACGACGTATATCGACCTGGCCGCAACGGGTGCCGAGCCCGTCCTTAAGCACCCGCAGATGGAGCTGCGGGCGGACGGGACGGCCGTCTTCTCTGGCGAGCTACAGGCGAGCGCCGGTTGGTTCGGCGGCGAGATTCGCTCGGGCAATTTCACGGCGTCTGACGCGGTTTTTTCGAGCAACGTGGAGGTCGGCGGGAATCTGCGGATGCAGGGCGGGCGGGTGGTATTCATACACGCCAACCAAGACAATT
>DATCLF010000373.1:0-2213 GCA_036564055.1 Spirillospora sp.
GACCGGACAGGGCGGCGGCCACCGACGGGAGCAGCGGGGGAGGAAAACCGCCGGTCGCGCAGATGATGATCTCCTGCGGGCGCCGTCCCGTGCCGGCGAGCCCGCGGTGCAGCTCGGCGAGCAGGTCGTCGCCGGCGGCGAGCGTCTCGGCGCGCAGGCCGATCTGCAGCGGCAGCGGGGTGCCGAGACCGGCGGCGGCCACGGCCGCCTCGACGGCGCGGCGCACGTCCTCGGAGGCCGGGTCGAACCGCACGGGGCCGGACGCGGACGGCAGGGCGCGCGCCTCGACGGCGACGACGGTGCCGCTGCCGAGGTCCACGACCGGGTGGAAGACCGCCCGTGCCGGCAGGAGGGCGTCTCGGGCATCGACGGCTGACACAGCCGCATCATGCCGCGCACGAACCGCGCGAGCCACCCTGAAGGGCAGAAGTTAACCCAGAGTTCGCCCAGCTCACGGGTCCCGGCCCCCCGCCACGACGGCGGACAGCAGATAGGTCGCGCCCGCGACCGCGGCGAGCCACGCGTAGGCGGTGACGTCGGCGCCGCGCAGCGCCTGGACGATCAGGGCGCCGACCACCGCGGCGGTCAGCACGTCCCCGGTCATCGCGGCGGCCCGCAGGTGCGCGCGGGCCCGGCCGCCGCTGCCGAAGCCCTCGCTGAACGGGAGGGCGGGCTCGTTGCGCCGGTAGGCGAGATAGGCCGCGTACCCCGCCAGCGCGCCGAGGGCGACGAGAGCCGTTCCGGCGCGCCCTTCGACGGCGAGCAGGACCCCGACCGCGACTCCGGCGCCCAGGGCGAGCCCGGGCACGGCCCACCGGCCGGACCTGCGGCGTTCGGGAGCGCTCCACATGGCCGTTGTCCTTTCCGATCCTGCGAGGGACGACCGCGAACGGGCCGCGAACGGTATCTTCTCGCTTCGTGGCGCGATTTCGGATGAACGGCTCGAAGATGCTCGCCGTCGACCTCGCCGGCGAGACCGTCCGGGCGCTGAACGGGTCGATGGTCGCCTACGAGGGCCAGATGACGTTCAAGCGTCAGGGCGTGACGGGCGGCGAGGGCCTGCGCGGCGCTCTCAAGCGAAGGATCGCCGGTGAGGGCATGACCCTGATGGAGGTCTCCGGGCAGGGGACGGTCTACCTCGCGAGCGAGGCGACGGAGGTCACGCTCGTCGAGCTCACCGGAGACACGCTGTTCGTGGAGTCGCAGAGCCTCCTGGCTCTCGACGGCAACCTGCAGACCGGCGTCCACTTCGTCGGGCTGCGGGGGATGGGGACGGGCCAGGGGCTCGCCACGACCAAGGTCGACGGGTACGGGACGGTCGCGGTGCTGTCCGACGGTCCGGCGATCGCGCTGGAGGTGACGCCCCAGCAGCCGCTGTGCGTCGACCCGCACGCCTACGTCTGCCACCGCGGGCAGCTCCAGCAGGACGTGGTCACCGACGTCAACTGGCGGACGGTGCTCGGCCAGGGCTCGGGGGAGAGCGTGCAGTTCCGGTACTCGGGTCACGGGCTGGTGTACGTCCAGCCCGCCGAGCGGGGCGGAATTCTGGAGATCTGAATGCCGACGGGATCGGCTCGGGGCGCGGGGCCCGTCCCTCCCCGAGACGGAGAGGTCGGCTCGCGGGGCGTGGGGTCGTCCCCCTCGGGAGGTAGTGAGTGCCTGGTTATCACCTGATCAACGCGAAGATGCTCCAGGTGCCGATCGGCCCGGGCCAGGAGGTCTACGGCAAGCGCGGGGCGATGCTGGCCTACACCGGCCAGGTGTCGTTCGCGCCGACGGTGACCGCCGGGCAGGGCATCGGCGGCACCCTCGGACGCGCCGTCGCCGGCGAGCACAGTGCGATGATGCACGTCACGGGCCAGGGCACCGTCCTGTTCGGCCACGGCGGGCTGTCGATCAACGTCATCGACCTCAACGGCGCCGACACCCTGTACGTGGAGGCCGACCGCCTCCTCGTCCACGACACGTCCCTCCAGGTGGGGACGATGTTCATGGGCGAGCAGGGCGGGGTGCGCGGCATCGTCCGCGGCGCCGTCACCGGGCAGGGCCTGTTCACCACGACGCTCATGGGCCACGGGTCCTGCGCCCTGCTGTCGCACGGCGGGGTGATGGAGATGCCGATCACGCCGCAGCGTCCCGTCCACGTCGACCCGCAGGCGTACGTCGCGCATCGCGGCCAGGTGGAGAACAGGCTCACCACGGCCGTCGGTCTG
>DATCLF010000374.1:0-34515 GCA_036564055.1 Spirillospora sp.
GGGTGGAACTCGACCTCGTCGATCCGGTGCCCGTACCGGTCGTGGGTGCGCAGGACCGGCGGATACTCGTTGGCCAGGCGTCCCCATTCCTGCGCCCGCTCGGAGCCCGCGAGCCGGCCGAGCTCGCGGACCTCGGCCTCCGCCCAGCCGGCGCCCTCGCGTTCCAGCCCGTCGAGCAGGACGGGCTCGTCGGCCACGTCGTACCCCACCAGAGGGGGGACCTGGTTGAAGACCTCGTGCGTCACCATGCCGCTCCCGCGCGCCGCTCAAGCACCGTTCACTCTGCCGTTCACCGCCGGTCGCTCCGCCGGCGTTCACTCCGCCGTTCCGCAGGATACCGAACCCGGTTCGGACGTCCGCCGGCCGCTTCGCCGGGCGGTCGCGGGGGCCATCCTCCTCAGGTGTGTGCCGATCTCGTCCGCACGGCGGATTGCCCAGCCGCGGCTGGGGCATAACGTCGGGAACATGAGTCCGTCCAGTGCGCAGCCCGAGCGGTCCTCCCGATGTCGCTCGCGGCACCGGCGGCAGGAGCTCCACCCCGACCGCCCCTCCGGTGACGGGACCGGCCCCGAGTCGGTGCGGGCCTCCGACGCCGAACGGGAAGCCGTGGTCGAGCGGCTCCGGATCGCCTCCGTCGAAGGACGGCTCACGCTGGAGGAGCTCACCGAACGCAGCGAGGCCGCCTACGCGGCCGTCACCCGCGCGGACCTCGAACGCATCATCGCCGACCTGCCGAGCATGGGCGCCCCCGGCGCCGACCCGGCGCCCCTCCAGGTGCGGCGCAGGTTCAGCGCCGTCATGGGCGACTGCAGGGAGCGCATCGTCGGCCGCATCGACGGGCCGCTGGAGGCCGTGTCGGTCATGGGGGAGGTCGTCCTCGACCTGCGCGGCGCCCAGGTCCCCACGGGGGAGGTGAGCATCTCCGCCACCGCCGTGATGGGCGATGTCGAGATCATCGTGCCGGACGGCGTGAGCGTGGAGCTGTCCGGCCACGCCTTCCTCGGCGAACGCAGGATCGACGTCCGTGAGGCCCGGCCGGGCGCGCCCGTGCCCGTCATCCGCGTCACCGGTTACGCCTGCCTGGGCGACGTCAGGGTCGTCGACGACGAGCACCACGCCCCGTTCCGCCGCGTGGTCGACCAGTGGCGGCGCCACCGCAAGTGAGCGGGACCGCCGGCGCGCAGCCGTCGGAGCGTTCGGCCTTCGCGACGCTCTCGCCGTCGGGCGGCGGCGTGTCGGGGTGGTCGCACCGGCCGTCCTGAACGCCGGACGGTGGTGACGGGCGCGGGTCAGACGGCCGTAGCGGAGCGAGACGCGGCCACGGCCTCGTCGTAGCGGTGCACGACCAGGTCGGCGAGCTGCGGGGCCGCGCCGAGGACGGGCGAGACCGCGGCGGCGCCGGCGGCGAGCGCCGCGTCCCGGACCTTGTCGGCGAAGTAGCCCGGCGCCAGGAAGTAGGACGCCACGGCGACACGGGGCGCGCCCGCGTCCCGCAGCGCCGTCACCGCCTCGGCCGGTCCCGGGCCGGTGGCCGAGGCGTAGGCGGGGACCACGTCCCACCAGCCGCGCGCCCGCCATCCGCGCGCCAGCCGCGCGATGGTCGCGTTGGCGGACGCGTCGCTGGAGCCCGCCGAGACCAGGACGACGGCCGTGTCCGGGGCGCCGGGCTCGACGCCGGCCTCGGACAGGCGGCGCTCCAGGGCGTCCATCAGCAGCGGGTGCGGGCCGAGCGTCCCGGCCGTGCGGAGCCGCAGCCGGGGATGACGGCCCCGCACCCGGTTCAGGACGCCGGGGATGTCGATCTTGCTGTGGTAGGCGGCGGTGAGCAGCAGCGGCAGCACGACCGCGTCCTGCGCGCCGTCGCGGGCGAGGGCGTCCAGGACGCGGTCCGGCGCGGGCGGGCCGTGGTCGAGGAACGAGGCGTGGACCGCCAGGTCCGGCCGCCGGTCCCGGACGGCGCCGAGCAGGTCGGCGACCGTCGCGGCGGCGCGGGGATCGCGGCTTCCGTGCGCCACCGCGACCATCGGCGGCGCCGGGGCCGCCCGTGTCGTCGTCGCTCCCGTCGAGGCCGCCGGTGCGGGCCGGTTCAAAGGTGGATTCCGCACTCGGTCTTGCCCGTGCCCGCCCAGCGGCCGCTGCGGGGGTCCTCCCCTGGCGCCACGGGACGCGTGCACGGCGCGCATCCGATCGACGGGTAGCCGTCGTAGTGCAGCGGGTTGACGAGCACCCCGTTGTCCTCGATGTAGTTGTCCATGTCCTCCTGGGTCCAGTCCAGGATGGGGTTCACCTTGACCATGCCGCGTTTGCGGTCCCACTCGACGACGCGGCGGTCGCGGCGGCTCGCGGTCTCGTCCCTGCGGATGCCGCTGAACCAGGCCATGTAGCCCTCCAGCGCGCGGCCGAGCGGCTCCACCTTGCGCAGGTGGCAGCACAGGTCGGGGTTGCGGCCGAACAAGCGGGGCCCGAGGGCGGCCTCCTGCTCCTCGACCGTGCGGGACGGGGTGACGTTGATGACGTTCACCGGGTAGACGGCCTCGACGGCGTCCCGGGTGCCGATCGTCTCGGCGAAGTGGTAGCCGGTGTCGACGAACAGGACGTCGATGCCCGGCTTCACCTTGGACACCAGGTGGATCAGCGCCGCGTCCGACATGGACGAGGTGAGGCAGATGCGGTCGCCGAACGTGGCGACGGCCCAGCGGATGATCTCCAGCGCGGACGCGCCCTCCAGCGCGACCGACGCCGACTCGACGATGTCCTCGAGGTCGAGGGCGGGTCTTTCGGTCTCCAGAAGAGTCACCGAGGGTTCTCCTTGCCGGCGGTGCCGGGAAAACCGACACCGAGGAACTTCAACGTGAAGGAACGGACGCAGTCGGGGCAGAACCAGGCACCGGGCTCCTCCCGGGGCTCCAGCGCCTCCTCGCCGCAGTACGGGCAGTAGAAGGGCGCCATGCGCTCGCCGCCCGGGGAGGGCCCGGAACCGGCCCGGCTCACTTGAGGTCCGCCTCGTCGGCGCGCCGCACCCACTCGGCGAACGACTCGCCCTCGTTGCGCTGCTTGTCGTAGGTGCGGACGACGCGTTCGATGTAGTCGGCCAGCCCCGCCGAGGTGGTCTTCAGCCCGCGGATCTTCTTGCCGAACGAGGCGCCGACCTGGCCGCCCAGGTGGACCTGGAAGCCCTCGACCTGGTCGCCGTTCTCGTCCACGACGAGCTGGCCCTTCAGGCCGATGTCGGCGACCTGGATGCGGGCGCAGGAATTCGGGCAGCCGTTGACGTTGATGCTGAGCGGCTGGTCGAAGTCGGGAAGCCGCTGCTCCAGCTCGTCGATCAGCTTCATCGCGCGGTGCTTGGTGTCGACGATCGCGAGCTTGCAGTACTCGATGCCGGTGCACGCCATCGTCTGGCGCCGGAACGTGGACGGACGGACCTGCAGGTCGTGCTCTTCCAGCGCGTCGGCGAGCGCCTCGGTGTTCTCCTCCGGGACGTCCAGGATCACCATCTTCTGCTCGGTGGTCGTCCGCACCCGGCCGGAGCCGTACCGCTCGGCCAGGTCGGCGACGACGCCGAGGATCTCGCCGCTCACCCGGCCCGCGCGCGGGGCGAACCCGACGTAGAAGTTGCCGTCCTTCTGCGGGCGGATCCCCACGTGGTCGCGCTGGGGGAGCGGGGCGGCGGGCTCGGGACCGTCCGGCAGGGCGTACCCGAGGTACTCCTTCTCCAGCACCTCGCGGAACTTCTCCGGGCCCCAGTCCTTCACCAGGAACTTGAGCCGCGCCCGGTGGCGCAGGCGCCGGTACCCGTAGTCGCGGAAGATGGAGGTGACCCCGCGCCAGACCTCGGTGACCTGGTCCGGCCTGACGAACACCCCGAGGCTCTTGGCGAACATCGGGTTGGTGGACAGCCCGCCGCCGACGAACAGCTGGTAGCCGGTCTGCCCCTCCTCGTTCACGACGCCGACGAACGCGATGTCGTTGATCTCGTGGACGGTGCAGTGCGAGGTGCAGCCCGACAGCGCCGTCTTGTACTTGCGGGGCAGGTTGGAGAACTCCTTCGACCCGATGTAGCGGTCGTGGATCTCCCGCAGCTGCGGCGTCGCGTCGATGACCTCGTCGGCCGCGATCCCGGCGAGCGGGCAGCCGATGATGACGCGCGGCACGTCCCCGCACGCCTCCGTCGTGTGCAGGCCGACCTCGCCGAGGGCCTCCCAGATCGTCGGGACGTCCTCGATCCGCACCCAGTGCAGCTGGATGTTCTGGCGGTCGGTGATGTCGGCGGTGCCGCGGGCGTATCGCTCGGAGACCTCGGCGATGGTGCGCAGCTGCGGGCCGCTGAGCTGCCCGCCGTCGATGCGCACGCGCATCATGAAGTAGCGGTCCTCGATCTCCTCGTCCTCCAGCGCACCGGTCTTGCCGCCGTCGACACCGGGCTTGCGCTGGGTGTACAGGCCCATCCAGCGGAAGCGGCCGCGGAGGTCGGCGGGGTCGATCGAGTCGAAGCCCTTCTTGGAGTAGATGTCGATGATGCGCTGCCGGACGTTGAGCCCGTCGTCGTTCTTCTTGTTCTCTTCGTTCTTGTTGAGCGGTTCCCTGTAGCCGAGAGCCCACTGTCCTTCGGCTCTCTTGCGCTTGATCGCGGGTGGCACGGCGCGCGTCCTCGTCTGTGTCGTGGGGACGCGTGGCGCACCGGCACTCCGAGGCGGCCGGCTCGACGCTGAGCAGGAATGAGTCAGGAATGACGCCGATGCACCACGCGCCCGGCGGAGCAGGGGCGTGGTAGAGGCGTCAGCGACAGATAGCGCTGCGGACGCGCAGGAAGTCGACGTGCCGGCGCTTGGCCAGCAACGGATCCGCAGCGGTCATACCAGCACTGTGACACGCGCTCTCGTGGGCTGTCCAGACTCGGCCGGAGCGCGCACGGGTGAGATGTGTCATCCCTGTCGCACCCAGTTCACCGGAGGTTCGCGGTTCTCTCCGGCGGAGCCGGACTCGGCTGCGGCGTCCTGCGAGCCCGGGGCCGCACGGCGACCGCCGTCGCTCCTCGCGGATCCGGGGCGGTGCTGGCAGTCACACCAGGAACCGCCGCGGCACTCCCCGTGGCGGTGTTCTCGGCACGACGCGCAGATCATGCCTCTATTGTCACCCATGAAGGCCGATGCCCGGTTCACCCCCGAATGATCTTGATCGGAGTGACGTCCCCGGACGTCGAAGCGGGTATGAGCCAGGGGAAGCGCGGGGGACGCCCGAGCGGGAGGACGGGGCGCCCGTGCGGCGCGGACGGTGAGGGCGATCGGAACGCGACGCGCGGAGCGGACCACTGAGATGAGCGAAGGACCATGTTCCGGACCGGCGACGCTCTACGGTGGGGCGGTGTGACCACCGTCTCCGACGCCGAGGGCGAGCCGCCTGCGGGCGATCCCGGCGGGGGCTGCGGCGCCTCGGTGCCGGGCGTCGTCCATCCGGCCGAGGACGACCGGTCCGGCGGCGCCCGCGCCGCGGGGGGCCCCGGAGCCGAGCCGACCGCCGCCGCCCGTCTGCGCGCGCGTGCCCGCGAGACCGCGCGCACGGTGCTCCGGATCGCCTGGAAGCTGACCAGGGGCACCGCGGTCGGCGCGTTCCGCTACCGGGTGACGGGGCTCGCCGCCGAAGCCGCGTTCTTCGCGTTGCTGTCCCTGCCGCCGCTCGTCATCGGGCTGATCGGCACGATGGGCCACCTCCGCGGCCTGTTCCAGCCCGCGTCCGTCATCGAGGTGCGCGGCTGGGTGATCGAGCAGGCGCAGACGGTGCTGACCGAGTCGGCGGTCGACACGGTCGTCGTCCCGCTCATCGACGACGTGATCCGGGGCGGAAGCCCCGACATCGTGTCGCTCAGCTTCCTGCTGTCGTTGTGGGCGGGGTCGCGGGCGACGAACGTCTACATCGACACGATCAGCATCGCCTACGGCCTGTCGGGCATCCGCGGCGTGATCCGCACCCGGCTGCGCGCGTTCTTCCTGTACCTGGTCGGCCTGCTCGTCTTCCTGGTCGTCATCCCGTTGCTGGTGGCGGGGCCCGCGCTGGTCCAGCAGGCGCTGCCGGAGAGCGCCGGGCTGGTCCAGGCGCTCTACTGGCCGGTCGTGGTGACCCTGTCGATCGTCTTCCTCGCGACGCTGTACCACCTCAGCGTTCCGGTGCGGACGCCCTGGAACCGGACCCTGCCCGGGGCCGTCCTCGCACTGCTCATCTGGATCGTCGGCAGCTTCGGCCTCCGGCTGTTCCTCGCCGGGTCGCTGAGCGGCGTGTCGGTGTACGGGTCGCTGTCGGCCGCGATCGCGGTCCTCGCCTGGCTGTACGTGGCGGCGCTCGCGGTGCTGATCGGCGCGGCGCTGAACGCCGAGATCGACCGGCTGTGGCCGACGCCCGACACCGCGCGGGCGCGCGCCGCCCGCGACGCCCGCGAGAACGGGACGTCCGAACAGGAGGACGGATCGCCCGAGCGGGAGGACCGGGCGTCCGGTGAGGGCGACGGGACGTCCGAGAACGGGCAAGGGGAGAGTAAAAACAGCTCGGGTTAGGTCCTGAATAGGCAAAACATGACGTACCCTCGCCTTACATGACCCCCCGAGAGGAGACCGGGCGGCTCCGGACCGTGACCGGCATGATCGCGACGTCCGACGTCACCGGGCCGGTGCTCTCCCACGAACACCTTCGGCTCGACCTGCGCTGGCCCGAGCGGCCGACGCTCGTCGAGTCCGACCCGCGACGCTTCCTGGACGAGGAGAAGGCCGTCCAGCGCGAGCTGACCGCGCTGCGCAAGGAGCACGGGCTCGGGCTGGTCATCGACCTCACCTGCGCGGGCATGGGCCGCAACGCCGCCGCGCTCGCCCGCATCAGCGCGGGCGCCCGGGTGCCCGTGGTGGCGGGCACGGGGGTGTTCACCGAGCCGTTCCACCCGGCCTTCGTCCGCGAGGCCCTCGACGGCGGCGCCGAGCGGCTGACCGAGCGGCTGCTCGCCGAGGTCGGCTTCGGCATGGACGGCACCAACGCCCTGCCGGGCGTCATCGGGGAGATCGGCACCTGGGGCGAGGCGCCGACCGAGGCCGAGGAGCTGTGCCTGCGCGCCGCCGCCCGCGCCGCGCACTACTCCGGCCTGTCGGTGGCGACCTACGGCCGCGCGGGCCTCGCGCAACTGGAGATCCTCACCGGCGCCGGGCTGGCCCCCGAGCGCGTCGCGGTCGGCCAGCAGGACCGCGTGGACGACCCCGGCCAGCACCGCAAGATCGCTGAGATGGGCGCGTACGTCTCGTTCGGCTCGCTCGTTCTCGCGGGCGACGACCACACGGCGATCGGGGCCCGCGTCCGCGACGTCATGGACCTGCTGGAGGCCGGGCTCGCCTCCCGGGTGCTGCTGAGCACCGGCGTCTCCCGGATGGACCACATCACCCGGTACGGCGGCGCCGGGTACGCGTACCTGTTCGACACGTTCCTGCCCGCTCTGCGCGCGGCCGGGGCCGACGACGCCACCCTGGAGATGATCCTGCGCGACAACCCGCTGCGCTGGCTCACCGGGTCCTGACCGGCCCGCCCGGCCGTCCCCGGGTCGTGAGCGCTGCGGGCTCTCGTCCGGCTTTCGAAGCACCGGCCCTGTGTCGTTCAAGCGGCCGCCGTCGTTCGCGTCGTCGTATCGGCGTCATCGGCGTCCCGCACGCCGCTAAGGGCCCAGGGAGAGTGGGTAGGGGGGCCACGAAGGGGGTGTGCCGATGTCCTGGAAGAGATCCGCACGCGAAGACCCCCGGCAGGCCGATGGCGTCAGGCTCCCCTACGCCGACCGGACGGAGGCGGGCCGCGTCCTCGCCGAGCGGCTCGCGTCGTCGGACCTGGAGGGCGCCGTCGTCCTCGCGCTGCCGCGGGGCGGCGTTCCCATCGGTCACGAGATCGCGCGGCGGCTGTCCTGCCCGCTCGACGTGCTGGTGACCCGCAAGATCGGATACCCGCCGCAGCCGGAGCTCGGCGTCGGGGCGATCGCCGAGGGCGGGGCGCCGGTGTTCGACCGCGCGCTGCTCGCCCGGCTGGGTCTGCGCGAGGAGGATCTGGCGGCCACGGTCGCCGCGGAACGCGCCGAGCTGAACCGGCGGGTCGAGGTCTACCGCGGAGGCCGGCCGCTGCCCGAGACGAAGGGACGGCCCGTCATCGTCGTCGACGACGGGCTCGCCACCGGCGGCACGGCGCGGGCCGCGGTGCGGGCGCTGCGCGAGCGCGGGCCGTCGCGGCTCGTCCTCGCGGTGCCGGTGGGCGCCGCCGAGACCGTCGCCGGGCTGGAGCCCGAGGTGGACGACCTGGTGGTCCCGGCCGCGCCGCGCGACTTCCGCGCGGTCGGCCAGTGGTACCGCGACTTCGAGCAGCTCACCGACGCCGACGTGATCGCCTGGCTGGAGCGGGCCGCGCACGGCCGGCGGGCCGGCTGAGCCTTCGCCGCCCGCCCCCGGGACGGAGGCGGGCGGCGAAAAATGATGCGGCGAATTTATGGAAAATGGCCGCATCGCGATCACGTTTGCGGTAATGGCGCGGTTCCGGGGAATGTCTCCGCCGCGACATGCGCCATCATCCTGTGACGTGCCTTGGGGGGAAGTGCCCGGTCCCACCCTGATGGAGTGTGTCAGGGCAACGCAAACGGCCCCGACGGGCGGGGCCGTGTCGTTTTTCGGTGGCGTGCCGGGGTCCGCGATGGGAGCGTTATCGCGACCTGCGCACTCGGCTAGGCGGCGTTCGCGCGACGCATCCGGCGGCGACGCTCGGACGCGCGCTCGTCTTCGTTCAGACCGCCCCACGTGCCGTACTTCTCGGGCCTGGAGACCGCGTAGTCCAGGCAGTCCGTGCGAACAGGGCAGCCCATGCAGATCTGCTTGGCCTTGCGTTCACGGATCTCCCGCTCGGGCTGACGCTCACCGTCGGGACCGAAGAAGAGGACGAGGTCTTCCCCCCGGCACGCCGCGGCGTCCTGCCAGCCCCAGCTGGGACGAGGGAGGTTTGCCTGCCGACGTACCTGAGCCATGGAACACCCACCTTGATTGGTTTCGAACAATTTCAGGACAGGACGCTCAGACATCCTTCGGGATGACATGAAGCCAGAAGCGCCGAATGGTCCAACGTCCGGAGTTGCCGCTCTGTTCCCCGTCCGGCCGACACCGGAATCTTGGGGACGTGCGACGGGAAGCCCTCGAATGGGGCCCCAGAGAGGTTACACGAGCGCCGCCTCGTTGAGAAGGGTGAGGTCCCTAACAACGAAAGTTTTCAGGTTCTCCCCGCACTCCGGACCGCAGGGGGAGGGCTCTTCGACGGCTTCGAAGGTCACCCGGTAACGGTTCTCTTGTACAGCAACGACCGCTTCGTACCGAGTTGTTCCCGTGACCGACGCCACGATCACGTCGTCGACTCCGAGCCGGCCGGTGTGCGCGCGGACGAAATGCTCCGCGGCCTGCGCCGGCTCCGGCGTCCCGCCGCGTCCGCGCAGCCGCTCCAGGACGACTTCGCCCCGCAGGTAGGCGTCGACCGCCGCGACCGCCTCCTCCTCGCCGAGGTCGCCGTAGTAGAGCCCGTGGGGAAGGCACACCAGGTTCGCCGCGTAGCGGTCACCGCCGACGTGGGTGGTCTCCCAGACGAGAGGACCGAAGCGCGCGGACAGCGAACGGGCCAGCGGGGCGCCGGTGCGGGCGCAGCAGGCGTTGCGGCGGCCGTGGGTGCAGACCAGCAGCACCGGATCGGTCAGCCGTTCTCCGAGACCGGGGGACCGGCCCGCCGCGAGCGCGGCGAGATCGAGCGTCGCCAGGTCCGCGGGGTCGGTGAGCTCGCGGCCTTCGATCCAGACCTCGCCGCCGCGCGAGAACGCGGCGTACACCTGGACGGGCGGGGTCGCACGGCGGCGTCCCGTCCGGCGGATCAGCTGGGGGCGCACGCCCGCCGCCTGCGCGGCCCGCACGGCCTCGGCGACGGGGGCGGGCTCGGCGAGGTCCTCGACGCGCCGCGGCCAGGGGCCGGGGTGCTCGATGAGGAGCCAGGAGCGCGCCTTCGAGGTCGCGCTCGCCAGGCAGGGCCGCTCGCCCGTGTGACTTCCCGGGCAGTGCCCGCAGCCCTTGCCGTGCGTCAAGAGGATCCCCCGTGATCTCGGAACGGATTAGGTAAGGGTAACCTAACGTACGGCGTCCAAACCCGGCGGACCGGATCAGATTTTTCGGACTTGTCCGATGTCACACGGGGGTCAGTGCAGTGCCGCGCGGGGGAGCAGCGCCTCCGCGACCGGCAGGGCGGCCTCCCGGTCGGCGGCGACGAGCCCGATCCTGGTGCGGCGATCCAGCAGGTCGCCCGCGTCCAGTGCGCCCTCGTGCCGCACCGCCCAGGCCAGCTCGACCTTGAGGACCGGCAGTCCCGGGACGACGGGGTCGAGGAGGGAGGGATCGTCCTCGGCGAGCGCGACCAGCGACGGGGCCTCGGCGCCGTAGCGCTCGACGAGGCGGGGCGGCGCGTCCAGCGCGTCCAGCCGCTCGCGCGGGGCGGCGCCGACGAGCGGGAGCCGGGCGGTCCGGCTCGGCCCGGCGTGCAGCCCCCGGGTCCGGATCGCCGCGTCGACCGCGTCCTGTGCCATCCGCCGGTAGGTGGTGAGCTTGCCGCCGACGATCGTGACGACGCCGTCCCGGGAGGTCAGCACGGCGTGCCGCCGGGAGATGTCGGCGGTGTCGCGCCCGCCGCCCGCGTCCAGCAGCGGGCGCAGGCCCGCGTACGCGCCGACGATGTCGTCGCGCCGCACGGGGGCGTCGAGCGCGGACCCCAGGATGTCGAGCAGGAACCCGATCTCGCCCTGCGTCGGCTCGGGCACGTCCGGGATCGGCCCGTCGGCGGGCTCGTCGGTCAGGCCCACGTAGACGCGGCCGTCGCCCTGCGGCAGCACGAGCAGGAACCGGCCGGACATGCCCGGGACCGGGATCTGCAGGCCGGCCGACAGGCCGCGCAGTTTCTGCGCCGGCAGCACGATGTGGGTGCCGCGCGAGGGACGCAGCCGCACCCCGTCCACCAGGCCGCCGGCCCACACGCCCGCCGCGTTCACCACCGATCGCGCCCGGACGGTGATCTCCCGGCCGGTCAGCTCGTCCCTGACGAGCGCGCCGTCGCCGGCCAGCGTGAGCGCCCGGCAGCGGGTCAGGATGCGGGCGCCGTGCCCGGCGGCGGTGCGGGCGATCGCGGTGACCAGGCGCGCGTCGTCGGCGACCTGGCCGTCCCACGACAGCAGCCCGCCGCGCAGCCCGTACGGGCGCAGCGGCGGCGCGAGCCGCAGCGTCTCGACCGCCGACAGCCGGCGCGGGCCGGGCAGCACCGAGCGGGGGGTGCGCGCGGCGAGCCGCAGCACGTCGCCGGCGCGCAGCGCGGCCGCGGCGGCGAGGGCGCGGGACCGGGACATGACCGGGGTCATCGGCATCACGAACGGCAGCGCGCGGACGAGGTGCGGGGCGGTGCGCCGCATCAGCACGCCCCGCTCGACCGCGCTCTCGTAGGCCACGTCCACCTGCCCGGACCCGAGGTAGCGCAGCCCGCCGTGGATCAGCTTGGAGCTCCATCGGGACGTGCCGAACGCCAGGTCGTGGGCGTCGACCGCGGCGACCGACAGGCCCCGTGAGGCGGCGTCCAGCGCGACGCCCGCGCCGGTCGCGCCGAGGCCCACGACGAGGACGTCCACGACCTCGTCCGGCAGGGCGGCGAGCTCGCGTTCCCGGCGCGCGGCGTTGAGGGAGGTGCGGGCGGCCCCGGGGGCCGGCGCGTCCGATTCCGGAGTGTTCACGGCGCGAGCATCCTCTCCAGGGTGTGGCGGAGTTCCTCGTCGAAGGCGTCGGGGCCGAGGTCCGGGTCGGTCTCGTCGATCATGGTCGGCGCCGACAGGACGTAGGACTGGACGACCAGCAGCACCGACCGCGCCTGCCGGACCGGATGGTCGCGGCGGATCGTGCCGTCGGCGTGCCCGGCCCGCAGCGCCCGCTCGAAGAGGCCGAGGAACACCTCCTGGCTCGCGCCGAGGCGGTCCAGGACATAGGGGAGCAGCAGCTCCGGATCCACCTCGACGATCTTGTGGAGGAGCGGGTGGTCGCGGAACGCCCGGACGCCGGCGACCAGGCCCGACACGAACCGGGGCCGGACGGGGCGGCCGTCGTCCGGCGGGTGCAGCGAGTCGGCGAGCCCGACCCACTCGCGGGTCATGAGGTCGGCGACGATCGTGCGGACGTCCGGCCAGCGGCGGTAGAGCGTCATCCGCGACACGCCGGCGCGGCGCGCGATGTCGGTCAGCGTGGTCCGGCGCACGCCGACCGCGAGGACGCAGTCGCGTGCGGCGTCGAGCACGGTGTCGTCGTCGGTCCGTCCCCCGCCCGTCCCGGTGCGGCCAGTGACGTTGTGACGATTCGACGTCATGTGTCACAGTGTAAGCACAGATGGGGGGCCGGCCGTCATCCGCAGGCCGGTGCTTCGACGCCCCGGCCGATGAGCAGGGCAGAAGGCAGGCCGGGGAACAGCACGGGGAACGGCTCGGAGAACAGGTCATCGAGCACGCCGACGACGGGAGGCGCGGGTGGAGACACGAGACATGCTGTGGAGCGGCTGGGGCGACCCTGCGCGAGCCACGCCGCTGCCGGAGCCGGTGGTGGCGCTCCTGCGCGACATGCTCGGCGTCCGGCCCGCCGAGCGGCCCCCCGCGGCGCTCGACGAGATCGAGCCGCCCCCGCGTCGTCTCGGCGACGCCGACCTGGCCGCGCTGGCGGCGATCGTGGGCGAGGCGCACGTCCGCGACGACGCCGAGACGCGCGTCCGCCACACGCGCGGCAAGTCGACGCCCGACCTGCTGCGCATCCGCGCGGGCGAGACCGACGACGCGCCCGACGCCGTCGTCCTGCCCGGCGGGCACGACGAGGTCCTCGCGGTGCTCAAGGCCTGCGCGGAGCGGCGGATCGCGGTGGTCCCGTTCGGCGGAGGCACCTCCGTCGTCGGCGGGCTGGCCCCCGAGACCGGCGGCGGGTTCGGCGGTGTCGTCGCCCTCGACCTGCGGCGCATGAACGCCGTCCTCGCGATCGACGAGGAGGCGCGCACGGCCGTCCTGCAACCCGGGCTGCGGGCCCCGGACGCCGAGGCGGCGCTCGCGGAGCGCGGCTACACCCTCGGGCACTTCCCGCAGTCCTACGAGTGGGCGTCGATCGGCGGGTTCGCGGCCGCGCGCTCCAGCGGGCAGGCGTCCGCCGGGTACGGGCGCTTCGACGACATGGTCGTCGCGCTGACCGCCGCCACCCCGGAGGGCACGCTCGACCTCGGGCGGGCGCCCAAGTCCGCGGCCGGGCCCGACCTGCGGCAGCTCCTCCTCGGCTCCGAGGGCGCCCTCGGCGTGATCACCTCGGTGACCGTGCGGATCCGCCCCGCGCCGCAGACGAAGGTGTACGAGGGCTGGCGGTTCGCGTCGTTCGACGCGGGCACGGCCGCGGTGCGGCGTCTCGCCCAGGACGGCCCCCTGCCCACGGTGCTGCGCCTGTCCGACGAGACCGAGACCATGGTCGGCCTGGCCGACCCGTCCGCCATCGGCACCGGCGAGACCGGGTCCGCCGGCTGCCTGGCCGTGCTCGGGTTCGAGGGCACCGCGCAGGAGGTGGCCGGCCGGCGCGCCGGGGCGCACGAGGTGCTGCGCGCCGCCGGCGGCGAACCGCTCGGCACCGGACCCGGCGAGAAGTGGGAGCACGGCCGGTTCGACGCCCCCTACCTGCGCGACGCGCTGCTCGACGTGGGCGCGTTCGCCGAGACGCTGGAGACCGCCGCGTTCTGGTCCGGCGTCCCCAGGCTGTACGAGGCGGTCAGATCCGCGCTGACCGGCGCGCTGTCCGACGCGGGCACGCCGCCGCTGGTGATGTGCCACATCTCGCACGTCTACCCGGCGGGCGCGTCCCTCTACTTCACCGTCGTGTCAGCGCAGGGTAAGGATCCGGTGGCGCACTGGGGCGCCGCCAAGCGCGCCGCCGGTGACGCGATCATCGACGCGGGCGGGACGATCAGTCATCATCACGGGGTGGGCACCGACCATCGCGACTGGTACGCCCGGGAGATCGGGCCGCTGGGCGTCGCGGTGCTCCGCGCCGTCAAGGACAGGGTCGACCCGGCCGGGATCCTCAACCCGGGTGTGCTCGTCCCCCCGGCGGGGGACGATCGGTGAGCGGTGCCGGCAGGCGGGTGATGGGGTGAAGGTGGGGGGTCGTCCCCCGGAGGGAGCAGCCATGAGCGAGACGAACCGGGAGGCCGGGGACGGTCCGCGTTCGTTCACCGCGGTCGTCAACCCGGCGGCGGGCGGCTCCGGCTCGGCCTCGTCGCTGATCACGCTCGCGCGGACGCTGCGCGACGCGGGCGCCGACGTGGCCGTCGAGTACAGCCGCGGACTGGAGCACGCCGCCGCCCTCGCCCGCGCCGCCGCCGCGGCGGGACGGGTCGTGCTCGGCGTGGGCGGTGACGGCCTGGTCGGCTGCGTCGGCGGCGCGCTCGCCGCGATGAACGCGGAAACGGGGGGCGAGGGCGACGGCGGCGAGGGCGGTGGCAGGGACGGTGACGAGAACAAGGGCGGGCAGGCCGTGCTCGGCATCGTCCCGGCCGGGCGCGGCAACGACTTCGCGCGGCAGCTCGGCATCCCGTCCGACCCGGAGGAGCTGGCCAAGCTGCTGCTGGAGGGCGAGCCGCGGGCCGTGGACGCCATCGAGGCCAACGGCACCCCCGTTCTCGGCAGCGTGTACGCGGGCGTGGACGCCGTCGCCAACCGGAACGCCAACGCGACGCGGGTGCTGCGCGGCTCCGCCGCCTACTACGTCGGCGCGCTGCGCGCGATCATCACCTGGCGGCACGCCGACTACCTGGTCACCGTGGACGGCGAGTCGTTCACCCGGCAGGGGTACACCGTCGTCGTCGCCAACTCCGGCTACTACGGCTTCGGCAGGCACATCGCGCCGGACGCCCGGGTGGACGACGGGCTCCTCGACGTGGTCATCATCCGGAAGGCGCCGAAGTCGCTCTTCTTCTCGGTCATGCGCGAGCTGGAGGACGGCTCGCACGTGCGACGCCCCGAGATCGAGGTACTGCGGGGCCGCGAGGTGCGGATCGAGCTGACCGGACCGCCCGGACGGGACCTGCCCTACGGGTCCGACGGCGAGCTGCGCGGCTCGGTGCCGGTCACGGCCCGGGTGATGCCGGGCGCGCTCCGCGTTCTCGCGCCCTGACGCACGGGTGCGGCCGTCCGGCGGGGATGATCCAGGCTTGGTCGCGAAGTTCTGGACGGTTTACGCAGGCATTACGGCCTTTCGGATAACGTCGTTTACGTCCCACTTCGGGACCGTTGGGGTCGTCTGTGGGCGAGGTCATGAGAGGCGACTGCTCGCCGTTCTGGGGGGACTCATGACCCCCGCGGACGCCCTCGTCGTGGTGGCGCCGGCGTCTTTGGGGGTGGCGCCGGCGCCTACCACGCAGCGTTCCATCGCGGCGTTGATCTCGTCGCACCCCTTCACCTCTTCCGCACCGCGGCGCACAGCGCCGCATTGTGCGCCGTTGCGCCGTGCCGCACCTGGGGACATCTGCGCCCCGCCGCCGCGCCCGCGAAGTTCACACTCCGGGTCGCGGCAAGTCGCTTGACGGCCGAGATCGCCTCCGGCGAGGCTGTCTGCACCCCCAACCCGAGCCTTTCGTCCATGCCGGGCTGCCCGGAACCGGCTCGCGCACACCGGACGAGACGGCTCACTCGCCGGAGGCGTTCTGTGTGTGCCGAGGAGTACCCCGGACCCGAGAACTCCCGTATGTCCGAAGCGGGAGCGGGCTGGGTCTGCACGAAGCGCGGGACATTCCACGACCTGCTCCCCGAACGCGTCTCCCAGTTCTCCTGGCGACGTCCCTCGGTGCTGTGGCGGTCCCGCAACGACGTCCTCGCGAGAATCTTCGGCGACCCGTCGAACGCGATCCGCCGCCGCTGCGTCGCCGCACTGCGCGAGCGGGGCACGCCCGCCGCGTTCACGCTCCACCGCTCGGCGCCGGAGTTCTCGTTCGTCGTGCTCGGCGACACCGGCGAGGGGGACCGCTCCCAGTACGCGGTGGTCCCGCCGCTGCTCAACGCCGCCGGCGACACCGACTTCATGATCATCGCCAGCGACGTCATCTACCCGGCGGGCCGGGCGGACCAGTACCCCGAGAAGTTCTTCCGCCCCTACCGGGACTATCCCGCGCCCATCTACGCCGTTCCGGGCAACCACGACTGGTACGACGGCCTGCGCGGCTTCCTCTACGTCTTCTGCGACCTCGACGCGGACTGCGCGCCGCCGCCGTGGCGCGGGCCGCTGTCCTTCGTGCCGCGGCTGCTGTGGCGCAGGCCGGGCGAGGTCGACGTCGCCGCGCTCACCGAGGCCCGCCGCCTGTACCGGGGCGCGCCGGGCCAGCAGGCCGTCCAGCCGGGCCCGTACTGGGCCATCGACACGCCGACGCTGCGCATCATCGGCATCGACACCGGGATCGGGGGCGGTCTCGATCGCGACCAGGGCCGGTGGCTGCGGGAGGTCTCCGCAGGACCGAAACCCAAGCTGCTCGTGACCGGAAAACCGCTCTATGTCAATGACGAGCACCGCCCGGGAAAGATCGAGGGCGGCGGAACCGTGGACGAGATCGTCCGGGACCCGGCGCACAACTACGTGGCCGCGATCGGCGGCGACTACCACAACTACCAGCGCTACCCGGTCACGACGCCCGGCGGGCGGACGATCCAGTACATCGTCGCCGGCGGCTCCGGCGCGTTCATGCACGCGACCCACACCATCCCCCGGAGCCGCGTCGTCGAGGAGCACCGGCTGCGCCTCTACCCGCTGCGCGGCGACTCCCTGTCCCGCTACAGCAAGCTGTACGGGCAGTGGCTGCGCCTTCCGCGGTTCTTCGAGCTCAGCCCGGAGGAGGCCGCGGCCGTCGTCAGGCACCGGCTCGGCATCCGACCCGGCCGCGGCTACGGAAACCGCAAGCCGTCTTTACGAGCCCGCGTCGTCGCGGCGCTGCTGGGGGTTCCGCGGGGCGACCGGCGCCGTCCCCGGATGCTGCGGGCCCCCGTGCAGAAGCTGCCGCAGCGCTTCCGCTCGGAGCTCGCCGACTGGGACAATCCGCCGTTCTTCAAGAGCTTCCTGCGCGTGGACGTGAACGAGTCGCGGCTGCGGATCCGCTGTTTCGCGGCCACCGGCTGCGGCGACCACGAGGCCGTCCCGCCCTGCGAGGACGAGGTCGTCATCCCGCTGTCGTGATTCACCCCGATTTAGGGGATCGCCCTGGTCTCGCGGATCGTCCCAGTTTGGTGAAGAGGGCCGGCGAACGTCGCGTGTTCACCCCGCGGGCCGTGCGCGTCCGGTTACAGTCGTGCGTCGTCAGACGGGTGAACGGCAACGCACGGTCGGCCGGCCACGACCGCATCTCAGGAGAAACGACACATGAGCTACCCCCAGCAGGGGCAACCCCATCCGCAGCAGCAGTCCTACCAGCAACCGCAGCAGCACCAGCAGCAGGCGGCCCACCAGGGCGGTTACGCGCCCGCGCCGCAACAGCAGCAGGCTCCCGCCGTCGTCGGCACGGGCGCGAACATGAAGCGCCGCAACCCGATCGCCGCCTGGCTCCTCCTGCCCTTCATCACCTTCGGCATCTACGGGCTCGTGTGGTTCTACAAGGTCCACGACGAGCTGCACGCCTACGACCGGCGCATCGGCAACGCGGCCACGAACGCGCTGCTGTCGCTGATCTTCGGCGCCCTCACGCTCGGCATCTGGCCGCTGGTGATGTTCGTCAAGCTCGGCGGCCGCATCGCCGCGGCCCAGCGCGCCGCGGGCCTGACCCCGAGCTGCAGCGGCGCGGTCGGGTTCCTGCTCGGCATCTTCGGATTCGGCGTCCTGTACTACCAGCTCCAGCTCAACAAGGTCGTCGACCGCTACGGCGACACCCCGCCCGGACAGGAGGTCTCGCTGGTCGCCTGACCCGGGCGATCGTCCGACCCGCCGCCGAGCACGGCGCGGGGGCCGCGGCCCCGGCCCACCGGTCCGACGCCGGGCTCCCGCGCGTCACCCGCCGAGGGGTCCCCACCCGGGCCGGGATTTCGTCCCAGGCGCGAGTCAGAATGAGCGCGTGAGGATCGCGGTGGCGGCCGGGACGCACGGCGGGGGAGCATTGCGGCCGCTCGCCGACGACGGAACGCCCGCCGGGCCCGTCCGGCGCGTCCCCGACCTCGTCGCGGCGATCGCCGAGCGGGAGAAGACCGACCGGCCCCGGTGGGTGTGGGCGTCCACGGCGCGGCTCTATCCCCGGCTGCTCAAGGCGGACGTCCGGGTGTCGCGCTGCCACGACCTCGAACTCGTGGAGGGCCTCCTGCTCGGGCACGCCGGACGCCACGGGGAGCCGAGGTCCGTCCGCGCGGCGTGGGCGCGCTCGCGCGGCGAGCCCGTGCCCCCCGATCCGCCGCCCCGGGGGGAACCCGCGCAGGCGTCGCTCTTCGACGACGAGGCCGAAGACCCGGGCGACGACATAGACCAGATCGTCGCCGTGCACGCCGAACACCAGCGCGCCATCGCCGAACGCGAGGGGTTCGCGCTGCTCGCCGCGGCCGAGTCGGCCGGGGCGCTGGCGGCGGCCGAGATGGGCCACGACGGGCTTCCCTGGTCGGCCGACGAGCACGACGCGCTGCTCACCGGGCTGCTCGGGCCCCGACCCGTCGCCGGGCTGCGCCCGAGAAGACTGCAGGAGCTCGCCGACCGCATCAGCGCCGCGTTCGGGCCGCGCGCCCACGTCAACCCGGACTCCCCGGCGCAGATCCTCAAAGCGTTCGCGTCGGCGGGGCTGCCCGTTCCCTCGACCCGCGCGCACGTGCTCGAACGCGTCGACCATCCGGCCGTGCCGCTGCTGCTGGAGTACAAGGAGCTCGCGCGCCTGCACGCCGCGCACGGCTGGGCGTGGCTCGACACCTGGGTCAGCGGGGGACGCTTCCGTCCCGAGTACGTGCCCGGCGGGGTGGTGTCCGGACGGTGGGCGACCAGCGGCGGCGGCGCCCTGCAGATCCCGCGGATCCTGCGCCGCGCCGTCGTCGCCGACCCCGGCTGGAAGCTCGTCGTCGCGGACGCCGCCCAGCTCGAACCCCGGGTGCTCGCGGCCCTCGCCGGCGACCGGGCCTTCGCCGACGCCGCCGCCCACGGCGACCTCTACGAGGCCCTCTCCGACGCCTTCGAGCCCGGGCCGCAGGGACGCAGCGCGCGGGACAAGGCGAAGATCGCGCTGCTGTCCGCGATGTACGGCGGCGGGACGGGGGAGGCGGTGCAGCTCCTCGCCGTGCTGAAGAAGCGGTTCCCCGTCGCGTTCGAGTACGTGGAGGCCGCGGCGCGGGCGGGGGAGCGCGGCCGGCTCGTCCGGTCCCGGCTCGGACGCACGTGCCCGCCGCCCTCGCAGGGCTGGCGTGAGCTGACGGCGGCGGGCGACGAGGAGGCCGGGGCCGGGGAGGAGGGGCGCCGCGGCCGGGCCGCGCGGGCGCTGCGCAGCCGGGGCCGCTTCACCCGCAACTTCGTCGTCCAGGCCACCGCCGCCGACTGGGCCCTCGTCATGCTCGCCTCACTGCGCCGCCGCCTGACCGGCCTCGGCGCCCCGGGCTCCGGCGGCGGCGGGACCGCGGACCGCGACCCGGCGGCGGTCCCCCGGCTGGTCTTCTTCCAGCACGACGAGGTGATCGTGCACACCCCGGCCGCGCTGGCCGGGGACGTCGCCGTCGCCGTCCGGGCCGCCGCGCAGGAGGCGCGGCGGCTGCTGTTCGGCGACACACCGGTCGCGTTCCCCATGGAGATCGCGATCGTGGACCGCTACGCCGACGCCAAGTGAACCGTTCGGAGCGAGACCTCCGGACCCGGCGGCGGGGCTCGGCCGGACGCCCGGGGGCCCGGTACGGAAGGATCCGGTGTCAGCCGGCCGACTCGGAGCCGGAGCCGTTCGCCTCCGTCGCCCCCGCCGACTGCGCACCGACCGGCTCCGCGCCCGGCGCCTTCGCGCCGCCGCGGACGAGCCGCCCGACCTCCGTCCGCAACTGGACGAACTCGGGCAGCCCGCGGGTGTCGATCTGGTCGCGGACGGAGGGCAGCCCGACGGGCAGGTCGGCGTGCACCCGGGCGGGGGAGCGGTTGAGCACGACGACCCGGTCACCGACGTACACGCTCTCGTCGATGTCGTGGGTGACCAGCAGGATCGTCATCTTCTCCGTGCGATGCACCTGGAGGATGAGGTCCTCCAGGTCCTCCCTGGTCTGCGCGTCCACGGAGCCGAACGGCTCGTCCATCAGCATCAGCGACGGCCGGAACGCCAGCGCCCGCGCGATCGACACGCGCTGCTGCATGCCGCCGGACAACTGCCACGGGTACTTGCGGCCCGCGTCGGGCAGCCCCACCGACTCCAGGGCCTCCTGGGCGGCGGCGCGCCGCTCCGCGCGCGACTTGCCTCGCCGCCGCAGCGGAAGGGCGACGTTGTCGCGGACGGTCAGCCAGGGGAACAGCGAGCGGCTGTAGTCCTGGAAGACGACCGCGAGGTCGTCGGGCACGCCGTTGATCGGCTTGCCGTTCAGCGTGAGCCTGCCCCCGGTCGGGGTGATCAGTCCCGCGATGCAGCGCAGCAGCGTGGACTTGCCGCACCCCGACGGGCCGACGATGCTGACCAGCTGGCCGTCGGGGACGGTGAGGTCGATGCCGTCGAGCACCTTGTGCCCGTCGTAGGAGTGCGTGAGGCCGGTTATCTCAAGCATCACAGCCGCCTTTTCTCGTGTGCGTCGTGAAGGTCATTGCGGGGCCACCGATCAGTTCGCGAGGCGCTGGGCGCCGATGTGCCAGGACAGCAGGCGCCGCTCCAGAAGCAGGAACACGGCGTTGAACAGGAATCCGAGGATGCCCAGCATGACGATGCCGGCCCACATCCGCGGCAGCTCGAACGAGCGCTGCGCGCCGATGAGCTCGGAGCCGATCCCCGAGGTGCTGCCGAACAGCTCGGAGATCACCATGAGGATCAGCGCGAACGACAGCGCCACCCGCAGCCCGGCGGCGATCTTCGGTGCCGCCGCCGGCAGGATGATCGAGACCAGCCGGCGGAACCGGCCGAGTCCGAACACCCTGGCCGTGTCCAGCTGCAGCGGCTCCACGGTGCGGACGCCGTCGCTGGTGTTGAGCAGCACGGGCCACACCACGCCGAACGCGATCGTGACGATCTGCATCGTGGCGCCGAGCTGGAACACGATGATGAAGAAGGGCACGAGCGTCGGCGGAGGCACCGCCCGCAGGAACTCCAGCACCGGGCTCGCCATGTCGTAGAGGACCTGCGACCGTCCGATCACGGCGCCCACCACGATGCCCGCCAGGCTCGCCGCGCCCCACCCGACGAACAGGTGGGTCAGGCTGGTGGAGAAGTCGTCCGCGGCGTTCTCGGTGAGGAACAGGTCGGACGCGGGCCCCGAGAACCACAGGTCGCGCAGGGCCCGCACGATCGTGGTGGGCGGGGGGAAGTAGGTCTCGTCCGCCGCACGGGTGACGAGCTCCCACGTCACGAGAACGAGGATGACGAGCCAGGAGCGCTCGGCGAACCCTCGCAGCGGCCTCAGGACGGTCATGCGCTTCGGGACGGTCATGCCACCCCCTCCAGCCGTGCCGCGTGCCACCGGAACGCGACCCGTTCCAGCCCGAGGAGCAGGAGGTTGGCGAGGAGTCCGAGGACACCGGCCCACACGGCCCCGGCCAGCAGGAGGTCCGTCCGGCCGCCCGCGGCCTGCGTGGAGCTGAGGTAGATGCCGACGCCGTCGGCCCCGGCCGCGAGCAGCTCGGTGCTGATCACGACGATGAGGGCGACGGAGGCCGCGATCCGGACGCCGGTGGCGATGAACGGCGCGGCGCTCGGCAGTGACACCCGCCAGAGCACCGACACCGCGCCGAACCCGAAGCTGCGCAGGCTGTCCTTGGCGACGGGGTCGACGTCGCGCAACGCGTACAGGGTGTTGATGAGGATCGGCCACAGGCACGCGTAGAAGACGAGCGACACCTTCACCTGCGTGGGGTCGGCGAACAGGATGATCGCGAGCGGGATCAGCGCGACCGACGGGATGGGGCGCATCAGCTCGACGAGAGCGCGCGCGGCGGTTCCGAGTAGCGGCACCGAGCCGAGCAGGACGCCCAGCGGGACCGCCGCCAGCACCGCCAGCGCGAGCCCCTGGAACCACGCCCGCAGCGTCGCCCCGACGTCGAACAGGAACTCCTCGTCGACGGCGAGCTTCCCGGCCTCCCGCAGCACGGTGGTCGCCGGGGGCAGGGCCGACTCGTCCACGAGGCCGGCACGGCTCACGGCCTCGAGGACGGCGACGGCCGCCGCCACCCCGGCGGCGCCGAGAACGATGCGGCGCCGGTTCATGCGGATGTGTCGGCGATGTACTGCTTGACGTCGAGTTTCTTGTCCAGATAGCCGAACTGGAGCATCACGTCCGCCACGCGCTGGAGCCGGGCGGCGTCCAGCGTGGTCGGGAAGGAGCCGAGGGACATGGTCGAGGCGACCTTGGCGTCGATGCCCTTGGCGTAGGTGGGCAGGGTGTCCTGCACGAGCTTGCGGTCCGCCGCCATGCCCTGCGCCTTCTGGATCGCGCGCTGGAAGGCCGCGACGGTCTCAGGGTTCTCCTTGGCGAACTTCTCTGTCGTGGCGTAGCCGGCGATGGGGAAGTCGGCGGTGGGGCCGCTGGACAGGTCGGCGATCATCCGGGCGCCGAGCGACTGCTCCATCTGGGTGCCGAACGGCTCGATCGCCTGGACGGCGTCGACGCTGTTGGACTTCAGAGCCTGCTCCATGGCGGGCGGGGCGATCTCGACGAAGCTCTTGTCCTCGTCGAACTGCACGTTCTGGGGCTGGGCGGCGGCCCGGACGAGCAGCGTGCCGATGTTGCGCTTGGTGTTGACGCCGATCTTCTTGCCCTGAAGGTCCTTGATCGTGCGGTAGGGGGAGTCCTTCCGCACCATGATCGTGTGGGTCTTGGACGCGCTCCGGAAGCCCTCGGCGACGATCCGCGGCTTGAAGCCGGGGTCCTTCGCGGCCGCCGTCAGCAGTGAGACGTAGTTGCCGAAGCTGATGTCGAGCGCGCCGCTCTTCAGCAGCGGGATGCCGGCGGCGCCGCCCTGGATGACCTGCGTCTTCACCGTCAGGCCCTCGGCCTTGAAAAGGCCCTTGTCGATCGCGATCTGGACGGGGGCGGTGTCGGCCACGGTCATCGTGCCGAGGGTGATCTCTCCCTTGCCCGACGCGCCGTCGCCCGAGTCACCGCATGCGGCCGCGCCGAGCCCGAGCAGGATGGCGAGTGCGGCGCTGACGGACGTGCGGCGGTGAGAACCAGACATGAGCAACGCTCCATTTGCGGGGACGAGCCGCTGAAAGCTGATCTTTCAACGAGCCGCGAGCGTAGCGCACAACGTGCTTGTTAAGGGCGAGACGCGAGGTTTAAGTGCATTCGTGAGCAGATGCGTGAACAAGCTGTGACCTTCCCCGGTGGGGGCCGTGCGCTGCGCCGAAGCCCCGGCGCCGGGGAGGCCGTCCCCGGCGCCGCGGACGGTCGGCAGACGGTCAGTAGATGGTGGAGTTTCCGGCCGCGACCCGCACGTCGACGAGGAACGGGCCCTCGTGCCGGAGCCCCTCGGACAGCGCGTCGTCGAGCTCCGCGGCGGTGGTGACGAGCCGCCCCGCGCACCCGAGCCCCTTGGCGACGCCGGTGAAGTCGAGGTCGGTGATGTCGGTGCCGGGGATGCGGTCCAGGCTGATCCTGCGGCCCAGCGCCTTCACGGCCTCGTAACCGCCGTTGTTGAGCACGACCACGGTCATCGGCAGCCTGTGCTGGGCGGCCGTCCACAACGCCTGCACCGAGTACATGATCGAACCGTCGCCGATGACGCAGACGATGCGCTCGCCCGAGCTGGCCAGCGCCCGCCCGGTCGAGACGGGCAGACCCCAGCCGAGCGCCCCGCTGCCGGTGGTCAGGAAGCCTCCGGGACGGGTGATCGGCATGCGCGCGTGGAACATCTCCCGGTGGCTCGGGCACTCCTCCACGATGACGGCGTCGTCCGGCATCAGCTCGCGGAGCGTCTCGATGACCAGGGCCGCGTCGATCGGGTCGGTCGCCTGCGGCCTGGCCGGCCGCTCCCGCGGCTCGGGCAGGGGCCGGTCGGCCTTGTCGACGAGTTCGAGCAGCCCGGACACACCCGACGCGATCGTGGTGAGGACGCTGGTGCCGACCGGTACCCACGCCCCCTGGCCCGGGTCGCAGTCGAAGAGGAACAGCCGCGCCCCGTCCGGAAGGAACGGGCCGTCGGACTGCACGTGATAGGTGAAGACAGGAGTACCGAGGGCGAGGATGACGTCGTGGCCCTCCAGCCGCTGCCGGAGCTGGGCCCGCACGGGCGGCAGGAAGCCGCGGAACAGCGCGTGGTCCTCGGGGAAACCGGACCGTCCCGACAGCGGGCTGATCCACACCGGCGCGCCGATCCGCTCGGCCAGATTCACCACGATCGGCTGAGCTCCCTCGTCCTCCACGCCGGCGCCCACGATGATGACCGGGTCGTCCGCCTCGTTCAGCGCCGCGGCCACCTCCCGCAGGGCCTCGGGCGAGGCGGTGAAGTCGGTCCGCTGCTCGCGGTGCGGGACGGGCTCGGCCGGCCGGTCCCAGTCGTCCTCGGGGACGGAGAGGAAGACGGGCCCGCGCGGCGGCGTCATCGCGACCCGGTACGCCTCGGCGAGCGCGGCCGGGACGTCCTCCGCGCGCTCGGGCTGACGGCTCCACTTGACGTACGGGCGGGGGAACAGCGCCGGCTCGTCGGCGCCGAGGAACGGGCGGGTCGGCAGCATCGCCCGGGACTGCTGGCCCGCGATCACGACGACCGGGACCCGGTCGCGGTAGGCGTTGAAGACCGCGCCGAGGGAGTGGCCCACACCGCCGGCGGAGTGCAGGCTGACCAGGGTCGCGGTGCCGGTTCCGAGCGAGTACCCGGCGGCCGCCGCCACCGCGACGGTCTCCTGCAGCCCGAGCACGTAGCGGAAGTCCTCGGGGAAGCCGCGGAACATCCGCAGCTCCGTCGACCCGGGGTTGCCGAAGAAGGTGGTCATCCCGACGTCCCGGCAGAAGTCGAAGACCGCGTCCCGGACGGTGTACTCGGTGGTCATGTCTTCACCCTTCGTGATCCGCGGTGACGGGCGAGGGCGCGCCGCTCCACCGCGAGGAGGATCGTGTTCAACAGGTAGCCGAGGATGCCGAGCAGCACGACCACCGACCAGACGGTCGGCAGGTCCGACTGGCTCTTGGCGTTCTGCAACTCGAAGCCGAGCCCGTCGGTCGTGCCGGGAAGGAGCTCGGAGAACACCATCAGGATGAGCGACAGGGACAGCGCGAGGCGCAGGCCCGCGAAGATCTTCGGCAGTGCCGACGGGAAGATGACGAACCGCATGCGTTGGACCGCCGAGAGGTGGAACGCCTCGGCCGTCTCCATCTGCAGGGAGTCGACGCTGCGCGCCCCGTCCGCGGTGTTGAGCAGGATGGGCCAGATGGCGCTGAAGATCATCGAGGCCACCTGCATCTGCGTGCCGAACTCGAACAGGACGATGAACACCGGCACCAGGGTCGGCGGCGGGATCACGCGGCAGAACTGCAGCAGCGGCTCCAGGTAGGCCAGCGCCCGGCGCGAACGCCCGAGCGCCATGCCGAGGGAGACGCCCACCACGATCGAGAGCGCCAGCGCCAGGAACATGCGGCCGAGGCTCGGCAGGATGGAGTCGCCCGCCTGCTCGCTGAAGTACAGGTGGCCGGGCGGCCCGGAGAACCACAGCTCCCGCATCCGCGCGACGATCTGCGACGGCGGTGTGAAGAACGGGCTGTCGGCCGCCTGTGTCGCCGCCTCCCAGCAGACCACGAGGATCGCCAGCGGGAGGAACCGGTGCAGCAGCCCGCCGGCCAGCCGGCCGGCCACCCCGGCGCGCCGCCGCGCGGTGCTCGCGTTGAGAACCTCCGTCGCCGCCGTCATGTCGCGCCGCTTCCCTGCGCCTTGTGCCAGTGGAACACGCGCTTTTCGCCCTGGCCCAGCACCGTGTCGATGACCAGGCCGAGGCAGCCGGCCCACACCGTCCCGGCGAGGACGTCCACGGCGCCGTCCGGGACGTTGTAGGCCATGGCGATGAACATGCCGAGGCCGTCGCCGAAGCCGGAGAGGATCTCGGTGGCGATCGCCAGGATCAGCGCGATCGACGCGGCCAGCCGCACGCCCGTCGCGATGAACGGCGCGGCGCTCGGAAGCGACACGCGCAGCAGCACCTGGAGGCGGCCGAAGCCGAAGCTGCGCAGCGTCTCCTTCGCGGTCGGGTCGACCTCCTGCAGTCCGTACATGGTGTTGAAGAGAATGGGCCAGCTGGAGGCGTAGACGACGAGCGGCACCTCCATCTCCAGCCCGGACCCGAACAGCAGCGCGGCCAGCGGGATCAGCGCGACCGAGGGGATCGGGCGCAGGAATTCCACGATCGCCCGGACGGCCGTGTTCACCGCCGGGACGCTGCCGAGGAGCAGACCGAGCGGGACCGCGATCGCGATGGCGATCAGCAGCCCGAGCGCCCACGCGGTGAGGGTGACGCGCACGTTGAAGAGGAACTCCGAATCGCCGGCGAGTTCGAGCGCGCGCATGGTGATCTCGGACGCGGGCGGCAGATAGGAACGGTCCACGATCTCGGCCCGCCCGAGGGCCTCGCTCGCCAGGAACAAAGCCGCCACGCCGACGGCTCCCCGCGCCCAGATTCCGGGGCGCGAGAAGCCGCCGGGCGGCGGCGTCGACACGTGTGCCATAAGCCGTTCAGTGTCCCACCGTCAGGCCGTCGGCTGGAAGACGATGGAGTCCACGTCCGGCTTCTCCTTGAGCAGGCCGCCCGACACCATCAGGTCAACGACCTGCTCGATGCGGGACTTGCTGACCGAGGCGGGGTAGCCCGGCAGCGTGATGACCGAGGCGACCTTCGGGTCCATCTTGCTGTAGCCGGGGAGGACGGCCTCCACGTTCTTGCGGTCCTCGGCAGCCAGCTTCTGCGCCTTGAGCATGGCCCGCTGGAACGCCGCGGCCGTCTTCGGGTACTTCTTGACCCACTCCTGGGTGCTCACGTAGCCGCTGATCGCCAGGCCGTTCACCGGCTCGCTCCCGCCGTCGACCACCACCCGGGCGCCGAGGGTCTTCACGGCGTCCGACAGGAACGGCTCATTGATGTGGACGGCGTCGACCTGGCCCTTCTCCAGCGCCGTGGCCATCTGCGGGAACGGCACCGAGACGTACTGCACCTTCTTGTAGTCGACGTTGTTGGCCTCGAGGATCGCGTTCAGTGTGAGCGACTGGATGTTGTTGAGGAGGTTGACCGCGACCTTCTTGCCCTCCAGGTCCTTGGCCGTCTTGATGTCGGAGTTCGGCATGACCAGGACGTTCATCAGGTTGGGGGCCATGGTGGCGGCCTCGGCCACGATGCTGAGCTTCAGCGTCCCCTTCTCGTGCGCCTGCAGGAAGTTGACGTAGTTCGGGCAGACGAGGTCCACCTCCCCCTTGGTGAGCGCCGGCATCGCCTCGATGCTCTTCTGGGTCGGCACGACCTGGACTTTCAGCCCCTCGGCCTCGAACAGCTTCTCCTTCTGGGCGATGTAGAGGCCGGCGCTGTCCGCAACGGGGAGGGCGGCGACCTTGATGGTGTCCTTCTCAAGATTGCCGCTTCCGGACGAGGAGTCGGAGTCTCCGCACCCGGTGGCCGCGGCCAGGACGAGGGCGACGGCGCTCAGCAGTGCTGAGATGCGCAGGGAATGCCGCATGGGCGCTCCTTCAACTTTGCGGGGGAGTTTCAAGTTGTGGAGAAGTTCACAGGGGCCCGAGACGGCGGCGACCGGACCGGAGAGCGATCCGGTCGCGCGAGCTCGGACCCCGAAGATCACATGGGACGCGAGAGTAGCGCGTGCCGAGCAACTTAGGTTGATTGGCCCCGAAATGCGTGACTCTCTTGTGTCCTTGGGGCGCACCGGTCCCGCGTGTTGAGACGCACGGTCCCCGGGCGCGCGGCGCACGGGCCGACCTGCGGACTTGCCGGGTGCCGGTCGCGGCGGACAGGTCCTGCAGTGAGGATTCACAACTTCGCGACGCGCCGACTGCGCGTTTGTCGGCAATTTCGGCGCGCCCGCGCCTGCTCAGTGACGTTTCATCATTGTGCGAATTCGGAGAGTGATAATTGGCGGTCATCGTCGATGGACGCGGACGCGTCCGTCGAGGTGCGACCGGGAACGAGCAGGTGATGTCACGTATCGTCGTCGCTTGATCGCGTCAAGCATGATCACGTCAGGTGATCGATTGTGCTCAGCAAAACGGACATATGGGCACGAAGCGACGATCTTGGCATTGCGCCATATCTCCTGACCTATGGTCCTTTGCGGCCTATCCGTGGATGTGCTGCAATGTCGTGCGCCAAGGGTGGAGGCGATGTTGCTATAACGCTTCGCGTCTATTCGGCCACGGAGAGTGCGACATCGTGTGGGAGAGGATGTTAACGGCGGATGCAACCAAGCGACGAAGGTCGCGACGGTCCTCGGCCCCGTAACGTCGAGGTTCAGTCGGACCGCTCGACTCGGTCGGGCAGCAGGCTGAGTCTGCGGAACTGGCGTGTCCCCCAGCGACTCATCGTTTTGATCCTGGTTCCGACGGTCGCCGCGGTCGTGCTTTCGGGCCTGCGCATTTCCGACTCGGTGAACGAGACGGAGGCGTACGGGCGCGTGGAGCGAATGGCGGAGCTCGGGCAGGCGGTCACCGTGTTCGTCCAGGCGTTCAACGCCGAACGGGACAAGGCCGTCGAGTACAGCGGGGCAGGCCGGCCCGAGGCCCTCCAGCAGGAGGTGGAGACCGCGCAGCGCCAGACCGACGCCCAGGCCGGAGCGGTGACCAGGGCGGTCTCCCGTATCGACGGCTCCTACGGTGCAGAGGCGGTCCGCGACGCCGCCGCGATCAGGAGCCGGCTGGCCGGCCTCGAGGCGCTGCGATCCCTCGTCATCGGCACGAGGGTCTCGCCCCTGATCGTTCTGGAGAAGTACACCGAGGTCAGCCAGGAGCTCATCGCCGTCCTCGACGGTATTTCGCAGAACGTGGCCGACGACGGCCTCGCGGAGGCCAGCCGTGCGCTGGGCGCCCTCGCCCGCGCCAAGGAGGCGGTCTCCCGGGAACGCGCCCTCCTGCTCGTCGCGGCGCGGGCCAGACGGCTGACGCCCCAGGAGCTGACCGAGCTCAGCGCGGCGCGCGCCCAGGAGGACGGCGAACTCGCGTCCTTCCGCAACTCGGCGTCCCTGACCCAGATCCAGCAGTTCGAGGACACCGTCATCGGCCCGAGGGTCAGCCAGGCCCGGAGCCTTCGGCAGCGCGTGATCAACGCGGCCACCGAGAACAACGGACAGCTTCCCCGCGCGCTCGGCAACGCCCGATCCGCCCGAGTGATCGACGAGGCGATGACCGAGATGGTCGACAAGATGCGCGCGGTCGAGGAGCAGATCGCCGACGCCATCAAGGCGGACAGCGACGACAAGGGCGCCGCCGCCCGCAACTCGGCGGTCGTCGGCTCGGTCGTCGTCGGCGTCCTGCTGATCCTCGTCCTGCTGATCACGATCACGATGGCCCGGTCGCTGGTGCGGCCGCTGCGCAAGCTGCAGGCCGGCGCGCTGGAGATCGCCGGCACCCGGCTGCCGGGACTGGTCGACCGCCTGCGCGACCCGGAGGCCGCGGCCGACGGCATCGAGGTGGAACCGATCGACATCGACTCCACCGACGAGATCGGCCAGGTCGCGCGGGCCTTCGACGAGGTCCACCGGGAGGCGGTCCGGCTGGCGGCCGACGAGGCCGTCCTGCGCGGCAACATCAACGCGATGTTCGTCAACCTCTCGCGCCGCAGCCAGTCCCTGATCGAGCGCCAGCTGCGGCTGATCGAGGAGCTGGAGCAGAGCGAGCGCGACGAGGAGCAGCTCGCGAACCTGTTCCGCCTGGACCACCTGGCCACCCGCATGCGCCGCAACTGTGAGAACCTCCTCGTTCTCGGCGGGCAGGAGCAGGTGCGCCGCTGGAACCAGCCGGTCCCGCTGATCGACGTCGTCCGCGCCTCCCTGTCCGAGGTCGAGCAGTACGAGCGGGTCTCGCTGCGGGTTCAGGGCGACATGACCGTCGCGGGTCCCGTGGTCAACGACCTGGTGCACCTGCTGGCCGAGCTGGTGGAGAACGCCACGGTGTTCTCCGCCGAGCACACGAAGGTGACCGTTTCCGGCCAGATGCTCAGCGGCGGCGGGGCCATGCTCCAGATCACCGACAACGGCGTGGGCATGTCGCCCGAGGAGCTGGAGCAGGCCAACTGGCGGCTGGCCAACCCGCCGGTCATCGACTTCTCCGCGGCGCGCCGCATGGGCCTGTTCGTGGTCGGCCGCCTGGCCGTCCGGCACGGGATCCGGGTGGAGCTGCGCGCCGCGCAGGGCGGCGGCCTCACCGCGTTCGTGGTCCTGCCCGACGCGGTGATCATCCCCGCCGAGGGCTCCGGCGTCGGCACCCGCGGGTTCGGCGGACGCGAGACCGACGCCCACCAGCTCGCCGCCGTCAGCACCGCCGCCGAGCCGTCCGCCGGTGCCGGCGGAGGGTTCCGCCACGACGGCCACGCGGCCGCGGGACCGCCCTCCGGCGCGGCGTCGGCGGGGACGGGTTCGCACCCGATGGTCGGCGGGACCGGGCCCCTGCGCCCGCCGCGGGGCGCCACCGGCCCCCAGCCCGCCATGAACGAGACGGGGCCGATTCCGGCCACGGGCGGTGCGCACGGCGGGTTCCCGGCCGGCACCGGGACGCAGCCGGTCGTGCCGCCCGGCGACCAGGGACCGCACGGGGACGACCCCTACCAGGCCCACGACCGGCAGCCGCCGCGTCGTCCGGGCGAGCTGCCCGTCCGCCGGCCGGGCGCCCGGCATCCGGCGCGGCCGGGCGGCGACGGCCAGGCCGACGACCTGTTCCGGCCCCGCGGCGAACGGCGGGACGCCGCCGCGGGCGGCGCCGCCTCCGGGGACGCCGCTCCCGGCGGGGAGGACCACACCGGCCCCCGGTCCGTCGTCCCGGAGGCGCAGCCGCTGGTGCCCGAGCAGGGCGGGCGGCAGATCCCGTGGGAGACCGGGCCGCTGGAGCAGGTGGGCGACACCGGCCGGCCGTCGTCGGACCGGTACGCGGACGAGGCGTCGCAGACCGGGCCCCGGCCGCGCCCGTCGCGGTGGGAGCCGTCCGGCCCGCGGGGCGGGGCGTCGCGGCCGCATCCGGCCGAGGAACCCGCCGCCGAAAGGGCCGAACCGTCCGCGGCGCGGTCCCAGGGGGCGCCTGCGCAGGCGTCGCGCGGACAGGACGCGTCGCAGCGGGTTCCCGAGCGTTCACCCATCTTCGATGCCATGCAGTCGGAGTGGTTCATGCGGAGGACGGGCGACAAGGCGGGCGAGGATCCCGCGCGGGGCTGGGAGTCCCCGGCCGACGCCGGCTTCCGGGCCGCCGAGGTCGCGCGTCAGCCCGTGGCGCCGACGCGGACCAGCGTCGGGCTGCCCAAGCGGATCCCCGGCAAGAACCGGGTTCCGGGGGCGGTCGGCCGCGTGGCCCCCCAGGCCGGCGACGCCCCGGCCCCGGCCGGTCCGGCACGCGGAGAGCAGCCGCAGGGCCGCCCGGGCCCGGCGCACTCGGCCGACGTCGTACGCAACCGCTTCGCGAGCCTTCAGCGCGGCGTCCACCGGGGACGCCACGAGGCGCGCGGCGCAGGCACGTCAGGTGAGGTGCCGTCACAGGGTGACGGCGAGACAGGAGGCACCCGGTGAGCGGGCAGGATCTCAACTGGTTGGTGACGAACTTCGCGGACCGTGTTCCGAAGGTCGCGCACGCCGTCGTGGTCTCCTCGGACGGACTGCCGATGGCGTACTCGTCGGGCTTTCCGCCCGAGCGCGCGGACCAGCTGTCGGCGATCGCCTCCGGGTTGATGAGCCTGACACAGGGCGCGGCGAAGATCTTCGAGGCGGGGGGCGTCGCCCAGACCGTCGTCGAGATGGACCGCGGCCTGCTGTTCGTGATGTCGATCGCGAACGGCGCGGTGTTCGCGGTGCTGGCCGCGCCGGACTGCGACCTCGGACTCGTCGCGTACGAGATGACACTGCTGGTGGAGCGCGTGGGCCGGGTGCTGACGCCCGCGTTGCGCGCACAGGACCAGCAGGGACAGCCCCCCTACTCGGGACCTCCGGTGACGGAGATGGGTGCCGGCCCCGCCCGCTACTGACCGTGACTGACTCTGACGGAGGTCGGCGACATGGATCGAGGCAGCTACGGAGGCGGTCCGGGGGTGCCCGGGCGCTGGCCGGGCGACCACGGCCGGGCACCGGCCCCGGGACGTCCCCCCGAAGGGCCGCAGGACAGCAGCTCGCTTGTCCGCCCGTACGCGGTGACCGGGGGACGGACCAAGCCGCGCTACGACCTCGCCATCGAAGCACTGGTGACGGCGGCGCCGTATCCGCCGCGGGACGTGGCCGTGCTGACCCCCGAATATCGGGCGATCATGGACCTGTGCCGCTCGGCCCGTTCGGTGGCCGAGGTCTCGGCCCTGCTGCGCCTCCCGCTGGGAGTGGCGCGGGTCCTCATCGCCGACATGGCCGCCGAGGGGCTGCTCCGGCTCCACCAGTCCCAGCGCGCCACGACCGCCGGCGGACAGCCGGACCTCCGCTTGCTAGAAAGGGTGCTCAGTGGCCTTCGGAAGCTCTGACCAGGTGCCGGTCCCGGGGTCGCACGGCGGAGAGGCCGAGCTGACCTCGGTCAAGATCGTCGTCGGCGGCGGGTTCGGCGTCGGCAAGACCACCTTCGTCGGGTCGGTCTCGGAGATCATGCCGCTCACCACCGAGGCGGTGATGACCGCGGCCAGCGCCGAGGTGGACGACCTGTCGGCGGTGCCCGACAAGACGACCACCACGGTCGCGATGGACTTCGGGCGCGTGTCGCTCGACAGCGAGCTGATCCTCTACCTGTTCGGCACGCCCGGACAGCACCGCTTCTGGTTCATGTGGGACGACCTGGTCCGCGGTGCGATCGGCGCCGTCGTCCTGGTCGACACCCGCCGGCTGGAGGACTGCTTCGCGGCGGTGGACTACTTCGAGGAGCTCGACCTGCCGTTCGTGGTGGGCGTCAACGGGTTCCACGGCGAGTTCCAGTACGCGATCGAGGACATCCGCGAGGCGCTGTCGATCGCGCCGCACGTCCCGATCATCGAGTGCGACGCCCGCAGCCGCGAGTCCACCAAGCAGGTGCTGATCACGCTCGTCCAGCACGCGATGGCGATGCACTCCGAGTCCACCGCGGGCGCCTCGGCGCCGCCCGCCACGTCCGGCGGCCAGGTGGGCAGCGCGTCGCCGAGCTGGACCTGACGCCCCCTCCCGGCCCCGTCGCAGGCCGTCGGCGCCCGCCCTGGCTACGGTCGCGTAGGTCGTATGCACGATGCATCATTTACCTACGTGATCGACCGAGGACGGTGAATGGGGGTTGCGATGAGCGGAACGGAGCCGACCACGACGGAGCCGATCAAGACCTACGTGGCCCTCGGCGACAGCTTCACCGAGGGGCTCTACGACCCCTACCCCGGCGAGGAGGACCGCTTCCGCGGCTGGGCCGACCGGCTGGCGGAGCTCCTCGCCGAACGCGAGCCGGGCCTCCTGTACGCCAATCTCGCGGTCCGCGGCAAGCTGCTGCGCCAGATCGTGGAAGACCAGGTCCCGCGGGCCGTCGAGCTCGCCCCCGACCTCATCACGCTGTGCGCCGGCGGCAATGACATGATCCGTCCCGGCGCCGACCCCGACGCGCTCGCGGTGCAGTTCGACGAGGCCGTCCGCCGCCTGCGCGCCACCGGCTCTCGCGTCGTCATCTTCACCGGCTTCGACACCCGCGGGCTGCGCAGCGGCGGCCGCCTGCGGGGCAAGGCCGCCACCTACAACATGCACCTGCGCGCCATCGCCGACCGGCGCGGCTGCACCGTCGTCGACCTGTGGCCGCTGCGCATCTTCGACGACCCCCGCGCCTGGCACGAGGACCGGCTTCACCTGTCGCCCGAGGGGCACCGCCGCATGGCCCTCGTCGTCGCCGAGGTCATCGGCCTGCCCGTCGAGGAGGACTGGCGTGAGCCCTGGCCGCCCATGGAGCGCCCCGACTGGCTGACGCTGCGCCGCGAGGACGTCCGCTGGGCCCGCACCTACCTGCTCCCGTGGATCGGGCGCCGCGCCACCGGGCGGTCCACGGGCGACGGCCGCAGCCCCAAGCGTCCCGCCCTGGTCGCCTGGCGCAGCGAGTGCACCCACCAGAGGAACGCCTCCGCGGGCTCCTCGTCCCCGAACGGCGCCGCGCGTCACGGGACCCCCCGCAC
>DATCLF010000375.1:0-8145 GCA_036564055.1 Spirillospora sp.
CTCGAGACCGACGATGACCGCGTCCTTGGTCTCGCGACGGTGGGCCTCCTCGCGGATGCGGCTGATCAGGAAGATGTTGTAGTCGACCCCGAGCGCGACCAGGAACACGAAGCCGTACAGGGCCACCGAGGGGTCGGTGGCGGTGAAGCCGGCCAGGTGCTGGAAGACCAGCGCGGCGGCGCCGAGGACCGCCAGGTAGCTGAGGGCGACGGTCGCGACCAGGAGCACCGGCATCGCCAGCGACCGCAGCAGGACGATCAGGATCGCGATGATGATCGCCAGCACGACGGGGATGATGACCTTGCGGTCGCGCTGGGCGGCGGCCTGGGTGTCGACGATCTGGGCGGTGTAGCCGCCGACGAGCGCGTCGGCGCCCGGGATGCCGTGCAGGCCGTCGCGCAACCGCTCGACGGTCCGCCGGGCAGCGGCGGTGTCGGACGCGCCGGTCAACGTGACCTCGACCAGGGCGCGGCCGTCCGCCACCAGGGGCCGTCCGCCCTCTCCAGTGCGCGGCCGCACACCGGCGACACCCTCGGTCCGCTCCGCCGTGGACAGCACGCGGGGCAGGGCGGAGGCGTTGGTGATCACGATGGCGGGGTTGCCGGACCCGGCGGGGAAGTGCTCGTCGAGGACCTCCTGGGCCGTCACCGAGGACGCGTCGCCGACGAACGTCTCGCTCAGCGGCACCCCTTCGGTGCGCAGGGTCGGCATGAACACGGCCCCGGTCACGAGCACGACCAGGCATGCCGCCCAGATGCGGCGCGGGTGACGGTCGATCAGCCGGGCGACGCGCCGCCAGACCGGGTGGCTCGCCGAGCCGGGACGCTCGGGGTGCGGGCGTGACGGCCAGTACGCCGCGCGGCCGAAGACGACCAGGACCGCGGGCAGGTAGGTCAGCGCGCTCAGCAGCGCGCAGCCGATGCCGAGCGCCCCGACCGGTCCGAGCGCCCGGTTGTTGGACAGGTCGCTGAGCAGCAGGGCGAGCAGGCCGGCGGCGACGGTGCCGCCGCTGGCGAGGACGGCCCCGGCCGAGCGCCGCCACGCCGTCCGCATCGCCCGCAGCCGGTCGGTGCCGAGGGCGAGTTCCTCCCGGAACCGGGCCGACAGCAGCAGGGCGTAGTCGGTGGTGGCGCCGATGACGAGGATCGACAGGATGCCCTGCACCTGCCCGTCGACGGTCACCATGTCGGTGTCGGCCAGGAAGTAGGCGATCGCGCTGGCGAGTCCGAGCGCGAACACCGACCCGAGGATGATCAGGATCGGCAGGAGCACGCTGCGGTACACCAGCAGCAGGATCAGCAGCACGACGACGAGCGCGGTGAGGAGGAGCATGGTGTCCACGCCGGCGAAGGCGTCCGAGAAGTCCGCCTGGACGGCGGCGGGCCCGCCCACTTCGACACGGGTTCCCGGCACCTGTCTCGCCGCGTTGCGGATGCGGTCGACGACGTCGGGCGCCGCGTCTCCGACGTCGGTCTGGACCTGCACGACGCCGCTGAGGGCGGCACCGTCCCTGGACGGCATCACCGCGGGCGGGGCCGCGGCGATGAACGGGGAGCCCCGCAGCGAGCCGAGCGCCCGCCCGGCCGCGGCCCGCTGCTCGGTGGAGATGCGTCCCCGGCGGGCCTCCCACACGACGATGGCGGGGACCGTGCGGTCGGTCTCGAAGGCGGCCTGCTGATCGAGCACCCGGGTCGCTTCGGCGTTGCTCGGCAGGAACGTGGACTGGTCGTTGGTGGTGACCTCGCTCAGCCTGCCCGCGTACGGTCCGAGCGCGCCGCCGATGGCCAGCCACGCGACCACCAGGGCGATCGGGACGATCCAGCGCGCGGCTCGCGGTGCGGACATGCGGCCCCTCACGGTTTCGGGTCGGGGACGGACACTGCCACCGAGATCTTCCCGCCTCCGGATGCCGAAACCCGAACCGCCCGCCCCGTGAGGGCGTCCCGCTCCCGACGTGCGCGCCGACGCGGATACGGTGGGGCCGGTTCTGAAAGGGAGCGGTGATGGCACGGTCGTGGTGGGGCTGGGGCAACGTCGAGGACGAGGTGCGCGGCAGGGAGCTGGAGGCCCTGCTCACGCGGGTGCGCGCCCTGACGTCCGGCGAGCTCGTCGGCCACGAACCGCCCGACGTCTCCGCGCTCGACCTGCCCGCCCCGAGGGTCGCCCCGCCCGCCTCGCTCGCCGGGTTGTGCTCCTCCGACCCGGCCGACCGTGCCGGCCACGCCCGCGGCAAGGCGTTCCGGGACGTGGTGCGCAACCTGCACGGCGATGTGCGGCACGTCCCCGACCTGGTCGCCAGACCGCGTGACGAACGCGACCTGGTCAACCTCCTGGACTGGTGCTCGCGCGACGGGATCGCCGTGATCCCCTACGGGGGCGGCAGCTCCGTCGTCGGCGGCGTGGAGCCCCGGTTCGACGACCGTCCGGCGGTGACGGCCGACCTCACCCGGCTGGACCGGGTCCTGGAGATCGACACGGTGAGCCGGGCCGCCCGGATCCAGGCCGGTGTGCTCGGCCCGGCCCTGGAGGACCAGCTGCGCCCGCACGGGCTGACGCTGCGGCATTTTCCGCAGTCGTTCGAGTTCTCCACGCTGGGCGGCTGGCTGGCCACACGCTCCGGCGGCCACTACGCGACCCTGTACACGCACATCGACGACATGGTCGAGTCGATGCGGGTGGTCACGCCGAGCGGGATCGCCGAGTCGCGGCGGCTGCCGGGCTCGGGCGCCGGGCCGTCCCCGGACCGGCTGTTCCTCGGCGGCGAGGGCGCCCTCGGCGTGATCACCGAGGCGTGGATGCGCGTGCAGGAGCGTCCGCGCTGGCGGGCCGGGGCGTCGGTGCGGTTTTCGAGCCACCCCGCGGCGGTGGCGGCCACCCGGGCGGTCGCCCAGAGCGGCCTGTACCCGGCGGGCTGCCGGCTTCTGGACGCCGCCGAGGCGTTGATCAACACGGGGACGGCCGTGGACGGCGGTGTGCTGCTGCTGTCGTTCGAGTCCGCCGACCACCCCGTGCAGGCGTGGCTGGATCGGGCGCTGGAGCTGTGCCGCGACCACGGCGGCGAGGTTCCCGACGAGGAGCCCGCGGGGCGGAGCACCGGCGACACCTGGCGGTCGGCGTTCCTGCGGATGCCGTACCAGCGGGACGCGCTGGCCCGCCACGCGATGATCGTCGAGACGTTCGAGACGGCGTGCACCTGGGACCGTTTCGAGGAGCTGCACGCGGCGGTCACCGAGGCGGCGCGGCGCGCGATCCGGGAGGTCGCGGGCGACGGGGTGGTCACCTGCCGGTTCACGCACGTCTACCCGGACGGCCCGGCACCGTACTTCGGCGTCTACGCGCCCGGACGCTGGGGCTCCACCGTCGCGCAGTGGGACGAGATCAAGGCCGCGGTGTCGGAGGCGATCGCGGCGAACGGCGGCACGATCACTCATCACCACGCGGTCGGACGCGACCACCGTCCCTGGTACGACCGCCAGCGTCCGGACCCGTTCGCCGCCGCGCTGGCCGCCGCGAAGTCGGCCCTGGACCCGGCGGGCATCCTCAATCCCGGCGTCCTGGTCTAGGCGCCCCGGTCGCGGTCGGTGCGAAGCCCGGCCAGGTGGATGCTCAGGAACCGGCGCCACTGGCCGTCGTCGCCGTCCGGTGATGCGGCGACCACCGCGCGGAGGGCGACGATGAGCGCCTTGACGTCGTCTCCCGTCACGTCCTTCTTGAGGTGGCCGGCTTCGACGGCCTTTCGCGTCAGCTGCCGGATGCGTTCGGTCATCCGCGCGCTGACCTCGTCCTCCTCGGGGACGCGGTCGGTCAGGGAGGTCGCGTAGCGGCGTTTCTCCGTGTGGAACCGTCCGATGAAGTCGAGGAACCGTTCGAAGCCGGCGGCGGGGTCGGGATCGTCGAGCGCGGCCGCGATGGCCTGGTCCATCTCCTGGACGAACAGCCGCGCGATGGCGTCGAGCAGGGCGTCCTTGCTGGCGAACCGGCGGTAGATCGTGCCGACGCCCAGGCCGGCGCGGGAGGCGATGGCCGCCATGCTCGCCTGCGGTCCCTGCTCGGCGAACACCTCGCGTGCGGCGTTGATGACGATCGCGTCGTTGCGCAGCGCGTCCCGGCGCGGGGCGCGGCGGGCGGTCGAGGACCGGGGTCGTGAGCTCACGGGGGAAGTCTACCCAAAGCGGAATACGCATTCCGGATCGCATGCTGACGTGAACGCAGATTCCGCTTAGACGAGGAGACCGCCTCATGCGCAAGACCGCCGCCTGGCAGAGCCTCACCCCGAGCAGCAACAAGCTGACCCGCGTCACCATCGAGCGGCGCGACCCGCGACCCGACGACGTCGTCGTCCGGATCGACTACTGCGGCGTCTGCCACAGCGACCTGCACCGCATCCACGGGATGCTCAACGAGAAGGACATCGTCCCCGGCCACGAGGCGACCGGCGTCGTCGTCGCCACCGGCGACGAGGTCACCGGCCTGTCGGTGGGCGACCGGGTCGCCATCGGCACGATCGTCGACTCGTGCGGCGTGTGCGCCATGTGCCGGGCCGGGCAAGAGAACTACTGCTACGAACGCGCCACCAGCACCTACGGCGGCGTCGACCGCGTCGACGGCACCCAGACGATGGGCGCCTACAGCCGCGAGTACGTCCTGCGCGACACGTTCGCCTTCCGCCTGCCCGACGCGCTCGACCCGGCCGCCGCGGCGCCGCTGATGTGCGCCGGCATCAGCGTCTGGGAGCCGCTGCGGGCCGCCGGCACCGGCCCGGGCAGGCGCGTGGCCGTCGCGGGTCTCGGCGGGCTCGGCCACCTGGCGGTCAAGTTCGCCGCCGCGCTGGGAGCCGACGTCACCGTCCTGAGCCGCAGCAAGGACAAGGAGCAGGACGCCCTGAAGCTGGGGGCGGACGACCTGCTCGTGACCGCCGACGAGGCCCAGGTCGCCGCCGCGCGGGGCCGCTTCGACGTCATCGTCGACACCATCGCGGTCGAGCACGACCTCGCGCCGTACCTCGGCATGCTCGACCTCGACGGGACCCTGACCGTCCTCGGCAACCCCTTCATCGTCCCGCCGAAGATCATGGAGCTGGTGTACGGCCGCAAGAAGCTCTCCTCCGCCGGCACCGGCGGAGTGCGGCAGACCAGGGAGATGCTGGAGTTCGCCGCCGAGCACGGCATCACGGCCGACGTCGAGACCCTTCCGTCCAGCCAGGTCGAGACGGCCCTGGACCGTCTGGCCGCGGGCGACGTCCGCTACCGGTTCGTGCTGGACATGTCCGACCTCGACGAGCCCGCCACGACCGGCCGGTGAGCACCTGACGCCGAGGCCCGGCGCCCGGGACGCGGAACCTCCACGGACCCCGGGCCTCGCCCGCCGGCCGAGCGTCGGGCATCAGCCGGCGGACTCGTCGGCGGCGACGAGCCAGCGGGAGTTGTCGACCGCCATCCGGCGCACCTCGTCCTCGGTGAAACCCTCGGCGAGCAGACGGTCGGCCACCAGCGCCATCCCGTCCTCGACGGGAGGGTTGAACGGCTGCCCGAGGTCACTGGACAGCACCGAATGCTCGGGCCCCACGGCGCGGATGTTCTCCAGCCACACCTCCCAGGAGACCTTGCCGGTGTAGGGGGTGGTGAAGCACCGCTCCATGAGCGCGCCCTTGGCCGCGAGCTCTCGCTGCCGGTCCACCGCGACCCGCTGCGAGGTGAACTCCGGGTGGGTGACCACGATGCGCCGCACCCCGGCCTCCACCGCCGCGTCCACGACGGCGTTGATCTCGTCCGCGCCGAGGTGGCCGGTCGCCAGCGTCATGTCGTACTTGGCGATCACCCGGAGCACCTGCCCGGTGGCCTCGGTGACCCGGCCGTCGGCGTCGACCACGTCCACCGGGTCGGCCGCGATGCCCTCGGCGCGCAGCTCGTCCTGAAGCCGCGCCCACATCGGCGGACGCGCCCCCTCGGGGGCGCTGGCCGTGCAGGCGCGCTGGTTGGCGCTGTCGACGGTCGGCAGCCACACGAACCGGGCCCCGGCGCGTCCGGCGAGCTCCACCGCCAGGGGGTTCATCCCGCCCACCGACCCGTTCAGGGTGATCGCCCCGACCACGCCGACGCCGGGGACGGCGGCCCGCACCATCGCGGCGCGCTCCGCGGTCGGGAAGTAGTGCGACTTGAGCACGAAGCCGCCCAGGCCCGCCTCCACGAACCTCGGCGCGAGCGAAAGATCGTCGATACGGCGTTCCACCACGTCGGGGGCCACGTGGACGTGCACGTCGTAGGCGCCCCGGACGAGCTCGCGCGCCCGCCGGGACGGCGTCGGGTGATCGTTCATGCCCGCACCCTACGTGCCGGGCGACCGCCCGGACAGACCCTCGTCGTGGACGTCGACGACGTACTCGGCGATGGCCATGCTCGACGTCGCGGCCGGCGACGGCGCGTTGCGGACGGCGGTGACCCGCCCGAGCCGGTGGATGCGGAAGTCGTCCACCAACCCGCCGTCGGGGTCGAGTGCCTGGGCCCGCACGCCCGTCCTGCCGCGCACCACGTCGCCGGGCCCGATCTCGGGCACGTACCGGCGCGCCGCCGCCATGTAGGCGCGCGTGGACAGGGAGCCGCGCATCTCGGCGAGCCCGGTGCGCCAGTGCCGCCGCGCCATCCGCCACGTCCCGCGCCACCCGGCGATGCCCAGAAGGTCGCGCGGTGAGACGTCCGAACGCCGGTACCCCTCGCGGGCGAAGGCCAGGACGGCGTTGGGCCCCACCTCCACCTCGCCCGACACGCGCCGGGTGAAGTGCACACCGAGAAACGGGTAGCGCGGGTCGGGCACGGGATACACAAGGCCGCGCAGAAGGTGCGCCTTGGCCGGGGCGACGGTCATGTACTCGCCCCGGAACGGGACGATCCGCGGCCCGGCTTCGTCGCCCGCGAGACGGGCCACGGCGTCGGTGTGCAGGCCGGCGCAGATGATCAGGTCGTCGACCCGGACGCTCTGCTCCCCGGACGCGACCTCCAGCCCGCCGCCCACGTCCCTGATGCCGGTGACGGGGAAGGAGAAACGGACCTCGCCTCCTGCTTCGGCGATGTCGTCGGCGAACGACGCCGCGATCCGCGCGAAGTCGGTGATGGCGGTGTGCGGGGAGTGCAGCGCCGCAAGTCCCGTCGCGTGGGGTTCGACCTCGCGGATCCCGGCCGCGTCCAGGCGCCGCATCCCCGGCACCGCGTTCTCGGCGGACCTGGCCTCCAGCTCGTCCAGACGGGGCAGTTCCTCCTCGTCGACGGCGATGACCAGCTTGCCGCACTCGTCGTAGGGAAGCCCGCGCTCGGCGCAGTACTCCCGCAGCATGGCCTTGCCACGCGTGCACAACCGGGCCTTGAGGCTGCCGGGCTTGTAGTAGATGCCCGCGTGCACGACACCGGAGTTGCGGCCCGTCTGGTGCACGGCGACCCGGCTCTCTTTCTCCAGGACGACGACACGCGTCCCCGGACGCCTCCGCACGATCTCCCGGCCGACCGCGAGCCCGATGATGCCCGCCCCCACGATGCCGGTCGTCCGCTCAGCCATTCACGTCCCCCGGCATGCGTCACCAGACCCGTTCAAGGAGATCCGCGACCTCGTCCGCGGCCGGCGGACGGGGATTGGGATACGGGTTCGCCACCGCCTTCGCGGCGACCCCGGGCAGCTCCTCCCGCGGGACGCCGAGGTCGGCGAGGCGTGTCGGTCCGTCGTGCTCCCGGGCCAGCCCTGCGACGACCGCGACGGGGTCCTCACCGCCCATGGCCCGCTCCAGCCGGGACGCGGCATCGGGCGCAGCCGGAAGGTTGAACGCCATCACGTGCGGCAGCAGCATCGCGTGCAGCTCGGCGTGCGGAAGGTCGAACGCGCCGCCGAGCACGTGGGCGAGCTGGTGATGCAACCCCATCCGGGTCCGGGCCAGGCAGATCCCCGCCGGCCACGCGGCCGACTGCAGACGCGCGCGCACCCGCACTCCGGACGGGTCGTCCTGCACCGCGGGCAACGCGTCCACGATGCCCGACGCCGCCTCGGTCGCCAGCGCATCGGTGACGAGCGTGGCGTCCGACGCCCACAACGCCTCAACGGCATGCGCGAGGGCGTTCAACGCACTGACCCGGGTCAGACCGGGCGGCATCGACAGGGTGAGGT
>DATCLF010000376.1:0-4653 GCA_036564055.1 Spirillospora sp.
GCCGACGACCCCGGCCAGGAGCTTGCGCAGCGTGGGCCGCTCGGACAGCAGCAGAGCCCCGAAGCCGACCGTGAAGAGCGGGCCGACCGCGCCGAGGATCGCGGCGACCCCGCCGGGCAGGCGGTAGGCGGCCAGGAACAGCAACGGGAAGAAGGCGCCGATGTTCAGGGCGCCGAGCGCCGCCGCCCTCCCGATCCACGGGCCCTTGGGCAGGGTCCGGGTGATGAGCAGGAGCGCGAGGCCCGCGGGAAGCGCCCGGAGCAGCGCGGTCAGCAGCGGACGATCGGGCGGGAGGAACTCGGTGGTGACGGCATAGGTGGACCCCCAGACAATCGGGGTGAGCGCGGTGAACGCGACCGTACCGGGCGCGGTGCCGGACATCTGAAACCTTTCCGTAGTTCTCTCAACGGCGAGAGAGTCCCAACAGACGCTCCGGCACCAATTAGATGAACGTTGAAGTTATTCCGGGGTGTGGTGGACGACACCCCGTCACAGGGTCACCTCACGGTCGGCCATGACGAGCCGGCGGCACTGGTCCAGGCCGTCAAGGCCGGCGAACTGGACCGCCGGCCGGTCGTCGGCCATCCGCCCTTGGCGGATGCGGGGGCGACCCGGGTGCGGGAGCGGGGTGGGGGGTGCGAGGATGGGGGCGCCATGTCCCCGTTCGTCCCCCGCCCGGTGTTCCGGACCGCACGCGCGGTGGTGTTCGCCGCCGTGTGCGTCGTGCTGGCCGTCACCGCGCACGTGCTCGCCAACGGGACCGTCCCGTTCTGGGCGGCGGCGACGGGATTCTTCTGCGTGCTGGGCGTGACGCTCGTGCTGGCGGGCCACGAACGCTCCCTGGCGACGATCGTGGGCGGTCTCCTCGGCGGGCAGTTCGCGCTGCACGTCCTGTTCTCGGCGGCCTCCGACGCCGCCCACCATCCGGCGGCGCACGCGGCGGCCCTCCACGAGCAGACCGCCGGCTCCGACGTCGTGCTGAGGGTCGCGCACGGCGCGGACGGCCCGGTGATGACGCTCGCGCACACGGTGGCCGCGCTGTTCGCGGCCTGGTGGCTGCGGCGCGGCGAGCGGGCCGCGTGGTCGCTGGCGCGGCGGATCGCCGCCGCCGCGGACCGTCCGATCCGGCTGCTGATCGCTCTTCTCACCGTCGAACCCGCCGCGGCGCCGCCGCGTACCGCACCGGAGACGGCCGACGCCGTCGTGCCCACCGGCCGCGTGCTGCGGCACCAGGTGGTCCGACGGGGTCCCCCGGCCCGTTCGAGGGCGCTCGCCTGCCTGAGCTGAGCGGGCGCCATACGTCACCGGGGCGCCGGATCCGGCGTCCCGACGGTCGTTTTCCCTTCCGACTCGAACGGAGTGTTCGCCATGCCCTTCGTCCCGCACGCCCGCAGGGCCGGCGCGGTCGCGTCGCTGGCCTCGCTGTCGCTGGTGGCCCTGGCCACGGCCGCGTCCGCGCACGTCACCGCCAACCCCGACACCGCTGAGCAGGGCTCGTACGCCAAGGTCGCGTTCCGGGTCCCGAACGAGCGCGACAACGCCTCCACCACGAAGGTGGTCGTGCACCTGCCGGTCGAGCATCCGCTGTCGTCGGTGTCGGTCCGGCCCACCCCCGGCTGGACGGTGAAGGTCGAGAAGTCGAAGCTGCCCAAGCCGATCAAGGCGCACGGCGGTGAGCTGACCGAGGCCGTCACCAAGATCACCTGGTCGGGAGGGGAGATCGAGCCCGGCCAGTTCCAGGAGTTCGACGTCTCGATGGGGCAGCTGCCCACCGACACCGACCGGATGATCTTCAAGGCCGACCAGTTCTACTCCAACGGGGAGGTCGTCAAGTGGGAGGAGGAACCGCCCGCGGACGGCGGGGAGGAACCCGAGCATCCGGCACCGGTGCTCAAGCTCACCCCGGAAGGAGACGCGCAGACCGCGGGGCTGACCGCCCGGGCCGGGCGGACGGCGCAGGCGTCCTCGGACGACGGCACGGCCCGCCTTCTCGGCGGCATCGGCATCGCGGTGGGGGTGGTCGGCATCGGGGTCGGCGGCCTCGGCCTGACCCGCGCGAGGAGCCGGTCATGATCCGGGAGTCCATGATGCGAGTGATGAGACGTGTCGGCGCGATCGGGGCGGTCCTCGCGCTGTCGCTGGCGGTCGCGTCCCCGGCGTCGGCGCACGACTCGCTGACCGGGTCGAGCCCGAAGAAGGACGCGACCGTCGAGTCGCCGGCGGAGATCGAGCTGACGTTCTCGGGCGCGGTCCGGCTGCCGCGCGTGATCGTCACGGACGCGTCCGACAGGCAGTACCAGTCCGGCAGCCCCAAGGCGGTCGACAACACGGTCACGCAGGCGATCGGCGGGACGCTGCCCAACGGGAGGTACACGGTGGCGTGGCGCGTCGTCTCGTCGGACGGCCACCCGATCCAGGGCACCTACACCTTCACCGTGAAGGGCTCGCCCGCCGGGGCGGCCGCGCCGTCCAGCGCCCCGGCCGAGCCCGCGGCGCCCGAGCCGTCACCGTCGAACGCGGGGGCCGCCGGCGAGACGGGCGGCGCGTCCGGCTGGCTGTGGATCGGCGCGATCGCGCTGGTCATCGTCGCGGCCGTCGGCGCGGTCGTCTGGCTGCGCCGCTCACCCACCACCGGCGGCTGATCATCTGATCGTTCCGCCACCGGCCGGGCGGTCACGAGATCCCGTGGCCGCCCGGCCGCGCTTTCGAGGCGGACGTCCCCTCGCTCGGCGCTCACGCGGCGGTGTGCGCCGGATCCCTCTCGGACGAAGGCTCGTCCGCCGCGGCCTTCCGCGTGCGGAGTGCGCTCCGCATCGACAGGACCACGGCCAGGACGACGAAACCGAGGATCACCATCGTGACGGGGCGTCCGAGCACGTACCCCGGGTTCCCGTCGGAGTAGGCCAGGGTCTGGCGCAGCGAGGTTTCGAGCGTGGGCTGCAGGACGACGGCGAGCACGAAGGGCGCCATGCCGAACCCGACCCGGCGCAGCGCAAATCCGGCGAGTCCCGCGACCAGCATGACCACGACGTCGAACATCGAGTTGTTCTCGGCGTACACGCCCACGACGCACAGGCCGATCACGATCGGCATCAGCACCTTCGGCGGGATGGACAGCAGCCGGGTGAACAGCCCCACCAGCGGGAGGTTGAGGACCAGCAGCGCGAAGTTCGCGATGTACATCGCGGCGATCACGGTCCAGAACATCTCGGGCTGGTCGTCGATGAACGTCGGGCCCGGGACGATGCCGTTGAGCAGCAGCGCGGCCAGGACGAGCGCCATGGTCGGGGCGAACGGGATCCCGAGCGCGAGCAGCGGGACGAACGCCGCGCCGGCCGCGGCGTTGTTGGCCGCCTCCGGACCGGCCACCCCCTCGACGGCGCCCTTGCCGAACTTCTCGGGCCGCTTGGAGAGCTTGCGCTCGGTGACGTAGGAGCTGAACGTCGACAGCACCCCGGACGGGCCCGGCACCAGCCCGAGCAGGAAACCGATCAGCGATCCGCGGACCGCCGCGGGGGCCGCCTCACGCGACTCCCGTCCGCTGGGAAGCAGCTCCCTGAGCCGCGGGGCCCGGACGGTCTGCGGGCGCCACCGGCCGCACGTCGCCGACAGCGCCTCCGCGACGCCGAACACGCCCATCACCAGGGCGATGAAGCTGAAGCCCTCGGCCAGGGTTCCGTTGCCGAAGGTGAACCTCAGGTCGCCGGCGGCGGGGTCGATGCCGACCGTGCCGATCGCGAGCCCGGCGCAGATCATGGCGACCGCCTTGGCGGTGGAGCCGCTGGAGAGCGCCGCGAGCAGCAGCAGCCCGGCCACGCAGAGCGCCATGTACTCGGGGGGACCGAGCTTGACGGCCACGCCGCTCAGCCACGGCGCGAACATCATGAGGCCGACGATCGCGATGGTGCCCGCGACGAACGACGAGACCGCGGCGATCGTCAGCGCGGGCCCCGACCGGCCTCGTTTCGTCATCTGGTGCCCGTCGAGCGCCGTCACCACCGAGGACGCCTCACCGGGGACGTTGAGCAGGATCGAGGTCGTCGACCCTCCGTAGGTGGAGCCGAAGTAGATGCCGGCGAACAGGATCAGCGACCCCGTCGGGCCGAGCTGCGTCGTCATTCCGAGCAGGACCGACATCGCGCCGATCGGCCCGATGCCCGGGAGCACCCCGACGACCGTCCCGAGGACCACGCCGATCAGCGCGAGGAGGATGAAGGTCGGGTCGGTGAAGGCGGCGAAGCCGGCGCCGAGGTTGTCGAACACGTCCGCCATGCGGCTTCCTCTCGTTCAGACCAGGCCGAGCGTGCCGGCGGGCAGCGGGACGTACAGCAGGCGGACGAAGACCAGCCAGGTGACCGCGCCGAAGGCGACGCCGAGGACGACGGCGCGGCTCCACCGGACGACCCCCATGATCTTGGCGGCGAGGGCCACGGTGACCGAGAGGGTCACGATCATGCCCACGGTGGCGCCCACGGCCGGCACGAGGAGCGCGACGGCGAGGACGCCGGCGACCCGCGGCCACCGCACCTCGTCGTCCTCCGCGCCGGCGGCTCCGCCCGCCGTGTCGCCGTCCGCCGTGCCGTCCGGTGTCCGGTCCCGCGTGCCGTCCCCCACGGCGACCTCGCCCCGGGACATTCCGCGGAGCCCCTGCAC
>DATCLF010000377.1:0-17504 GCA_036564055.1 Spirillospora sp.
CGTCCGGGTCGGTGCGGGCGACGAGGATCGCCCAGCGCGCCTCGTGGGCCATGGACGTCCAGACCTTCTGGCCGCTGACCCGCCACGCGTCGCCGTCGCGGACGGCGCGGGTGGCGAGCGCGGCGAGGTCGGATCCCGCGCCGGGCTCGCTGAACAGCTGGCACCACACCTCCTCGCCGGTCCACAGGGGGCGCAGGAAGCGGCGTTTCTGCTCGTCGGTGCCGAACGCGAGGATCGTCGGCGCCGCCATGCCGAGCCCGATGACGTTGCGTTCGGGGTGGTTGGTGGGGGCGCCCGCCTCGGCGAACAGGCCGTCGACGACGGACTGGAGGGCGCGGGGGGCGCCGAGGCCGCCGAGCCCCTCGGGGTAGTGGACCCAGGCCAGGCCCGCGTCGAACCTGGCCCGCAGGAACTCCAGGGGCTCGGTGGCGGACGGGTCGTGCGCGGCGAGGAACTCCTCGACCCGCCTCCTCAGCTCCTCGGCGTCGGGGGCCCCGGCGTCGGGGGCGTCGGGGGATGCCGCGCCGGCTTGCGCGCTCACCGGAGGGACCTCCGCACGGTCGGGGCGGCCGCCGGGTCAGGCACCGTCCGTGCCCATCGCGTAGGCGAGGCCGGCGTAGTCCTGGTAGTCGCGGGACTCGACGATGCGGCCGTCGCGCACCCGCAGGACCGCGACGTTGGGCACGACGAACTCGCGCCCGGTCTCGGTGTTGCGCCCGGCGTACTCGAACTCCGCGATGATCACTTCGGGGTCCGCCGTGTGGTGGACGACGACGTTGCGCGCCGTCATCTCCACCGGCAGCGTCTCCAGGCGGGCGAAGTGCTCGCGGACCGCTTCGCGGCCCTCCAGGCGCGTGACGGGGTGGGCGAACGGGTGCACGACCACCGCGTCCTCCGCGTACAGCCGCGGCAGCGTCTCGGGCCGCCGCGCGGTCACCCCGTCGATGAGCCGCTGGAAGACGGCCCGGGGGCTTGCGAATTCGGACATGTCCCTCCAGTACAAGTCGTGGTTCCGCTTGTCAACGGCGTGTGCAGACTATCCGTCCGGCACGGCGGGACAACCGCGTCCCGACCGGTCCTGCGGCCCGGTCCGGCCGCCGGATCGGCGGGCCGGATCAGCGGGCCGGCTCGGCGGTCCGGGGCTCGGTCGGGCGAGCGCGCTCGGCATCGAGGACGGCGGACGAGGCGGGCATGCGGGTGGACCTCCGGCGTCGCGCGGGTGGGTGGGGCGGGCGAGACGGGCAGGAAACGGTCACGTGGCGGCCGGCCACATGACTTTACCGGCCGTCCCGGGCGCTGCCCACCCGCTTTCCGGGCGCCGGGCCCGGCTCCGCGCGGCGTTCCTCCTTGCCGGACGGGACGCCGTGTGTGACCTTGGGCGGCATGGTGACGTTGAGCGGGCGGACCGCGGTGGTCACGGGAGCCTCGTCCGGCATCGGAGCGGTCGTCGCGGAGGCGCTCGCCGAGGCGGGCGCGCGGGTCGGGCTCGTGGCCCGGCGCAAGGACAGGCTGGAGCAGGTGCTCGCCCGCTGCCGCGAGCACGCCCCGGACTCGGCGATGTGGGTTCACGACCTGGCCGACCTCGACGGCATCGCCGGTCTCGCGGCCGACATCGAGCGGGAGTTCGGCGGCGTCGACGTGCTGGTGAACAACGCCGGAATGCCGAAGCGGCGACGCGTCCAGGACCTGACTCCCGCCGAGGTCGAGGACGTGATGCGCCTCAACTACCTGTCCCCTGTGCGGCTCACGCTGGCGCTCCTTCCGGGGATGCTCGCGCGGGGGCGGGGCCATCTGGTGGCGGTGGGTTCGGTCGCGGCGCGGCTCGGGCCGCCGCACGAGACGGCGTACGCGGCGTCGAAGGCGGCGCTCACCGCGTTCTGGGAGAGCATGGCGGTCGACCTGGACGGCACCGGCGTGGGCGTCCACATCGTCCAGCCCGCGCTCATCGCCGGGACCGAGCTGTTCACGCTGCCGGACAACGAGGAGCCGCTGAGCGACCTGTCCGACGCGCTGCCTCCGCAGGAGGTGGCCGCGGCCGTGCTGGAGGTCCTGGGCGACGGGCGGTTCGAGCGGTACGTGCCGGACTGGTTCGCCGACATGGCCTCGGGCAAGGCCGCCGACGTCGAGGCGTTCGTCGCCGGCGTCAAGGAATGGAGGCGCAACCGGCTGGAGCGGTGACGCTCCGGCGGCCCCGAGCAGGGGCCGGCCCCCGGCCGGCGACGCCCTCTGGGTGATACTCCGGTGATAATGATGCGGGCGGAACGCCGCCCCTGATCACCTCCGGAGGGACGACGACCCATGGGCACCGCCCGCCGTTCCGTGCGCGAGTCCCTGCTGGACGCCGCCGCCGAGCTGTTCGTCGAGCGCGGCTACCGGGGCGTGCGGATGCTGGACGTCGCGGCCGCCGCGGGGGTGAGCCGCCAGACCGTCTACAACGAGTTCGGCGACAAGTGGGGCCTGGCGCAGGCGGTGGTGCTCCGCGACAACGAGCGCTACCTCGACGGCATCGACGCGGTGCTGGCGCAGCACGACGACCTGTACTCGGCCGTGACGGCGGCCGTCATGTACACCCTGGAGACGTCCGCGGACGACCGGCTGAAGAAGGCGGTGCTGACCGGCGGCGCGGGCAACGACGAGCTGCTTCCGCTGCTCACCACGCAGGCCGAGCCGGTGCTGTTCGCCGCGAGCTCCCGCATCGCCGAGCACGCGCTGCGCCACTGGCCGGAGCTGGATCGCGACGCCCTCACCGAGATCACCGACGCGGCGGTGCGGCTGACGATGAGCCACATCATGCTGCCGTCGGGGCCGCCGGAGCACTTCGCCCACTTCGTCGCCCGCATGGTCACCCGCTACCTGGCCGCCGCGGGCCGGGTCACGGACCCGCCGCCCGCAGGTGCACGACCTTGACGGCGGTCATCTCGTCGAGCAGCTCGGGGCCGTATCCGAAGCCGCGTCCGCTCGCCCCGCGCGGGGTGGCGGCCCCTCCGGGGGCGCCGCCGAACACCTCGTTGATCTTCACGGTGCCGGTCCTCAGGGACCGCCAGGCCTTCTGCGCGCGGGCGAGGTCGCGGGTGAGGACCGTCGCGGCGAGGCCGTAGCGGGAGCGGCGCGCCGCGTCCAGTCCCTCCTCGAAGGACGCGACGGCGCGGACGGGCGCCACGGGCCCGAAGGTCTCCTCCGCCATGACGGTCATGGCGTCGGTGCATCCGGCGAGGACGGTGGCCGGGTAGAAGCAGCCGGGTCCGTCCGGGATCCGCCCGCCGGTCAGGAGCCGTGCGCCGTCCGCGACGGCCTTGCCGACCTGCTCGTGGACGCGGGCGCGGTGCCGCTCGTCCACCAGCGGGCCGAGTTCGGTGGAGGGGTCCGCGCCCGGGCCGGTCCGCAGTGACCTCGCCCGCTCGGTGAGCGCCTCCAGGAACGCGGGGGCGATGCTCTCGTGCACGTAGATGCGTTCGACGGAGGTGCAAATCTGCCCGGCGTTGGCGAAGCAGCCCTTCGCGGCCTCCTCGGCGGCCCAGGCGGGGTCGACGTCCGCGTCCACGACCAGGGGGTCGGAGCCGCCGTTCTCCAGCAGCGCCTTGGCCCCGGTCCGGGCGGTCAGCTCGATGATGCGGCGGCCCGTGGCGGTCGAGCCGACGTGCGCGACGACGTCCACGCCGTCGTGGCCGGCGAGCGCCGCGCCCACCTCGCCGTCGCCGGTGACCAGGTTGAGGACGCCGGCGGGCAGGTGCGCGGCGACGAGCTCGGTGAGCGCCGCGCCGGTGTGCGGGGTCCGCTCGGACGGCTTGTGCACGACGGTGTTGCCGGTGACCACGGCGGCGCCGATCAGGCCGCAGGCGATCGCGACGGGGTCGTTCCACGGCGTGATCACCGCGACGGTCCCGAGGGGCTCGCGGACCATGAAGTCGGCGGCCTCCCACGCGCCCTGGAGGGCCCGCCCGCCGTGCAGCGGGCCCAGCTCGGCGTACTGGCGCAGGGTTCCCGCCGCGGCCTCGACGCCGCCGAGCGACTCGGTGGTCGGGCGGCCCATCTCCGCGGTCACCAGCGCGGCGAGCTGCGCGGCGTCCCCCTCGACGGCCCGCGCGGCGGCGAGCAGGGCCCTGCCCCGCTCGGCGGCCGGGGCCGCCGCCCAGCCGGGCGCGGCGTCCCGGGCGGCCGCGACCGCCCGGTCGACGTCGCCGGGGGCGCTGACGGGCACCACCCCCAGCGGCTCGCCGTCCGCCGGGTCGGTCACCGTGAACATCCGGTCCCCGCCGCCCTGGCTCCAGCGTCCTCCGGCCAGCACCCACCTGTCACGCGGCCGCATGATCGCCCCCTCGCGTTCGGCTGCCGTGGTCCCCGAGCCGTCGCCTACCCGGGACGGCGGCGTTCATGGCGCCCGTTCACGCCGGCCGGTCCGCGGCGTCCCGAACGGCCTGTCGGGGCCCGTCCTCAGCCGAAGCGGGGCGGGCGCTTCTCGCGGACGGCCGCCATGCCCTCCCGCACGTCGGGGCCGGTGAACCCGAGGAACTCCAGCGCCAGCGACGCGTCGAACGTCGGGCCGGCGAGGCGCAGCCAGTTGTTGAGCGCGTGCTTGGTGTACGCCAGCGCCTCCGCGGGCCCGGCGGCGAGCCGTCCCGCGATCTCCAGGGCGCGGTCGTGGACCTCCTCGTCGTCCACGCACACCGACACCAGGCCGATCCGCTCGGCCTCCTCGCCGGTGAGGACGTCGTTGAGCAGCAGGTAGTACTTCGCCTTCGCCATCCCGCACAGCAGCGGCCACACGATCGCGGCGTGGTCGCCGGCCGCCACCCCGAGCCTGGTGTGCCCGTCGATGATCTTGGCGGTGCGTCCGGCGACCGAGACGTCGGCCAGCAGCGCCACCGCCAGCCCCGCGCCGACCGCCGGGCCCTGTACCGCGCTGACCACCGGCTTCGAGCAGTTCAGCACGTTCATCACGATGTCGCGGGCCTCGCGCATGATGCGGCGCCGGGCGGCGTGCGAGGTCGTCATCTCCTCGACCATCGCGAGGTCGCCGCCCGCCGAGAACGCCCTCCCCTCGCCGCGCACCAGGACGGCGCGGACGTCGTCGTCGGCGTCGGCGTCCCGCCAGATCTCGGCGAGCTCCCGATGGCCGGTCGCGTCGACCGCGTTGAGTTTGCCCGGGGCGCTGAGCACGACCCGCAGCACCCCGTCCGCCGCCCAGTCGATCTTCAGTCGTTCGTACGCGTCATAGCGTCCGCTGCCCATGGACGTTCGCCTCCCGTATCCGCGCGTCGAATGCCGCGCGCAATCGTCGCACGGCCCATGCGCGCGCCCGGACACCGGCGTCGAACATCTCCGGCAGCGGGAAGAACCCGTGCACGACGCCGTCGTAGCGGCGCAGCTCCACCGGCACCGAGGCCGCGGCGAGCCGCCGCGCGTACGCCTCGGCCTCGTCGCGCAGGATGTCGTACTCCGCGGTGATCACGGTCGCCGGGGCGACGCCGGCGAGGTCCGGGGCGCGCAGCGGGGCGAGCCTGGCGTCGGACGGGTCGGCGTCGCGCCGGTACAGGCCGAGGAAACGGGCGAGCGTCGCGGCGTCCAGGCCGTAACCGGACCCGTACGCCCGCCAGCTCGGGGTGTCCATCGCCGTGTCGGTCACCGGGTAGACGAGGAGCTGGTGGGCGAGCGGCACGCCGTGCTCGCGGGCCCGCAGCGCGGTGACCGCCGCGAGGTTGCCGCCCGCGCTGTCGCCGGCCACCGCCACCGCGCCGGCCCGGACGCCGTAGCGGCCCGGCTCGCGCGCCACGGACTCCACGACGGCCCACGCGTCGTCCACCGCCGCGGGGAACGGGTGCTCGGGCGCCAGGCGGTAGTCGACGCTGACGACGACGCTCGCCGCCTCCGCCGCGAGGTCGCGGCAGAGCCCGTCCACGCTGTCGAGGTTCCCGAGGACCCATCCTCCGCCGTGGAAGTAGACGAGCGCGGGGAGCGGGCCGCGGTCCCGCGGCAACGGCCGGTACAGGCGCACCGGCACCGGGCCGCCCGGTCCCGGCACGGTGAGATCGCGGACCTCCGGCAGCCCTCGCCGCTCGGCGGGGGGAGGGCCGGAGCTGCGTCGCCGCATCTCCTCGATGGTGGGCTGCGCCCGCGGGCCCTCGCCGGGCGGCTGCCCGGTCCAGGCCGCCAGCATCTTCAGGAAGCTCACGGTCTGCGGGTGCAGCGGCATGCGGCCTCCGGGGCGGAACGGGGTGATGTCCACCGATCGCGTTCCCCGGCGCGAGCGCACCGAACCCCGTCCGTCCGGCGGGCCGCCCCTCAGCGACCCGCGGCCTCGGCGACGAGGGCCTCGAACAGGCGCGGGTCGTCGCCCTCCTCCGGGTGCCACTGAACGGCGATGCCGAACCGGTGGCCCTGCAGCTCCAGCGCCTCCACCACCCGGTCCTCGGCCCAGGCCACCGGGGCGAGGCCCCTGCCGAGCCGGCTCACCGCCTGGTGGTGGCACGTGGGAACGTCGGCGCCCTCGCCCATGATCTTGCCGACCGTGCTCGTCGCGCTGATCTGGACCGGATGGGAGCCGACGAGCCCGGTCCCGGGTGCGTGCCCGTCGTGCCCGACCGCCTCGGGCAGATGCTGGACGAGCGCGCCGCCCCGGGCGACGTTCAGCACCTGCATGCCCCGGCAGACGGCGAGGAACGGCAGGTCGGCGTCCACGACCGCGCGGGCGAGCGCCAGCTCGAACCGGTCGCGCCGGGGCTGGGGCGGACCCGTCTGGGGATGCCGCAGCGCCCCGTACAGGCCGGGGTCGACGTCGCCGCCGCCCGCGAGGATGACGCCGTCCAGCCGGCCGATCAGCTCGTCCAGCCCACGCAGGCTCGCGGTCGGCGGCAGCATGACGGGGATTCCGCCCGCCCGCTCCACGGCCCGCACGTAGGGCACCGGCAGCAGCGCCGCCTCGCGCACCCAGACCCCCCAGCGCGCGGGTTCCTCGTAGGTGGTGACGCCGATGAGCGGCGCCCCGCCGGCCGCGTTCGGGGACCGCCCCCCGTGGCTGGCCTCTGACATCCCTGTGCTCCCCCCTGCTGAGCGTTGCCACAGGACGACTTCCGATATGGGCGATTTGTCGCAATCGACTTCCCCCATGGTGCCGTATCCGCCCCACCGGGCCGTCCCGTCTCCCGGCTGCCAGCGTGCCCGACGCGGCCGCTCGCCGCCGCCGGAAAGCACGAGATGGACGGGCTCTCACCGCGACGCTGCGGCACAGAAGGTGAGGAACCGCATCGCGCGACCGCATTCGCCCCGGCTCACGCGGGGGGGAATCATCGTCCGGCGCGCTCGCGCAGGAACGCCGTCGTCGCCTCGTCCGCGGGGTAGAACGACTCGATCGCCAGTTCCGCCACCGTGATGTCCACCGGCGTCCCGAACGTGGCGATCGTGGTGAAGAACGCAAAGTCCCGGCCGTCCACCCGCATCCGCAGCGGGACGACCACCTCGTCGCCCTTGGGAGGCTCGATCGCCTCCTCCACGTCGCCCGGGTAGCCGCGCAGCTCCCGGTAGAGCCGGGCGAGCGACGCGTCCGCGGTCAGGGCGACGTGCCGCCGCACCCGGCCGATCATGTGCGCGCGCCACTCCGCCAGGTTCAGGATGTTCCGCGCCATCCCGTCGGGGTGCATGCTGAGCCGCAGGACGTTCAGCGGCGGCTCCAGCAGCTCGGGAGGCGCGCCCTCGGTGAAGAGCGCCGCCGCGGCGTTGGCGTCGATGAGGTTCCAGAACCGGTCGACGACCACCGCCGGATACGGCTCGTGCCCGTCGAGCACCTGCCGCAGCGCCGCCCGGACCGAGTCCATCCGCGGCTCCTCGATCGGCGTCTCGTCGAAGACCGGCGCGTATCCCGCCGCGACCAGCAGCAGGTTCCGGTCGCGCAGCGGGACGTCCAGATGCTCGGCGAGCCGCAGCACCATCGCGCGGCTCGGCACCGAACGGCCCGTCTCGACGAAGCTCAGGTGCCGGGTCGACACTCCCGCCTCCGACGCGAGTTCGAGCTGGCTGAGCCTGCGCCGCCGCCGCCACGCGCGAAGCTGCTCCCCCACCGGCCGAACGTCGCTCAACGCCGTCGTCATGGCACCGACCTCGTCATGGCACCGACGCTACCGGCGCGCCCGTCATCGCGGCGATGACGTCCGAGGTAATGGCCAGGCCCACGGCCCGGCGCCACAGTGGTGCGCGACGCGCCGAGCAGGCCCGTCCCGAGGAGGCACCGTGACCACCGAGTTCCCACCCGACCAGCTCATCGACGCGATGCCCTTCGCCCGCGCGCTGGGCGTGGAGATCGACACCGCGGCGCCCGAGGAGGTCACCGGTCATCTCGACTGGGCACCGGACCGCTGCACCGCCGGCGGCGTCCTGCACGGCGGCGCCCTCATGGCCCTCGCCGACACCCTCGGCGCCGCCTGCGCCTTCCTGAACCTCCCGCCGGGCGCCTCGACCACGACGCTGGAGTCCAAGACCAACTTCTTCCGCGGCGTGAAGGACGGCCGCGTCCGGGGCGTGTCCCGCCCTCTGCACGCCGGGCGCACCTCGATCGTCGTCGAGACCGACCTGTTCGACGGGCACGGCCGCCGCGTGGCCCGGGTGACCCAGACCCAGGTCGTCATGCGCGGATAATGGCTTGCCGCCGCTCCGGGCCCTTGCGACCATCCCGTTCCACCCGGAGGGTGACATCGAGAGGACGCCGATGGAGAGCGGGAACTCCCAGGGGGACCGGAAGGTCACACGACGAGCGGAGCGGAAGCAGGAACCGGAAGGGAATCGCATCACTTTTCCCGATCCCGCGGAAGACTGGCGGCCATTCCTCAAGCAATGGAGCGAGCAGTACATCGCCTGGCGTAATTCCGACTACGACCCGGCTCCCTCTCCCGAGGCCGTCCGGCAAGGCTGGCTCGGCTCCGCCCCCGCCGAACCCGCCGAGATCTCCGCACTCGAAGAACGCCTCGGCCTCACCCTGCCGCGGTCACTGCGCACCTTCCTGCAGACCACCAACGGCTGGCCCGACACCGGGTTCCTCCCCGCGATCGGCAAGACCTCCGAGATCGGCTTCATGCGGGACGTCGCCGACGGCTGGATCCGCATGGCCCGCGATTCCGAGGAGCAGGGGGGTTCTTTCTGGCCCGGCACGGCGGTGCTCGAACGCAGTGTGCAGATATCTACGCCCGCGAGCGACCCCCTCTTCCTCGATCCCGAGGATGTGAACGAGAACGGCGAATGGGCCGCCTACTTCATTCGCGATTTTTTCATCGACGAGAGCCACGAGACGCTTTTCGACCTCATCGCCGATGTTTACGTCGGGTTCTATGATCTCCGCCGTCCCCGCCGCTGACGGTCGTAGACGTCGAGCGGTGAACTCTACCTCGTAGATCACTGGAGATGAGGAGCAGGAGGGCGCCGATGGAGAGTGAGGATCCCCGGAACGACGACCAGAAGGACGCACAGCAGAAGGCACAGGAGGAGGAAGCAGAGGGACGCTGGATCACTTTTCCCGATCCCGCGAAAGACTGGCGGCCGTTCCTCAGGCAATGGAGCGAGCAGTACATCGCCTGGCACGACCCCGACCGCGAACCGGCTCCCTCTCCCGAGGCCGTCCGGCAAGGCTGGCTCGGCTCCGCCCCCGCCGAACCCGCCGAGATCTCCGCACTCGAAGAACGCCTCGGCCTCACCCTGCCGCGCTCGCTGCGCACCTTCCTGCAGACCACCAACGGCTGGCCCGACACCGGGTTCCTCCCCGCGATCGCCAAGGCCTCCGAGATCGGCTTCATGCGGGACCTCGACGACACGTGGATCCGCGTGTCCCGGTATTTCGACGAGTGCGAAGCCTTCTACTGGCCCGGCACGACGGTTCTCGAACGCAGTGTGCAGATCTCCGTCCCCAAAGAGCGCAGCGCCCTCTTCCTCGATCCCGAGGATGTGAACGACGACGGCGAATGGGCCGCCTACATCATAGAGAGAAACGTGCCCGACCAGGGCTTCGAGACGCTCTTCGACCTTTTCGCTGATTTTTATGTCTTGTTCTACGACTGCCGCTACCCCTGGGACGAATGATCGCAGATTCCAGGCAGCGGTTTCCCAACGGGCGACCTTTACACTGTAGATCAGTATTTCGGTCGTCGCCGACCACCGGCTCAGCACCTCCGGCGACTCCGGTCAGGTAGCGGACACGCTGTCCCCAAAGACGACGATCTTGCCGTTTCGCCGCACCAGGAGCAGTCCGTTCGAAACGGCCGCGGAATGGAACACCGCCCGAGTACGGCACGAAACTGTCATGTCGGCCTTGTTCCAGTAGCGGCCGGGCTCGCCCCGACGCTTCCCGGCGGCTCCCGACCGAGCGTGGTGACTCGGGGGCGGACGCCGTGGCGGGCGTCGGGTCAGGGGGCGACGCGGCCGTTCTTCTCGAACGCCTCGTGGGTGAGCGGCATGAGGCCGGCCCACAGCTCTTCCATCTTCTCGGCGACCATCTCGATCTCCCGCTGCGGGAACGAGGGGAATTTCGAGTCCTCGCGCTTCGTCCGCAGGGAGAGGAAGTTCATCAGCGCCCGGGCGTTGCAGGTCGCGTACATCGACGAGTAGAGGCCCACGGGGAGGACGGTCCTCGCCACCTCCCTGGCGACGCCCGCGTCGAGCATCTCCGTGTACGCGCGGTACGCCTGCCGGTAGCTCTCCTTGGTCGCCTCGGTGACCAGCTTGTGCTGCTCGGGGGTTCCGTCCCTGAAGATGTACTTGCCGGGCTTGCCCTCCTGCACCAGCTTGCGATCGGGGCCGGGGACGTAGAAGACGGGCTCCAGCTTCCTGTAGCGGCCGCTCTCCTCGTTGTAGGAGAACGTGCGGTGGCGCATGAACTCGCGGAACACGAAGATCGGCGCCTTGACGTAGAAGGTCATCGACGAGTGCTCGAACGGGGTGCCGTGCCGGTCGCGCATGAGGAAGTTGATCAGGCCCTTGGACCTTTCGGGGTCGGCCTCGATCTCCGCGAGCGAGCTCTCGCCCTTGGTGGAGACCCGGGCGGCCCAGAGCACGTCCGCGTCCGACGCCGCGGCCTTGATCAACTCGACGGTCACGTCGCTGCGGAACTCGATGTCCACCGGCTCGCCCCCGGTCATCGGTCTCCCCCTCCGGTCGTCTCCATGGCCGACAGCAACCTTAGCGGCCGCGTCCGACACCGACCGGCCGCCCCGCTCCCGGAAGATCGTGCGGGCAAGATCGCAGGTCGGTACGGTTGGGGCGCGGAGGGGGGCGATGACCGTTCAGAGAATGCTCGAGCGGGCGAGGAAGTTCGAGCGGCAGGGGAACTACGGGGAGGCGGCGGCCGCGTACGCGGGCGCGGCCGACGCGATGGAGGGGAGCGGCGAGTGGGCCGCGGCCGTCGCGGCGCGGGCGCGGTGCGCGCGGGCGCTCGCCGCCGCGGGCGACACCGGTGAGGCGCACCGGATCCTGGACGTCCTGGACCGTTCGGCGGCGTCCCTGCCCGCGGAGGTCCGCGCGGGGCTGGACGCGCAGGCGGCCCACGTGCTGGCGGCGGCCGGGCGGACCGGTGAGGCGGCCCGGCGGGCGTGGGCGGCGATGGGCGGGTTCCGGTCGCTGCACGACGACAGGCGCGCCGACGCGGCCGGGGTCCACGCAGCGCGGCTCATCCTGAAGGACGCGGGCGCCCGCGGGGCGCTGCGGCCGCTGCGGGAGCTGATGGCGCAGATGCCGCCTGGCGGGGAGGGGTACCAGAAGGTCGCCCGGATGCTCGCCGACGCCGAGCGGCGGCCCGACCGGGACCACGACGTCCTCGTCACCGACCCCGACAGCCCGTCGTGGGGACGCCTCGCCGGGGCCCTCGCCGTCGGCGCGCATCTGGCGGTCACCAACGGGGTCGCCTGGAACACCCTGGCCGGGCACGGCGGCGTCGACCGCACCCTGCTGGAACGCGACTGGGGCGTCACCGACGCCGCGGGCTGGCGCGAGCAGATGGACGCGCTGCTCGACGCGCGCAACAGCGACCCGGCGATCCAGATGGTCCTCGACCAGCGCGGCCGGGGCACCGGCAGGCGCGAGTGGCACGCCGCCATCGAGACGTGGTGCGAGAAGAACGACGTCCCGGAGGACGCCGCCCGGGAGTGCGTCGAGCTGGCGGACCTCATCACCCGGTACGAGGCGCGGTTCCGGGCGGACGGTCTCCTCGCGCCGGACGGCCGGGTCGAGAGCGTGTACGGCTACGACCTCGGCCGCGCGGTCAACATGGCCCGCTGGGGCCTGGGCGCCGGGTACTGCGACGCCGAGGAGGCCGAGGAGTGCGTCCTCACGGCGGGAGGACGCGCCCGCCAGGTGTACTCGTCGTGGGAGTCGTTCTCCGCCGGCTACACCCTGGGGCGGATGCTGCGGTTCGACGACGGCGAGTTCGGCGAGTGGTACGAGCGGTCCCTCGTCGTCCACCGCGTCCTGGCCGAGGATCCCGACAGCCCGTGGCGCCGCATGGCCTGGGGGTGACCCCTCTCAGAGCAGCGCGTCGATGTCGGCGATGATGGCGCGGCGGCTCTCCTCGTCCAGCGACGACGCGACGACGGCGTTGCGGGCCAGGGACGCCAGGCCGGCGCGGTCCAGGCCGAAGACCTCGGCGGCGACGCGGTACTCGCCGGTGAGCGTCGTGTCGAACATGGGCGGGTCGTCGCTGTTGAGCGTGACGAAGAGGCCCTCCTCGAGCATCCGCGGCAGCGGGTGGTCGGCGAGGTCGGCGATCTGGCCGGTCCGGAGGTTGGAGGTGGGGCAGACCTCCAGCGGCGTCTGCGTCTCGCGCAGGTGGGCGACGAGGCGCGGGTCGTCCAGGCAGCTGATGCCGTGGCCGATGCGTTCGGCGCCGAGCCCCTCGATCGCCTCCCAGATGGTCTCCGGGCCGGTCATCTCCCCCGCGTGCGGGAGGCTGCGCAGCCCGGCGGCGCGAGCGGCGGCGAACGCGTCGCGGAACGCGTCCCGGTGCGGCGGGCGGCACTGCTCGATGCCGCCGATCCCGAACCCGATGAGGGCCTCGGGCGGATGGCCGAGGGCGTGGTCGACGGTGCCGCGCGCGCCTTCGGCGCCGAACTCGCCGGGGATGTCGAAGATGTAGGCGAGGCGCAGGCCGTACCGGTCGCGGGCCTCGCGGGCGGCGTGGTCGAGGGCCTCGGTGACCGCGGGCATCGGCATCCCGGCCCGCTGGTGGGTGTAGGGGGTGACGGTCAGCTCGACGTAGCGGGCGTTCTGGGCGGCGAGGTCCCGTGCGGTCCCGAGGACGAGGGTGGCGACGTCCTCGGGCGTCCGGACGAGGCTGGAGACGGCCTCGTACACCTCGGCGAAGTGCGGGAAGTCGCGGAACCGGTAGAAGGCGCGCAGTTCCCGCTCGTCCACCGGCACGGGTCCGTCGGGGTGGCGGCGGGCGAGTTCGAGGACGGTGGGCACGGAGGCGGAGCCCACGAGGTGGACGTGGAGCTCGACCTTCGGCAGGGCGTCGATGAACGCCTCGATGGAGGTGGTCGTGTTCGGCACGGGCGGGACGCTAACAGCCGCCCGGCCTGCAACAACAGACAAAACCGTCGAAGCTGCCACAAGTTTGTCAGAAACGCCGGGGCGGTGTTCCGGGTGCGGCAGGATGGGTGCCGTGCGGGCGGCTCGGTTGATCTCGGCGGTGCTCCTGCTGCAGTCGCGGGGCGCGATGACGGCGTCCGAGCTGGCGCGGGAGCTGCAGGTCTCCGAGCGCACCGTGTACCGCGACATGGAGGCGCTGTCGGCGGCCGGGGTGCCGGTGTACGCCGACCAGGGCCGCGGCGGCGGGTACCGCCTCGTCGGCGGGTACCGGACGCGGCTGACGGGCCTCACCCGCGAGGAGGCCGAGGCGCTGTTCCTGGCCGGGCTTCCCGGCCCGGCCGAGGAGATGGGGCGCGGCGACGCCGTGGCGTCGGCGGAGCTCAAGATCCTCGCGGCGCTGCCCGCGTCGCTGAGGGACGCCCCGTCGCGGGCGGGGCAGCGGTTCCACCTCGACGCGCCCGGCTGGTTCGGTGAGAGCGGTTCGCCGCCGCTCCTGCGGGACCTCGCCCGCGCCGTCTGGGACGACGAGCGCGTCGACCTGCGCTACCGCCGCCAGAACGCCGAGGCCGCGCGGAGGGTCGAGCCGTACGGTCTCGTGTTGAAGAGCGGGATCTGGTACCTGGTGGCGCGGGTCGGGGACGCGTACCGCACCTACCGGGTGGACCGGGTGACCGACGTCCGCCCGGCGGGCGGGTTCTTCGAGCGGGACGAGAGCTTCGACCTCGCGGCGTACTGGGCGGAGCAGGTGCGCGGCTTCCTGCGGTCGATGCTGCCCGAGGAGGCGACCGTCCGCGTGTCGCCCGCCGGCCTGCGGCACCTGCGCCACGCGGTCGAGCCGTACGCGGCGCGGCGGGCGGCCGAGCTCGCCGGCGAACCCGACGCGGACGGCTGGATGGCGACCACGCTCCCCATCGAGTCGGTCGAGGTCGCCGCCTCCGAGCTGATGCGGCTCGGGCCCGAGGTCGAGGTCCTCGCCCCGCCCGAGCTGCGCAGGCGGATGGCCGACGCCGCGGCCCGCCTCGTCCGCCTGTACGCCTCCCCCGACACGGGCACCGCCTCCTAGCGCCTCCCGGCCTCGGCCCGCTTGCGGCTAGTCCTGCTTGCGGGCGATCGCCTCGCCCAGTTCCTGCTTGGTCATCGTCGAGCGGCCGCGGACGCCCAGGGCGGCGGCGCGCTCGTACAGCTCCTTCCTGCTGTGACCTTCGACGTCCACGCCGCCGGCGGTCCTGCCGCGGCCCCTGCGGGCCTGCGGATCCTTGGCGCGCTCGTCGGACGGTCCCTTGCCGTTCTTGGGGACCCACCGGTCGCCCCGCTTCTCGAACTTGTGCTTGAGCGCCGAGTAGGCGGTGCGGTACGCCCGCTGACCCTCGCCGTAGGTCTTGACCGCGGAGTCGTGGGCCTTGGCGAACGTCCGCTGCGCCTCCTTCGAGGAGCGCTGCAGCGTGCCGGGGAGCTCCTTGGTCCGCGGCTCGCCGCTCTTCGTCGTCATCGGCATGGCCTCTCCTTCCTCTCCCCGACGCCATAACCGGGCAGTTTCGGGGCAAACCGGCCCCCACCGGGAGCGGCGGGGGCCGGGAGGAGGTGATCAGCGGTAGCCGGTGACGTCGGCGGGACGTCCGGCGTCCTGGACCTCGGTGATGTAACGCCAGGCGTCGGGCCGGCTGCCGTCGACGTCGGTGAACCCGTAGACCTCGGCGAGACCGCCGCTCGACAGCGACGCGCCGTTCCACCGCGCCCGGCCGGGGTCGGCGGCGAGCGCGGCGACGGCGCGTCCCACGAACGCCGGCGACTCGGAGATCGCGAAGTGCGGGGTCGTCTTCGTCGCGTCGCGCCAGTTCTCCTCGGTGACGCCGAAGTGGTCGAGCATCGCCTCCGAGCGCAGCCAGCCCGGCGTCAGCGCCACGGCGGTCCCCCCGTACGGCGCGATCTCCTCCGACTGCGCGAGCGCCATCCGCAGGACGGCGGCCTTGGACAGGTCGTAGAAGTAGCCGACGTCCTTGCGGTACTTCGCGTTGTACTCGGCGGTCCCGTCGGTCATCTCGACGACGAGGCCGCCGGGCTCGCGGATCAGCAGCGGCAGCGCGCGGTGGCTGGTGATCGCGTGGGTGTCGATGGCCAGCCGCAGCATGCGCAGGCCGTCCTGCAGCGACTGCTCCCAGAGCGGCTTGTTGAAGCGGGTCAGGTGGTCGGCGCCCCAGATGTCGTTGACGAGGACGTCGAGCCGGCCCTGCTCGGCGTCGATGCGGAGCACGAGGGCGGTGACCTGCTCGGGGTCGAGGTGGTCGACCTGGACGGCGATGCCCTCGCCGCCCGCGGCCGTCACCAGCTCGGCGGTCTCCTCGATCGTCTCGGGACGGTCCATCTCGGACCGCCGGGACCGGGTGGACCGTCCCGTGACGTACACGGTCGCACCCGCGGCGCCGAGCTCTTTGGCGATGCCCCGGCCCGCGCCGCGCGTTCCGCCCGCGACCAGGGCGACGGTTCCTTTCAGCGCATTGCTCATGGGGACGATGCTCGCAACGAAACCTGACAGGGAACGTCAGAGTTGTTCGCGTCGGGGTTTCTCGCGTCGGGGTCGTGCTCGCGTCGGGGCCGCGTCCCCGGGCGGCCCTGATCAGAGGTGGGGTCGGCTCAGGTGAAGATGCTCACGCCGCCGGGGCCGACGAGCAGGCCGACGACGATGAGGACGATGCCCCAGAGCAGGTCGCGGCGGGCGAGGATCACGTAGATGCCCGCGATCACCAGGACGACGGCGATGAGCCACAGAATTGTCATCATGCCGACGCCCATCCCCGGTAGATACCGGGCAAAACGGAAATCTCCCGGCGGATGTCCAGAACAGGTGTTTCGGATACGCCGGAGCGGAGGGGAAGTGACCTTCCCCTCCGCCGGGATAACGGCGATCACCAGGCGCCGCACGGGCGGCGCGGTGGCCGGTCCAAGTCTTCCGGGTTTCCCCGGGCCGCGACAGCGACGTAAGGACTATTTCGGACCGGCCGCCATCCTGCCAGAGAACTAGTCCGACTCAGCTGTACGAACGTTTCAGCTCTGCGAACGACTCAGCTTCAGCACGTTGGCGATGATCCGGTGCCCGGCTCCGCCCGCCGCCGTGAGGATCGACTCGGGGTGGAACTGGACCGCCCACCGCCGCCGCACCGGGTCCTCGATCGCCATGACCACGTCCCCGGTCAGTGCCGTCACCTCGAAGCCCTTCACCCGGTCGGGCGTGGCGTGCAGCGAGTGGTAGCGGGCCGCGGTGAACTCGTCCGGGAGCCCCGCGAACAGCTCACCGCCCCTCACCTTCACCCGGCCGGGCTTGCCGTGGGACGGCTCGGGCAGCAGGGCCAGCTCGCCGCCCGCGTGCTCCACCATCGCCTGGAGGCCGAGGCAGACGCCGAAGGCCGGCAGGTCCCGCTCGTCCAGGGCGTCGAGAAGGGCGTGGGTGGCGAAGTCCTCGGGACGGCCGGGGCCCGGTGACAGCACGACGAGGTCGGGCGCGTACTCGTCCAGCATCCGCACCGGGAACCCGTGCCTGAGCGTGGTCACCGACGCGCCCTGCTGGCGGAAGTAGTCCGCCAGTGTGTTGACGAACGAGTCCTCGTGGTCGACGAGCACCACCGTGAGACCGTCGCCCGGCCGTGACTCGACCACCTGCGCAGCCCCCTCGGCGTCCTTGCGCGACGCGGCTCCCGCGTCCTTCTGCGACGCGGTCAGCGCCCCCAGCAGCGCGCTCGCCTTGAGGTGCGTCTCGCGCTCCTCCTCGTCGGGGTCGGAGTCGTACAGCAGCGTCGCCCCCGCCCGGACGGTCGCGACCCCGTTGTGGATCTGCGCGGTCCGCAGCGTCAGGCCGGTGTTCATCGAGCCATCGAAGCCGACGAACCCGACGGCGCCGCCGTACCAGCGGCGGGGCGCGTCCTCGTGGTCCTCGATGAACTGCATCGCCCACGTCT
>DATCLF010000378.1:0-7966 GCA_036564055.1 Spirillospora sp.
ACACAGGACTGAGGCCCCACCACAGGACTGAGGCCGATCCCGCTCCGTACCTCCCGCGGACGGCCACTCCCGCCCCGACCCCCTCGGTCGATTCGGTAGGCGGAGGAGGAGAGGAGAACCCGTGGAGCCCTCGCGCCCCGCTCTCTTTTCACGATCTGCGCTCTTCCCCCGTTCGGCGTCCTCCGGCCGCACGGCCCGTTCCCGCGGCGGCGCCCGCCGCGCCGCCAGGGCGATCACCGTGGCCGGCGCCCTCCTCGCCGTTTCGGTCGCGCCCCACACCATGACCGTGGCCCACGCCGACCCGGAACCCTCCACCGGGGAGCTGAGGTCCAAGGCCTTCAAGCTCGCCGACGAGCTGGAAAAGCTCACCGAGCAGTACAACGGCCTTAAGGTCAAGCTGGCGCAGGCCGAGCGCGCCGCCAAGGTCGCCGCGGCCAACGCCAAGAGGCAGCAGAAGTCGCTCGAGGGGCTCCGCGAGAAGGTCGGCACCGTGGCCGCCACCAGCTACATGCAGGGCGGCACCGACCCCACCGTCTCGTTCATCGCCTCACAGGACCCGCAGGCCGTGCTCGACCAGGCGGCGACCCTCCACTACTTCGCCAAGCGCGACAGCACGAAGGTCCTCGACCTGATGCAGGCCATGCAGGCCGCCGAGCGCGCCCGCAAGTCCGCCGAGTCGCGCGCCGCGCAGGTCAAGCAGCTGCGGACGGAGCTGGACGCCCAGCGCAAGAAGGTCACCGACGCCTACGAGAAGGTCCGCGGCAAGCTCGTCAAGAGGGACCCCACCCAGCTCGCCAAGCTGCCCGTCGTCGGCACGGGCAAGGCCGCCCAGGCGCTGCGCGCCGCCATGACGAAGATCGGCAAGCCGTACGTGTGGGGCGCCGCCGGGCCGAACGCCTTCGACTGCTCCGGGCTCACCATGTGGGCCTACAGGCAGGTCGGGATCAACCTCCCGCACTACACCGGCAGCCAGTGGACGGCGGGCACCCACGTGCCGCGGAGCCAGCTTCAGCCGGGCGATCTCGTGTTCTTCTACTCCGACCTCCACCACGTCGGCCTGTACGTGGGGAACGGCAAGATGCTCCACGCTCCCCGTACCGGTGACGTGGTGAAGATCTCTCCGATGGCCGGACGCCCCTACGCGGGCGCCGTCCGCGTAGCCTGACCCCTGAGCCGGCCCGGCCGGCCGTCACCGAGAGCACGCCCGCGCCCGTCCCGGCGGACCGTCGATTCCGATGTTCGAGCCCACCGCCCGTGAAGCGGCCCCTGCCCGTGCCGCCGCATCGTCCCGGCGATTGCGGGCATGGCCTTCGGCACGTCCGCACCGGGGGTTCGCGGACGTGCGCGGGGAACCCTTGGACCTGGCGAACTCCGTCCGCGGCGACGCCTTCTGCAGGGACCTGCCTGTCAGGGCGCCGGCGCCGCCGCAGCGGGGCGGGACGGGTTCGACACGGTGTCGGCCTGGTTTCCCGGTGACGCTCACCGTCTCCTGGGCGAGCGTCGGAGGGCAGAGCTAGATGAGCTGCCTCCGGGCCGCCCACACCACGGCCTCGATGGGGGTGTTGACCTCGAGCTTGTCACAGATGCTCCGCAACCGGCGCCGCAGTGTCCGGGCGCTCAGTTCCAGCTTGCGTGCCGCCACATCGGCGGTGACACCCGTGGCGATCTGGGCGAGCAGCCGAATGTCCTCTTCGCTCAGCCCGACATCGTCGGTGCCACGACGTGCGAGTGTGGCTGAATCCACTCCGTCCTCCCTCGTCCGTGGTGATGACCGCGGGGATGCAGCCGGTCCGCTGCACAGGCACGGGTTGGGCCTCGATCTGTACACGCGTCGGGTTGCCGGGTCCGGACACGTCCGGACTAGATCATCGGGTTCCTTGTCTGTTCCACGAGCTTGGCCGGAGGTGGCCGCATGGCCGATTGCGGGGTCTTTCGGGGGAACTCCGGGTGACGATTCACTCGTTGGCAAGCCGAGGGAGTCGGGATGAGATCGCCAGTCATCCGCACCCGCCCCTTCGTGTCGTACTCGCCAGATCTCGCCGCGGACGAAGATCATGAATCGTTTCAAGCTACGCTTCGGCTCGGAACGCTAGGCGGCCGGATCCGGCCCGTCAAGCACCAGTTCGGTGCGATGCGTGCACAAATGGTCGCGATGTGTGACCGATGTACGGTCGGCGCGCCACGAGAAAGGCCACTACCTGGGGAAACTCCCCTGGAGCGGGACGAGGAGCGAGTTGCCACAGACCAGTATTCGTGAGGTCGCGAGACGTGCTGGTGTCTCAGTTGGGACCGTTTCGAATGTCCTAAACCGGCCAGATCTCGTGGCCGAAGCCACCCGTAACCGTGTTCGGGCCGCGATCGAGGAGCTCGGATTCGTCCGCAACGAATCCGCCCGGCGGCTCCGCAGAGGCCCCGACCGCACGGCCGGCGAGTTCGGCGACGAGCCGCGCCGCGCCTTCGGCGTCGTCGTCGAGGACCTCGCCAACCCCTACGCGACCGACATCGCCCGCGGGGCCGAGGCAGCGCTCAACGCGTACGGCCACGACGCCCTCTGGCTCTCCAGCGACCACTCCGCCGCCAAGGAACGGCGCTCGCTGGAACTGCTGGAGGAACAGCGGGTGGGAGGCGTCCTCATCATCCCCGTCGGCATCACCGGCCGCGACATCCTCGGGCTGCGCACCGCGGGGCTGAGCGTCGTGCTGATCGACCGAAACGTCTCCGACGTGTGCTCCGCGCGGGTCGACCACGTGGCGGGCGGCGAGACCGCCGCCGCGCACCTGATCGGCATCGGACGCGAGCGGATCGTCTTCGTCACCGGCGTCCCCGAACCCGAACCGTGCGTGGAACGCCGCGACGGCGCCGCCCGAACCGTCGTCGACGCCGGGCTCGCCGAGCCCACGACGCTCGTCAAGAACGCGCTCAGCCCCACCGAGGGGCAGGCCGCCGCGCACGAGATCCTGGAGATGTCGCCGCGCCCGGACGGGGTGTTCTGCGCCAACGACCTGCTCGCCATCGGGCTGGTCAACGAGCTGACCCGGCTCGGCGTCCGCGTTCCCGACGACATCGCCGTGGTCGGCTACGACGACATCGAGCTCGCCTCCAGCGCGGCCGTCCCGCTCACCACCATCCGGCAGCCGCGCCGGGAACTCGGCTGGGAGGCCGCCGAGCTCGTCATGGCCGAGGTGAGCGAGGGCAGGGCGCACCAGCACCGGCAGGTGGTGCTCCGGCCCGACCTCGTGATCCGGGAAAGCGCCTGAGCATCTGAGAAAGTGCTCGCAGGCCGCGCCCCCCGAGGGCACGGCCTGCACGGCGCCGGCGCGTCGCCGGCGCCCGGGGTCGGCGCCCGGATCAGTGTTCGGGCTTGACCAGCGGGAACAGGATGGTCTCGCGGATTCCCTTGCCGGTGAACGCCATGATCATCCGGTCGATCCCGACGCCCACACCGCCCGTCGGCGGCATCGCGTACTCCAGGGCGCGAAGGAAGTCCTCGTCCAGCTGCATGGCCTCCGGGTCGCCGCCCGCCGCGAGCAGCGACTGCTCGGTGAGGCGGCGACGCTGCTCGACCGGGTCGATGAGCTCGGAGTAGGCGGTGCCGAGCTCCGTCCCGAAGCCGATGAGATCCCACTTCTCGGTGAGCAGCGGCTCCTCGCGGTGCTGACGCGTCAGCGGGGACGTCTCGAGCGGGTAGTCCATGACGAAGGTGGGCTGCACGAGCGTGTGCTCGACCAGCTCCTCGAACACCTCCTGGACGAGCTTGCCCTGCCCCCACTTCGGATCCCACGACACGCCGCGGGCGTCGGCGAGCTTGCGGACCTGGTCGAGCGGGGTGTGGGGGGTTACCTCCTCGCCGAGCGCCTCCGACACCGCCCCGTACAGGGTGATCCGCGGCCACTCCTCCAGGCCGAGGTCGACCTCCGTGCCGTTGTGGACGACGACGGTGGTGCCGAGCGCAGCGGTGACCGCCTTCTGGTACATCCGCTGGGTCAGGTCGGCCATGTCGTTGTAGTCGAGGTACGTGCCGTAGGCCTCCAGCATCGTGAACTCGGGGTTGTGCGTGGAGTCCGCTCCCTCGTTGCGGAAGTTGCGGTTGACCTCGAAGACCTTCTCGATGCCGCCGACGACGAGCCGCTTCAGGTACAGCTCGATCGCGATGCGGAGATACAGGTCCATGTCGTAGGCGTTGATGTGCGTCTTGAAGGGACGCGCCGCCGCTCCGCCATGGATCGGCTGCAGCATCGGGGTCTCGACCTCGAGGTAGCCCTCGTCGTGCCAGAAGTCCCGGACGGCGCGGACCGTGGCACTGCGCAGCCTCGCCATCCGCCGGGCCTCGTCGTTGACGATGAGGTCGACGTACCGCTGCCGGACCCGCGCCTCCGGGTCGGTCAGCCCGGCGTGCTTCTCCGGCAGGGGACGCAGGCACTTCGAGGTGATCGCGAACCGGTCCGCCATGACCGACAGCTCGCCGCGGCGGGACGTGATGACCTCGCCTTCGACGCCGACGTGGTCGCCGAGGTCGACCTCCCGCTTCCACAGGTCGAGCTGCTCCTGCCCCACCTTGGCCAGCGACAGCATGATCTGGATCTCGCCCGTGCCGTCCCGGACGGTGGCGAAGCACAGCTTGCCGGTATTGCGGAGCAGCATGACCCGTCCGGTGACGCCGACCTTCTCGCCCGTCTCGGTGCCCGGCTCCAGGTCGGGGTATTTCTCGCGGATCTCGGCGTTCGTCGCCGTTCGCGGGAAGTTCACCGGGTAGGGGTCGATTCCGCTCGCGCGGAGCCGGTCGAGCTTCTCCCGGCGCACGCGCATCTGCTCCGGGAGCTGGTCGAAGGTCTCGTCACTCACGCGGTAAGGCTATCCAGCCCGCCGGACGGGCCGCGAACGAGTTGCGCGCTACGGGGTGTTGCGCTCGTAGATCAGGCGGAGTCCGATGAGGGTGATCCACGGCTCGTACACGTCGATGCTGCGCGACTCCTCCAGGACGAGGGGCGCCAGGCCGCCGGTCGCGATCACCGTGACCTCCGCGGGGTCGTCGGCGAGCTCCTCGGACATGCGCTCGACGATGCCGTCCACCTGGCCGGCGAACCCGAAGATGATCCCGGACTGCAGCGCCTCGACGGTGTTCTTGCCGATCACGTTGCGCGGCCTGACCAGCTCGATCTTGTGGAGCTGCGCCCCACGCTGCGACAGCGCGTCGATGGAGATCTCGATGCCGGGGGCGATCGCGCCGCCCACGTACTCGCCGCGGGCGGACACGGCGTCGAAGGTGGTGGCGGTGCCGAAGTCGACGACGATCGCGGGGCCGCCGTGGGTGTGGGCGGCGGCGAGCGCGTTCACGACGCGGTCGGCGCCGACCTCCTTCGGGTTGTCCATGCGGACGGGGACGCCGGTCTTGACGCCCGGTTCCACGATCACCGCGGGCACGTCGCCGTAGTAGCGGCGGCACATCTCCCGCATCTCGTGGAGCACGGACGGGACGGTGGAGCACAGGGCGATGCCGCTGATGTCGGTCTCGGCCAGCAGCGGGCTCTGCTGGACGAGTCCTTGGAGGACCACCGCGATCTCGTCGGCCGTGCGCCGCGGATCGGTGTTGATCCTCCAGTGCTCGATCACCTCGTCGCCCTCGAAGAGGCCGAGGACGGTCTGGGTGTTACCGACGTCAATCGTGAGCAGCATCAGGTCCCCGCTGGTCAGGTGAAGTCAAGGCCGATGTCGAAGACACGCGCGGAGTGCGTGAGCGCACCGACCGCAAGGTAGTCCACGCCGGTCACGGCGACGTCTCGGGCCCGGTCAAGGGTGAGGCCACCGCTTGCCTCGAGCTCCGCACGTCCCGCGACGAGCCTGACCGCCTCGGTCATCTGGGCGTCGGTCATGTTATCGAGCAGGATGCTGTCCGCTCCCACGGACAGGGCCTCTTCGACCTGTGCGAGCGTGTCGCACTCCACCTGGATGTGCAGGGACGGGTACACGGAACGGATCGCCTCGTACGCCTTGGTGACGCTTCCCGCCGCGGCGATGTGGTTGTCCTTGATGAGGGCGGCGTCGTGCAGGCCCATCCGGTGGTTGACGCCTCCGCCGCACCGCACGGCGTACTTCTGGAGGGCGCGCAGACCGGGCAGCGTCTTGCGGGTGTCGCGGACCTTGGCCTTCGTGCCTTCCAACGCCTTCGTCCACTTGTGGGCGGCCGTCGCGATGCCGGACAGGTGGGTGAGCAGGTTGAGCGCCGTCCGTTCCGCGCGCAGGATGGCGCGGGTCCGGCCGCTGACCGAGATGAGGGTCTGGCCGGGGACGACATGGTCGCCGTCCTCGGCTTTCGGCTGATAGGCCACGTCGAGGGCTTCGAAGACCGCGCACGCCACCGGGATGCCCGCGACGACGCCGGCCTCGCGCGCGGTGAGGTCCCCGGTGGAGGTGTGCTCCGGCGCGAAGATCGGGGTGCTGGTGACGTCGGTCTCGCCGTCCTCGTCGAGTGCCGTGTGGACGAGGTTCTCCACATCCTGTGGATCGAGCCCGGCGGCGCTCAGCCTCTGCGACAGTTCCGGTGTCATGAGCGCATCCCTTCCAGAGGTTCGTAGGTGGTCGTCAGGACGTTCCCGGCGAGCCGTGTCACCAGGTGGCCCCGCCACGCGTCGTCGGCCCGGTCGGGGAAGTCCTCACGCCAGTGGCTGCCGCGGGTCTCCTCCCGCCGCCGCGCCGCCGCCACGATCGCGGACGCCACGGTGTGCAGGTTGGTCGTCTCCCATGCCTCGACACCGGGTTCCGCGTCCGCGGCCCGAGGCAGCCGCGCCAGCTCACGGGCGGCCGTCTCCAGCCCTTCCGCCCCCCGCAGAACCCCCGCGTAGGACGTCATGATCCGCTGGATCTCCTCGCGGGCCGCGCCCGCGATCAGACCGCCGGCCGCCGGCGCCCCCGCGCGGTCGCCGCCGTCACGAGCCCGGCCGGCTCCCCCGGCCCGGGGCCGGGCGCCATCGGTGCCGCCCGTTCCGGGGCCGCCCGTTCGGGGGCCGTCCGGACCGGCGGGCATGGGCTCGTCCGGCGGCGGAGGGCCGGCCGGGGTCACGGGGTCCGGCCGGGACGAGGCGTCCGCCAGGTCGCGCCGCAGCGCGGCGGCGATCCGGGCGGCGAAGACGAGGCCCTCCAGCAGGGAGTTCGACGCCAGGCGGTTGGCCCCGTGGACGCCCGTGCAGGCGACCTCGCCGCAGGCGTAGAGGCCGGGGACGGACGTGCGCCCGTACAGGTCCGTGCGGACGCCCCCGCTCGCGTAGTGCGCGGCCGGCACCACCGGGATCGGCGCGGTCACGGGGTCGATGCCGTGGTGGCGGCAGGCGGCGAGGATCGTCGGGAAGCGGTGCTCCCACGTCGCGGCGCCGAGGTGACGGCCGTCCAGCAGCATGTGGGACGCGCCGGTCTCGCGCATCCGGTTCATGATCCCCTTGGCGACGACGTCACGGGGCGCGAGCTCGGCGAGCTCGTGGCGTCCGGTCATGAAGCGCCCGCCGGAGTGGTCGACGAGATGGGCGCCCTCGCCCCGGACCGCCTCGGAGATCAGCGGCTGCCGGCCCCGCGCGCCCTCGCCGAGCCACAGCACGGTCGGGTGGAACTGGACGAACTCCAGGTCGGTGACCTCGGCGCCGGCGCGCAGGGCGAGCGCGACGCCGTCGCCGGTCGAGACCTCGGGGTTCGTGGTGGCGGAGAACACCTGGCCGAGCCCGCCCGTGGCGAGCACGACGGCGCGGGCGCGGACGGCGCCGACACCGTTCGGCTGGCCCTCGCCCATGACGTGGAGGGTGATCCCGGCCGCGCGTCCGGACGCGTCCTTCAGCAGGTCGAGGACGAGGGCGTGCTCGATGACCTCGACGCCGGAGTCCTTGAGCGCGGTGAGGAGGGCGCGGCTGATCTCCGCGCCGGTCGCGTCCCCGCCGGCATGCGCGATGCGGCGCCGGCGGTGGCCGCCCTCGCGGGTCAGGGC
>DATCLF010000379.1:0-5964 GCA_036564055.1 Spirillospora sp.
GAGACCCCCGAGTCCCCCGTGCCCGCGATCCCGATCGGGCGGATCCGGTTCGACGACCTGATCAACGGCATCAAGAAGGCCCACACCGACGCCCTCGAACAGCTCCGCTCCGCGGTGATCGCCGCGGAGCACCTCGGCGAGGTCGCCGACGACCTCATCGTCCACTTCGTCGACCAGGCGCGCTCCGGGCGTCCCGGACGGAGATCGGCAGGAGCATGGGCGTCACCAAGCAGGCGGCGCAGAAGCGCTTCGTGCCCAAGGAGTCCGTGCCCGAGCTCGACCCGTCCGCGGGCTTTCCCCGGTTCACCCAGCGCGCCCGCAACGTCGTCGTGGCGTCGATGAACGAGGCGCGGGCCGCCGGCAACGACCACATCGTTCCCGCGCACATCGTCCTCGGCCTGCTGTCGGAGCCCGAGGGGCTCGCCGCCAAGGCGATCCGCGCGCAGGACGTCCTGCTCGACACGGTCCGCCAGGCCGCCACCGCCGTGCTGCCGCCGGAGTCCGAGGGCGTCCCCGAGATGATCCCCTACGACGCGGACGCCGAGAAGATCATGGAGCTGACCTTCCGGGAGGCGCTCCGGCCGGGCCACAACCACGTCGGGACCGGGCACGTCCTGCTCGCCGTCCTGGAGTTCGAGGACGGCGACGGCGTCCTGTCCGACCTCGGCATCGACAAGGCGAAGGCCGAGGCCGACATCACCGAGGCCCTCGACGCCATCGCCGGGAAGGGGTGAGCTTCCGACGTCCCGGGTCACGTCCGCCCGGCGCCGCCTCCTGCGTTCTCTTCGGGGGCGTCCATCAGGCGGAGCGCGAGGAAGAAGTCGACCCTGTCCTCCAGCCGGGACAGGTCGCGGCCGGTGAGGTCCTGGACGCGCTGGATCCGGTAGCGGACCGAGTTGACGTGCAGGTGCAGCCGTTCGGCGCAGCGCGTCCACGAGCCGGAGTTCTGGAGGAACGTCTCCAGCGTCCGGACGAGGTCGGCGCCGTGGGTCCTGTCGTACTCGCGCAGCGGCTCCAGCAGGCGGGCCCGGAACATGTCGCGGACGCCGTCGGGGGCGCCGGCGAGCAGCAGCACGTGCATGGCCAGCTCGTCGTGCCGGACGACGCAGAAAGGGGCGGAACGCGCGGCGGCGAGGCGGCGGGCGTAGCGGGCCTCCTCGACGGCGGTGCGCAGGGAGTGGAACGGGGCGACGTCGCTGACGCCCGCGGCGACACCGCCCCCCGGCAGGCCGGGAGCCAGGCGGCCGAGGCCGGCCCGCGTCGTCGCGGCGATGTCGCGGCCGTCGTGACCGGTGGCCGGGACGAGCGCGATGACCTCCCCGTCCACGACGCCCACCGCCCGGGGGTTCGGCAGGATCTCGGCGAGCACGGCGCGCAGGTCGTCCGGACGCAGCTCGTCCGGACGCGGCCCGTCCGGACGGGGGGAACCGCGCCCCGACGCGGCGACCGCCACGTACGACCCGTCCGCCAGGCCCGCGTACCGCAGCCGGGTGACGTCCCCGACGGCGGCGGCGGTGACGATCTCCCCGTCCCGGCGGGCGGGGCTCTCCAGGCGTCCCCGCTCGATGGCGACGATGGCGGCGAGCTCGGTGACGAGGGCACGGCGCTCCGGCGGCCAGTCGCCGAAGTCGCCCTCGGAGGCGATGAACCAGTCGGCGACGCGCGGCACCGCCCCGGCGGCGACCGGGAAGAGCGACATGCCGAGCGCGGCCGCGTGGTGCGGCAGGCGCGGCGCGGTGAGGAACTCCCCGGCCAGGGCGGCGGGGTCGGGCGGCGGCGGTCCCGCGACGACCCGCCCCGTGGGCGTCAGCACGTGACAGTGGCCGACGAGGTCGACGACCGCGTCCAGGCCCGTGCCCTCGACGAGGCGGCGGTGCCGGTCCAGCACGGCCGCCAGGTCGGAGGCGCGGGCCCGTGACAGCCGCCGGACGATCTCCTCCGTCACGGTCGCGAACGACACGTCCTCCGGCACCTTGAACAGGGGGATCCGGTACCGGCGGCAGGCGTCGACGAGGTCGCCGGGCAGCGCGCCGAGCGCCATCCCGGCCGCGAGCCCCGACACGCCCGCGCACGCGAGGGCCCGCACGAAGGTCTCCGAGTCGGCGGGGCGGGTCCGCCAGACGAGCCCGGTCAGCACGAGCTCGCGGCCGCGCAGGTAACGCCCCGGCTCCAGCAGGTCGGTGGTGACGACCCACCGGATCGCGCGGTCCAGGTCGTCCTCCCCCGTGACGACCTCCAGCCGCAGACGGGGGATGGCGAGCAGGGAGCGCAGCCTCATGTGGAGCAAGCTACAAAAAACGGACGTGTGATCGGGGTCTCAGTTCGGAGGTCCTGCGTCTCGACCCGCGGCCGGGCGCCTGTGTCTACTGGCAAGCGTGAAGCCCGACGAACCCGAGGCACGCGAGGCCGGTCCGGACGCCGCGGATGCGGAGGATCCGGACGAGGCCGATCTGGACAAGGCCGACCTGGCGGCGTGCTGTGCGTCCCGGCGGTGGCTCGCGGCGGTCACCGCGGGGCCCGCCCGCGACCTCGCCGCCCTGCGGGCGACGTCCCGGCGGGTGGTGATGGACGAGCTGGACTGGGCCGACATCGAGGAGGCCCTCGCCGCCCATCCCCGCATCGGCGAGCGGGCGCGGGGCGACGCGCGGGAGGCCGGCTGGTCGCGGGACGAGCAGTCCGGGGTCGACGACGCGGATGCGGACATCAGGGCCGCGCTCGCCGAGGGCAACCGCGCCTACGAGGAGCGGTTCGGGCACGTGTTCCTGATCCGCGCGTCCGGGCGCACCGCCGCCGAGATGCTGCGTGAGCTGCGCACGCGCCTGGGTAATGACGTCGAGACCGAGCGGCGGGTCGTCCGGGCGGAGCTGGCCGGGATCGTCGACCTGCGGCTGCGGAAACTCGCCGGGGAGCGTGGAGCATGAGCCTGTCGACGCACGTCCTGGACGCGGCGAAGGGGCTCCCCGCCGCCGGTGTCGCCGTCCGGCTGGAACGGCGGGACGGCGGCGGCTGGACGACGCTGGCCGAGGCCCGCACCGACGCCGACGGCCGGGTCAGGGACTTCGGCGCGCCGACCGGGGCGGGGGTCCACCGCCTGACCTTCGACACCACCGGGCTGTCCGACTTCTACCCGGAGGTCACCGTGGCCTTCACGATCACCCAGCCCGAACGGCACCACCACGTCCCGCTGCTGATCAGCCCGTACGCGTACTCGACCTACCGAGGGAGCTAGCGGCGATGAAGGTCGTGCTCGGCCCCAACCGCTACGGGAAGGCGGAGACCCGGGTCGTCCGCGTCACCCGGGACGGCGACGTCCACCGGCTCAAGGACGTGAACGTGAGCGTCTCGCTCTCCGGCGACATGGAGGCGGTGCACCGGGCCGGGGACAACGGCGCCGTCCTCCCGACCGACACCCAGAAGAACACCGTCTTCGCGTTCGCGAAGAAGTACGGGATCGGAGCGATCGAGGACTTCGGGCTGCTGCTCGCGCGGCACTTCGTGGAGTCCCAGCCGACGATCGCGCACGCCCGGGTGGAGATCCGCGAGTACGGCTGGGGCCGGATCACGGGCGGGCACTCGTTCGTCCGGGAGGGCGGGGAGGTCCGCACCGCGCTCGTCCACAGCGACGGCCAGGGCCGGGCCGAGTCGGTGGTGTCCGGCGTCACCGACCTCGTCGTCCTCAACACGACCGGCAGCGAGTTCCACGGGTTCATCCAGGACGAGTACACGACGCTCGCCCCGGCCACGGACAGGATCCTCGCCACCTCCGTCACCGCCCAGTGGCGCCACCGAGGAACGGACGCCCACTGGGACGACTCCTACCGCACTGCCCGCGAGTCCCTCCTCAGGGCGTTCGCCGAGACGCACAGCTTCTCGCTCCAGCAGACGCTCTTCGCGATGGGACGGCGGGTACTGGAAGAACAGGCGGAACTCTGCGAGGTCCGGCTGTCGCTGCCCAACAAGCACCACTTCCTGGTCGACCTGGAACCGTTCGGCCTGGACAACGACAACGAGGTCTACTTCGCCGCCGACCGCCCGTACGGGCTGATCGAGGGGACGGTCCTCGCCGACGACGCCGCGCCCGAACCGTCCGCCTGGGACTAGCCCGTCACCGAACCACCAGCGACCGAGGACCCGACCATGGACTTCCTGCGACCGGCGACCTGGCAGGACGCCCTCGCCCTCAAGGCGGAGCGGCCGGGCGCGGTGCCGCTGCAGGGCGGCACCGACGTCATGGTCGAGATCAATTTCGACGTGCGGCGCCCGGAGGCGCTGCTCGACCTCACACGAATCCGCGACCTCGCCGAGTGGGACACGGCCGGCGGACGGCTCCGGATCGGCGCCGGGGTGACCTACACGCGGCTGATCGAGGAGCTCGGCGACCGGCTGCCGGGCCTCGCGCAGGCGTCCCGGACGGTCGGCTCGCCGCAGATCCGCAACCGGGGCACGGTCGGCGGCAACCTCGGCGCGGCCTCGCCCGCGGGGGACGGCCACCCGCCGCTGCTGGCGGCCGGCGCGGTGATCGAGGCCGAGTCGGCGGCCCGCGGGGTCCGGATGATCCCCGCGGCGGACTTCTTCACCGGCGCGAAGCGCAACGCGCTGGAGCCCGACGAGCTGATCCGCGCGTTCTGGACGGCCCCCGCGTCCGGCCCGCAGTACTTCTCCAAGGTCGGCACCCGCAACGCGATGGTGATCGCCGTGTGCTCGTTCGCGATCGCGCTGCACCCCGCCGAACGCCGCGTCGGGACCGGGCTCGGCTCGGCCGCGCCGACGCCGCGCCGCGCCGTCGCCGCCGAGGAGTTCATCACCGGCGAACTGGACTGGGAGGGCCGCGGCCCGCTCGCCGCGTCGGCGGCGCGGCGGTTCGGCGAGCTGGTGGCGCGGGCGGCGTCGCCGATCGACGACGTCCGCGGGACCGGCGGCTACCGCCGCCACGCCCTCGCGGTGATGGCCCGCCGCACCCTGACCTGGGCCTGGGACGACCACCGGGCCGACCGCACCGCAGGAAGGAGGGCCTCCTGATGCGCGTGAACGTCACCGTCAACGGGACCGCCCAGGCCGTGGACGACGTGTGGGAGGGGGAGAGCCTGCTCTACCTGCTGCGCGAGCGGCTCGGCCTGCCCGGCTCGAAGAACGCCTGCGAGCAGGGCGAGTGCGGCTCCTGCACCGTCTACCTGGACGGCGTTCCGGCCTGCGCCTGCCTGGTCGCCGCGGGCCAGGCGGAGGGACGCGAGGTCCGCACGGTCGAGGGCCTGGCCGGGGGACGGCCGGGCGAGGAACGGCTCGATCCCGTCCAGGAGGCGTTCGCCGAGACCGGCGCCGTCCAGTGCGGTTTCTGCACGCCCGGCCTGATCGTCCAGGCGCACGCCCTCCTCGCGCGCACCCCGTCGCCCTCCGACGCCGAGATCCGCGAGGCGCTCGCCGGGAACCTGTGCCGCTGCACCGGCTACGAGAAGATCCTCGACGCGGTGCGGCTCGCCGCGCGGCGGAAGGCGGCGGCCCCATGACGAGCCCCGGCTCCGCGGAAGAGACCACGACGGTCGTCATCGACAACGCGTACGTCGTCACCGTCTCCGGCGAGGAGCACCCGTCCGGCCACATCGTGGTCGACGGCGGCCGGATCACGGCGGTCGGCCCCGGCCCCGCCCCGGTGGACCCCTCCGCCGCGGGCGCCGAATGGGTGGACGGCACCGGATGCCTCGCCACGCCCGGCCTCGTCAACACCCACCACCACCTCTACCAGTGGGCGAGCCAGGGCCTGGCCGTCGACGGCACCCTGTTCGAGTGGCTGACGACCCTCTACCGGCCCTGGTCGAGGATGGACGCCGAGGTGGTGTCCGGCGCGGCGACCGCCGCGCTCGGGTGGCTCGCCAAGGCGGGCTGCACGACGACCACCGACCACCACTACCTGTTCCCGAGCGGCCGCGGAGACTTGTTCGCGGCCGGGGTCGAGGCCGCGCGGGAGGT
>DATCLF010000380.1:0-19085 GCA_036564055.1 Spirillospora sp.
GGCTACGACAACACCCACCTCGCCGCCATCCGGCACATCTCCCTGACCAGCGTCGACCAGCCGCGCCGGGACATGGGACGCGTGGCCGCCGAACTGCTGACCGCGCGCATCGACGACCCGGCCCGCCCCGCCCGGCAGAACCTCGTCGTCCCACACCTGGTGGTCCGCTCGACGACCGGGCCGGTCCCCGCCGCCTGAAACGCGTCGCGGCGCCGGTCCCTCCGGTCGCCGATCCCCTCTCGCCGATCGTCGGGTCGGCCGCCCCTGCCTCGATCCCCCGCCTTCCACCCCTCGCTCCGACGGCTCCTCGCGCACACCTCCGCTTCCGGTCATGACCGGGGCGTCGCCGGAGCCGCTCGGTCCAGATCAGGTGTGCACCGGGTAACGGGCCGACCAAGCCTGCCGCAATCGGCGGCCCGCGACGCCCCGCCGGCGGGTTAATGGACGCATCGCCCTGCGGCGAGGTCCGGACGGCCCTGGAAGACCACCGGACGGCGACCCCGCCGCGCGGCAACCGAAGGACGTGTCCATCAGGGGGTGGATCTCGTGCGTGACCCTGAACTGGTGTCGTGCGCGCAGCGCGCGGCGAGCGAACTAGAGCGCGCATGGTCGCAGTGGCGGCACGCGCGCGGCCTGGCCGAGGAGGTCTCCGAGTCCGTCGCCAGCTACGTCGCCCATTCGATCGACCACCCGTGGGGCAAGCCCCGCGTGGTGCTGGGCCTGGACGCCGACGAGGCGCGCGCCCTGGCCGCCCTCCTCGGCCGGGAGGGCCCGCTCGGCTGAGCGCCGGTTTCCCGGACTTCGTTTTGACGGGGCGTCCTCGGCGTGCAGACTGTGTGGGTCGATAACGAACCCGTCACGGAGGAGCCTGCCCGTGCGTATCCGACGAGGCGGCCTCGCGGCCGCCGGAGCCGCGCTGTGTCTCGGCGCGCTCACCGCGTGCGGCTTCTCCGGAGCGGCTGACGAGGACGAGACGGTGCGTCCGCCCGAGGCGGGCGCACCCGCCGGGGGCGTCGAGAAACGCGCGGCGGCCAAGCGTCGCGCGCCCGCCCTCAAGGGCAAGGTCATCGTGATCGACCCGGGGCACAACGGCGGCAACGCCGACCACCCGGCCGAGATCAACAAGAAGGTCAGGATCGGCAACGGCACCAAGGCGTGCGACACGACCGGCACCGCGTCGGGCAACGGCTACCCCGAGCACGCCTTCACATGGGACGTCTCCCTGCGTCTGGCGAGGCTGCTGCGCGCCGAGGGCGCCAAGGTCACCCTGACGCGCGAGAACGACAAGGGCGTCGGCCCGTGCGTCACCGAGCGGGCCGCGATCGCGAACCGGCTGGGCGCGGACGCCGCCGTGTCCATCCACGCCGACGGGAACGCGCGCTCGTCCGCCCACGGCTTCCACGTCATCGAGCCGATCTCGATCGGCTCCAACGCCGCGATCGTGCCGGAGTCGCGCAGGCTGGGCAAGGCGCTGCGCGACGCGTACCGCGAGGGCACCGGCATGCCCTACTCCAACTACCTCGGCGAGGACGGTCTCGACCGGCGCAACGACCTCGGCGGCCTCAACATGTCGAAGGTCCCGAAGGTGTTCATCGAGTGCGGCAACATGCGCCACAAGGGGGACGCCGCCAAGCTCGCCGACGCGGCCTTCCGTCAGCGCATCGCCGAGTCCCTGGCCGAGGGGTTCAAGAACTTCCTGGCGTGACCGTTTCCTTCCGGCGTGACCGCGGCCGGGGATCGTCCGGCGGGCTTCGGGGAACGGGCAGGATGGGGGAGTGCCTGATCTTCGGGAGCCGCTCCTCCGCGTCCGTGACGTCCTGCTCGAAGCGAACTACACCGTCTCCGGGGTGCGGGAGATGCTCGGCCCCGTCGCGGGCGGTGCGCTCGCACGGGACGAGATCGTGCCGGCGCTGCGGGCGACCGGCGGCGGATCACCGCTGGAGACGCTGACCCGGCTGTTCTGGTTGCAGGTGCCCGTGGACCCGGGCCCGGTCGACGCGGACGTCCTGGTCGCCGCCGGCCTCGCCGAGCGGTCCGGTGGGCGGGTGCGGCCCCGGCTGCGCGTCGAGCCGCTGGAAGCGGTGACCGCCGACGGGTCCGGACCGCGCCCCGGCCACGCCGGTTACGTCGTGTCGGACCTCACGGTGCGGCCGGGGTCGGGACGGGTCCCCGCCGCCGATCACGTCGTGGGCGCCGGCGGCGCCTCGGGCAACCTGGCGCGGCTGGTTGTCCACAGGCCTGTGGACAACGTCCTCGATCTTGGAACGGGATGCGGGGTCCAGGCGGTGCACGTGGCGGGCCGCGCGCCGTCCGCGCGGATCACCGCCACGGACGTCAATCCGCGGGCGCTGGACCTCGCCGCGATGAGTCTCACGCTCTCCGGAATCGACGTCGCCGGAGCCGGCGACGCGGACGCGGGCGGCGTCGAGCTGCTTCACGGGCCGCTGCTGGAACCCGTCCGGGGCCGCCGCTTCGACCTGATCGTGTCCAACCCGCCGTTCGTCGTCGCGCCCCCCGGCGACCGCCGGTTCACCTACCGGGAGTCGGGTCTGCCGGGGGACGACTTCTGCCGGCGGCTCGTCGAGAACGCCCCGCAGCACCTGGACGAGGGCGGATACTGCCAGCTCCTGGCCAACTGGCTGCACGTCGACGGCGTCCCGTGGGAGGAGCGCGTCGGCGCGTGGGTGCCCGGCGGATGCGACGCGTGGATCGTCCAACGGGACGTGCAGGACCCCGCCGAGTACGCCGAACTGTGGCTGCGGGACTCCTGTGAGGCGGGGACGCCGGAGTACCGCGCCCGCTACGAGGCGTGGCTCGACCACTTCGAGCGGCAGAACGTCACCGGCGTCGGGTTCGGGTGGATCACGTTGCGGCGCAGCGACCGCCCGGCCGTCCGGATCGAGGAGCTTCGGCACCCCGTCGAGGAGCCCGTCGGGGCGTATGTGGCCGACGTGCTCGACGGCCTCGCCAAGGCCGCGGAGTTTTCCACAGCCTGTGGACGAACGGTCGGGGCGGTGCCCGGTCTGGTGCAGGAGCAGATCGGCCCGCCGGGCGCCGAGGACCCCGAACGGATCGTCCTGCGCCAGACCCGGCGGCTGCGCCGCGCGGCCGGCGTCGGCACGGTCGAGGCCGCGCTCGCGGGCGTCTGCGACGGTACCCTGCCGCTCGATCCGCTCCTCGACGCCATCGCCCGGCTCACCGGCATGGACCCGGGCGCCGTCCGCGCCCACGCCGACGCCGTCCTGCCCGAACTGATCGCCGACGGCTTCTTCGTCTGACGGCGAACCCGTGGCGCTCCGCGCGCCGCTCAGCGGCGGGCCTCCTCCAGCGTGCGGAAGGCGCTGGCCCGCAGGCGACGGGACAGGTCGCGGTTCACGCGGTGCGCCCAGAGCGGACCGCCGTAGACCATGCCGGTGTAGCCCTGGACCAGGGTGGCGCCCGCCCGGATGCGTTCCCACACGTCGTCGGCGGTCTCGACGCCGCCGACCGAGATCAGCGTGATCCGCCCGCCGGTCCGGGACCGCAGCCGGCGCAGCACCTCCAGCGAGCGCTCCTTCAGCGGCGCCCCCGACAGCCCGCCGGTCTCCTCGGCCAGGGCGGGCGGGCTGAGCAGCGCGTCCCTGGAGACCGTGGTGTTGGTGGCGATGATGCCGTCGAGGCCGAGGTCGAGGGCGAGGTCGGCGACCGCGTCGACGTCGTCGTCCGCGAGATCCGGGGCGATCTTGACCAGGAGCGGGACGCGGCGGGACGACACCCGGTCCGCGGCCTCCCGCACGGCCGACAGCAGCGGGCGCAGGTGCTCGACCGCCTGCAGGTTCCGCAGGCCCGGGGTGTTGGGCGAGCTGACGTTGACGACGAGGTAGTCGGCGTACGGGGCGAGCCGCTCGGCGCTCGCCACGTAGTCGGCCGCCGCGCACGCCTCGGGGACGGCCTTCGTCTTGCCGATGTTGACCCCGACGATCGGTTCGTCGCCGCGGCCCCGCAGCCGCCGTGCGGCGGCCTGCGATCCCGCGTTGTTGAAGCCCATCCGGTTGATGACCGCCCGGTCGCGGACGAGCCGGAACAGCCGGGGCCGCGGGTTGCCGGGCTGCGGACGTCCCGTCACGGTGCCGACCTCGACGTGGCCGAACCCGAACGCCCCGAGCGCCTCGTAGGCCACGGCGTCCTTGTCGAACCCGGCGGCCAGGCCGAGCGGGGTCGGGAACTCCAGCCCGAACGCGCGCACGGTCAGCGCGGGGTCGCGGGGCACGAGCAGCCGCCGCAGCAGCGGCACCGCTCCGGGCACGGCCTGGATCGCGCGAAGCCCGCGCAGCGTCAGGTGGTGGGCGGTCTCCGCGGGGATCCGGGTGACGACCAGTGAGAACAGCAGCCGGTACATTGCCCGAAGTATCTCAGCCCGGCCCGTCCGAAATTCGGTTGAGGGGGCCCGCGGGCGGCGCCTAGCGTGACCCGCATGCCGACCTTCGACGACGCCGTCGCGTGGTGGGCGCTCCTGCCGCGCGTGTACCGCGACCGTCCCGCCGCCGGGTCCGGCCGGGACGCGACCGGAGTCTGACGTTTCCCACTCCCGCACGGCCGGACCTGGGTGCGCGAGAGCAGACCACCACCCAGCCGAACGGGAGATCGCCATGGCGAAGAAACGCCGGAACGGGCTGCTGGGCGTCGGCGGTCAGCGCGAGAACCTCTCACGCAGGGCCTTGCGCGGCGGGACGTCCGGTTCGTCCGGCGCCCGCGGGGACGCCGCGGCCAAGAAGGAGGAACTGCTCAGGAAGATGCGCGAACGCACCCGGCGTCGCGCCGCCTCCGAGCAGGACTCCGAGCCCGCGCGGGACGCCGCCTCCGAGTGAGGGACGGCGTTGAGAGGCGCCACCCGCGGCTGACCGGAAGCCGCTGAGGCGCCGTCCGTGGTTCGAGGACCGCGCCGGCTCCCCGAGGGGGCCGGCGCGGTTCAGTGTCCGCGGAACGCGCGGCGGAGCTGGAGGCGGACGTCCCGGCCCGCCTGCCGGACGGTCCGGCGCGCGGCCCGGAACGGCTCGCCGACCACCGTCCGCCACGCCCCGCGGATCCCGCGCCCCACCGGACGCAGCACGTTCGCCGTGACCCAGCGCGCCGGGGCGACGACCAGGACCCGGACGGGAAGGACGACGAACGTCCGCCAAAGCCACCGCAGGACGCGGCCCGCGAGCCGCCACGCCGCCAGGAGCCCGGCCCCGATCGGGGAGAGGACGTACCGCCACAGCACCTGGAGGGGCAGCACGACCAGGATCCGCACCACCCATGCCACGAAGCGGCCGACCTGGATCCCCGCCCAGGCGACGGCCTGCCACACCGCGGCGAGGGCCTTGCCGAGGGCACGGAGCAGGACGAGAAGACCGCGTCCCAGCCAGGCGACGCCCCGGCCCAGGCCGACCACCACCCAGCGCAGACCGAGGAGCAGCGGACGCAGCAGGTAACGCCACACGTACCTCGACGGGATGACGACCAGCACGTTGAGGAGCAGGCGAAGGACGGTGACGAGGCCGTCGAGCAGGAACACCAGCCCGGCGCCGAGCCGGGCGAGCAGCCATCCGAGGCCGCGGAGCACCGCCCACAGCGGGCGGAGCAGGGCCCGGCCGAGGAGCCAGGCGAGCCCGCGGCCGGCCATGGCGAGGAGACGTCCGAGGGGGACGAGCAGCGCACGGTAGATCCAGCGGGCGAGGCCGTAGACCACCACGACGGCGAACCACCGCACGGGGCGGACGATGAGAAGGGTGAGCAGCGTGCCGATCCCCCGCACGAACGCCACGAGGAGCCGCCCGATCGGGGCGAGCAGCCCCCTGTACAGGCCGCGCCAGATCCCCCGCAGCGCCCGGCCGATGAGGCGCCCGAGCCCTCCCAGTGCCCGCATCAGGCCGTTCCACAGCGCCCGGAGGCCCCGCCCGATCTGGACCAGCAGCTCGTGGACGAGCCGGAGCGGCACGAACACGATCAGCGCGACCGCGCGGATGGGGAGCACGAGCCACGCCGGCCCCTGAAGCCTGTCCTCGGTTCGTTCCGGGGGGCGGGCGGCGGGACGACGTTCGCCCGGCGCGGGCTTGCGCAGTTCGATCGGATCCTTGCGCAGTTCGATCGGGTCCGTGCCCGGACCGGCCGGGTCCTTGCGCAGGTCGGCCGGCCTGCTCGCCGGAGAACCTTCGCCGCTGGTCACTCGTGTCTGCCTCGTGAGCCTCGGATGGGAACCACTCGTGCGCTCCTACGACCCGGCGAATCATCGTCCGGTTCCAGGGGGAATTGAACCTTCGCCGGTCGCCTCACCGTACTGCTCGGCGAACCCGATGGGGACCCCTCTGACGGGACGGTGGAACCGGCGGTCACGCGCAGGCGACGGTACGCGCACCGGGCCGTGCGATGACCGCCCCGTGGACGAAGGCGTGGAGGGCGCGCGGGTCGGTCGGGGTCCGTGTTCCCTCCGCGCCTTCCTCGTGTGCCCGCCTCGACATGTTTCGGAAGTGAGGAATCCCGGTATCGGGTTTCCCGGGATCGGTCAGCCCGGGAATATTCGGCTGTGGCCGGTGGGAAAGCCGGGATTTTTGTGTCAGATCAGCACGTGCGTGACTGATTCGCCCTGCCGGTTACAGATTGTGTCTCGACAGTTTCCGTGTCCGGTGTTCTCATGGAAGCCGGAACCCTCCGCGCGTGCGGCCCGGAGAAGTGTCGCACCAGGTGGGAGGCTTCGGGAGGCCCGATGGTCGAGCGAGTCGCACACGAGGACGCCGCGCCGCCCCGGACAAGGCGCGGGACGGGCACGACGACGGGCCCGCACGGACCACCGGGACGGGCCCGAAAAAGGACGCGGAAACGGTCGCGGAAACCGAGCCGGAAAAGCGGTCCGAAACGAGGCGGGACGGGCCTGCTGCGATCGGGAGCGGCCCTGGTCCTGCTGGCCGCGGGGCTGACGGCCTGCGGCGGAGGCGACGGGACGCCCACGCTCACCTGGTACACCAATCCCGACGACGGCGGACAGGCCGAACTCGCCGAAAGGTGTTCGCGGGCCTCCGGCGGGCGTTACAAGATCACGACATCGGTTCTTCCCAACGACGCGACGCAGCAACGCGAACAACTCGTCCGGAGGCTGGCCGCCAAAGACTCCGGAATCGACATCATGAGCCTCGACCCGGTGTACGTCGCCGAGGCCGCCAACGCCGGATTCCTGCGCCCATTCCGCGCGGACGAGGCACGACAGTTCACCGAGGGAGTCTTCCCGCCGGCGGTGGAGAACTCGACCTGGGAGGGCAAGCTCTACGCCGCGCCTTTCTGGGCGAACACCCAGGTTCTCTGGTACCGCAAATCCGTCGCCCAGAAAGCGGGCGTCGACCCGTCCGCCCCCGATTTCACGTGGGACAAGATGATCGACGCGGCCGTCCGGACGGGCACCACCGTCGGGGTCCAGGCCAACAAGTACGAGGGCTACATGGTGTGGATCAACGCCCTCGTCGAGTCGGCCGGCGGACGGATCATCAGCGAGGCGGAGAAGGGCGCCGAGGCCACGATCGAGATCGACTCGCCCGCCGGCCGGCGGGCCGCGGAGATCGTCTCGAAGCTGGCGCGGTCCCCGGCGGCGAGCCCGAGCATGTCCACCGACGACGAGGAACGGTCGCGGTTCCTGCTGAACGGCTCCCGCGGCGGCTTCATGGTCAACTGGGGCTACATCTGGCGGGCGGAGAACGCCGACGCGGACGCCGGTGACATCCCCAAGAGCATCGTGTCCGACCTCGGCTGGGCGCCCTACCCGAAGGTGACTCCCGGGCAGGAGGCCAAGCCCCCGTTCGGCGGCATCGAACTCGGCATCAGCGCGTACAGCGAGTACAAGGACACCCTCGCGGTGGAGGCGATCAAGTGCATCACCTCCACCGAGAACATGAAGTTCTACATGCTCGACTCCGGCAACCCGGCGGCGCGCGCGGCCGTGTACGACGACCCGGAGATCCAGCGGGAGTTCCCCATGGCCGGGCTGATCCGCGACTCGATCGACGCGGCGGCGCCCCGTCCGATCACGCCGTACTACGGCGACGTGTCCGGCGCCGTGCAGAGCCGCTGGCATCCGGCCGGGGCGGTGAACCCGGCCTCGACGCCCGGCGCGTCCGCGACGTTCATCCGCCAGGTCCTGCGCGACGAGGCGCTGCTGTGAAGGGGGACGGACGATGACCGCTGTGAAACCGGCCCCCGCGGCCGCGCGGCGCACGAGCGCGGACGTCTCCGACCGCAGCCGCGCCGAGCGCAGGCTCGGCCTGCTGCTGTCGGCGCCCGCCGTGATCGTGATGCTGCTGGTGACCGCGTACCCGCTGGCCAACGCGCTGTACCTGTCGCTGTTCCGGTACCGGATCACCGCGCCGGACGACCGCGAGTTCGTCGGCCTCGCCAACTACGCGACCGCGCTGTCGGACGCGCTGTTCTGGCAGGACGTGCTCACCACGTTCGTCATCACGCTCGTGACCGTCGCGATCGAGCTGGTCATCGGGTTCGCGCTGGCGATGGTGATGCACCGGGCGATGTTCGCGCGCCGCACCGTCCGCACCGCGGTCCTGCTGCCGTACGGCATCGTCACCGTCATCTCGGCGTTCGCGTGGCGGTACGCGTTCGAGCTCCAGTCGGGGTTCGTCAACGGCTGGTTCGGGCTCGGCGACTACGCCTGGTTCTCCGGCCGCTGGTCGTCGCTGTTCGTGATCGTCCTGTCGGAGATCTGGAAGACGACGCCGTTCGTGTCGCTGCTGCTGCTCGCCGGTCTCGCGCAGGTGCCGCGCGACCTCGGCGAGGCGGCGACGGTGGACGGGGCGACCGCGTGGCAGCGGCTGTGGCGCGTCACGATCCCGAACATGAAGGCCGCCATCCTCGTCGCGGTGCTGTTCCGCACGCTGGACGCCTGGCGGATCTTCGACAACGTGTTCATCATGACGGCCGGTCAGAACCAGACCGAGACGCTGTCGTTCCTCACCTACCGGCAGACGATCACCCGGACCGCGATCGGGCTCGGGAACGCCGTCGGGGTGCTGCTGTTCCTGTCCGTCGTCCTCATCGCGGTGGTCTACATCAAGGGGTTCCGCGTGGACATGGCCCAGGCGCGGGGCGAGCTGAAGAAGGGTGACACGTGATGGAGAGCGCCCGCTCGAAGTGGCTGTGGATCGTCGCTTCCGTCCTCATCCTCATCTGGACGATCTTCCCGATCCTGTGGATCGTGATGCTGTCGTTCAAGCAGCCCGGCGAGGTCGGCAACACCCGCGGCTTCCTGCCGGAGAAGTGGACGCTCGTCAACTACAAGACGGTGTTCCGGACCGACCTGTTCACCTCCGCGCTGATCAACTCGATCGGGATCTCGCTGATCGCGACGTTCATCGGGGTGGTGTTCGCGACGCTCGTCGCGTACGCGATCGCCCGGCTGGAGTTCCCCGGCAAGCGGCTGATCCTGTCGTTCGCGCTGGCCATCGCGATGTTCCCCGTCGTGTCGCTGGTCGGGCCGCTGTTCAACCTGTGGCGCGACATCGGCCTGTACGACACGTGGCCCGGGCTGATCATCCCCTACATCTCGTTCGCCCTGCCCCTGGCGATCTGGACGCTGTCGGCGTTCTTCCGCGAGATCCCGTGGGAGATGGAACAGGCCGCGCAGGTGGACGGCGCGACGAGCTGGCAGGCGTTCCGGAAGGTGATCGTCCCGCTGGCGGCGCCCGGCGTGTTCACCGCGGCGATCCTGACGTTCTTCTTCTGCTGGAACGACTTCGTGTTCGGGATCTCGCTGACGTCGTCGGACAACGCGCGTCCCGTCCCCGCGGCGCTGGCGTTCTTCACCGGCGCCTCGCAGTTCGAGCAGCCCACCACCGCCGTCTGCGCGGCGGCGGTCGTGGTCACCATCCCGGTCGTCGTCATCGTCCTGGTGTTCCAGCGCCGCATCGTGGCCGGGCTGACGTCCGGTGCCGTCAAGGGCTGAGTTGAGGGAGAGCCATGGCCGCCATCACCATGAAGAACATCGTCAAGGAGTACGGGGACGGCTTCAAAGCCGTCAACGACGTCTCCCTCGACATCCGGGACGGCGAGTTCATGATCCTCGTGGGTCCGTCCGGTTGCGGCAAGTCGACGCTGCTGCGGATGATCGTCGGGCTGGAGGACATCACGTCCGGCGAGATGCGCATCGGCGACAAGGTCGTCAACAAGGTCGCCCCCCGGGAGCGGAACCTGTCGATGGTCTTCCAGAACTACGCGCTCTACCCGCACCTCACCGTGTTCGAGAACATCGCGTTCCCGCTCCGGCTCGCCAAGGTGCCGGACGACGAGGTGCAGCGGCGCGTCAAGGGGACCGCGGAGCTGCTGGAGCTGACCGAGCACCTGGACCGCAAGCCCGCGAACCTGTCCGGCGGCCAGCGCCAGCGGGTCGCGATGGGCCGTGCGATCGTCCGGGAGGCCAACGCGTTCCTGTTCGACGAGCCCCTGTCGAACCTGGACGCGAAGCTGCGCGGGCAGATGCGCACGGAGATCTCGCGGCTCCAGCGGCGTCTCGGCGTCACGACCGTGTACGTCACGCACGACCAGACGGAGGCGATGACGCTCGGCGACCGTGTCGCCGTGCTGCGCCGGGGCGTCCTCCAGCAGGTCGGGAGCCCGCGCGAGCTGTACGAGGAGCCGGTGAACCTGTTCGTGGCGGGGTTCATCGGGTCGCCGTCGATGAACTTCCTGCCCGCGACCGTGGAGCGTCCCGTCGGCACGGCGAAGAGCACCGGCGAGGAGGGCGCAGGCGGGAAGGGCGGCACGTTCCTCGACACCCCGCTCGGCCGGTTCGAGCTGCGCGACGAACGCAAGGCCGCCGCGGTCGGCGACCGCGAGATCGTGCTCGTCGGCATCCGCCCGGAGCACTTCGAGGACGCATCCATGGTGAGCGAGGAGAAGAAGGCGCGGGGCAGCGTCGTCCGGGTCAAGGTCGACGTGACCGAGTGGCTCGGCAACGAGCTGTACGCCTACGTCCCGTACGAGGCGCCGGCCGACGTCGCCGCGCAGCTGCGCGACCTGTCCCGGGAGCTCGACAGCGACCAGTTGCGCACGCAGGCCGTCGTGGCGCTGGACGCGGGGAGCCTGATCACGCCGGGCCGCGAGGCGGAGCTGTGGATCGACACCGCCAAGCTCCACCTGTTCGACCCGGCGAGCGGCGAGAACCTCACCCGGGACGAGGAGCGCGCCGCCGAGCTCGGCCGCATCGCCGAGGAGGCCCGCGCCGCCGAGCGGGAGGCCCAGCGGGAGGCGCACGAGGCCGGCGTGCGCTGACGTGACCCGATGCGGTTCGTCTTCACCCCGCCGGCGACGTCGGCGGCCGGGCTGCTGGACCTGCCGTGGGAGGAACCCCTCCGCGCGTGGGACGACGACCGGCTCGTGGAGATCCGCCAACGGGGGCTGTCGCGGCACACGGTCAGGTTCGTCGCCGAGGGCGGGGCCGTGTACGCGGTCAAGGAGCTCGACACGCGGCTCGCCCGCCGCGAGTACCGGCTGCTGCGCCGCCTGCGCGACCTCGGGCTTCCCGCCGTCGAGGTGATCGGCGTGGTGGTCGACCGGCCCGTGCCCGACGCGGCCCTCGTCACCCGGTTCCTGGACTACTCCTCGTCTTACCGGGCCCTGTTCTCCGACGCGCGTTACGGGCACCGCATCGACCGTCTCCTGGACGCGCTGGTGGAGCTGCTCGTCCGGCTGCATCTGGCGGGATTCATGTGGGGGGACTGTTCGCTGTCGAACGTCCTGTTCCGGATGGACGCGGGTGCGTTCGCCGCCTACCTCGTGGACGCCGAGACCGCGGAGCTGCACCCGTCCCTGACCGACGGCCAGCGGGCCCACGACCTCGAACTCGCGCGGGAGCGCATCGCCGGGGAGCTGTTCGACCTCGCCGCGGCGGGGACCCTGACGGCGTCGGTCGACCCGGTCGACGTCGCCGACGACACCGCGCGCCGCTACCGGGCGCTGTGGGACGAGCTGACCCGCGAGGAGATCCTGCACCCGGCCGACCAGCGCTACCGCATCGCCGAACGGCTCCGCCGCATCAACGCGCTCGGCTTCGACGTCGACGAGGTCGAGCTGATCGACGCGGGCCCGCGCGACCCCGCGGCGGGGGACCGTCCCGAGGAGCCGGGCGGCCTCAGGCTCCGCGTCAGGACGCGGGTGGCCGAGCCGGGGCACCACCGGCGCGTCCTCAAGGCCAGGACGGGCCTCGACGCGCAGGAGAACCAGGCCCGGCGTCTCCTCAACGACATCGCCGGGTATCGCGGGCACCTCGAACGCGTCCGGGGCGAGCCGGTCCCGGAGGTGGTCGCGGCGAACGCGTGGCTCGCCGAGGTTTACCAGCCGGTCATCGACGCCGTCCCGGACGACCTGCGCGGCCGGCTCGACGACGTCGAGGTGTTCCACGAGGTGCTCGAACACCGCTGGTACCTGTCGGAGAAGGCGGGCAGGGACATCGGGACGATGGCCGCGGCCCGCGACTACTTCGCCTCCGTGCTGCCCACCGTCCCGGAGGATCTGACCGAGACCGGTCGCGCTCCTGACACGTCCAGTTGATCCTTCTGCGACGATCGGGGCATGTACGAACGCTTCGCTCACGAGTACGCCGCCCACGCCGAGAACAGCGCCTACAACGCCCTCTACGACCGTCCCGCCGTGCTGGGCCTCGCCGGAGACGTCCGGGGACTCGCGGTCTTCGACGCGGCCTGCGGACCCGGCTTCTACGCCCGCGAGCTGCTGGACCGCGGTGCCCGCGTCACCGGCTGCGACGTGAGCCCCACGTTCGTCGAACTCGCCCGCGCCCGCTGCGACGGCCTCGCCGACCTGCGCGTCCATGACCTGTCCGAGCCGCTGACCTGGGTCCCGGACGGCTCGGCCGACCTGGTCGTCTTCGCGTTGGCGTTGCACTACCTCGACGACGGGGTCGGGTTGCTGCGGGAGTTCCGCCGCATCCTCGCCCCGCACGGCGCGCTCGTCCTGTCGACCGAGCATCCCGTCATGCAGTGGGTGCGGCTGGGCGGGTCGTACTTCTCCGAGGAGTGGGTGGAGGAGTCGCTGAGCCCCGATCGGGACTGGCCCATCCGCGCTCGGCGTCGTCCCCTGACCTCGGTGTGCGCCGACTTCCGCGAGGCGGGGTTCTTGATCGAGGAGCTTCTGGAACCTCGTCCCGTGCCGGAGATGGCCGTCCGGTATCCGGAGGACCACGCGAATCTGGAGGTGCTTCCGGCCTTTGTCGCGTTCCGTCTCGTTCCCAGGCCCGACTGAACCGTGCCGGGGTCAGTTTCTGAAGCCGGCGTACCTGGCCGGTGACACGCCCACCGTGGCGGAGAAGTCGCGGGTGAGGTGCGACTGGTCGGAGTAGCCGAGGTCGTCGGCGAGGGCGGCCCAGTCGACGACGGCGCCCTGGTCGGCTCGGGCCGCCGCCTCATGGAGGCGGGCCCGCCGCAGGACCCACTTGGGGCTCGCTCCCACGTACTCGGCGAAGAGCCGCTGGAGGGTGCGGACGGAGACGTGCAGCGCCTCGGCCGCCTGGTCGACCCGGTACAGCGACGGGTTCGCGGTGAGGACGTCCACCATCTCCGCCACTCTCAGGGCGACCGGGTCGGGGTCGGACAGGTGCCGTGCGAGGAACCGTTCGGCGGCGTCCACCATGGCGTCGGTGTCGGTCGTGCCGAGGACGGCGCGGTTGACCTCGTCCACCTGGGGGCCGAAGAAGTCGGCGGCGGGGAAGCTGCGGTCGGCGAGGTCGATGACCGGCCCGGACGTGAACGGACGGAACGCGCCGGGACGGAACTTCACGCCGAGGACCTGCCCTCGTCCCTCCAGCCGCCGGACGAACAGCTTCCGGTTCACGCCGTAGACGAGCGGGCGGGGCTCTTCGAAGACGAAGTGGACGTTCGGGTGGGACAGCACCTTCGTCTCGTAGGGTTCGTCCGCCCTCCACCGGACGTGCCAGTAGAACTCGACGAAGGGTTCGAGGGAGGCACGCGGGGGCCTGCGGTCGATGTCGACGACGGCCGCCTGCTCACGCGGGTAGAGCACCCCGCGTCCCAGATCCCCCACGGTGAACAGGGTACTTGTCGCGCTTCTCAGGCGGCGCGGTCGGTGCCGGTCGCCGTTTCGACCACGAACGGCCGGCGTCCGCCGGGCACGCCGGTGATGCCCTCGCCGTCGCTCTCGTAGCGGAAGACGAACGGGATTCCGGCGGCGGTGCCGGGACGCCGGCGGTCCATCAGGTGGAAGTGCAGGTGCGGCTCGGAGGAGTTGCCGGAGTTGCCGACCTCGCCGAGCACGTCCCCGGCGCGAACGCGGTCGCCCTTGCGAACGCGGACCGACCCCCGCCGCAGGTGGGCCAGCACCGCGTACACACCGTCGCCGATGTCGAGCACCACGCAGTTGCCGACCACGAACCGTCCCGCCGACAGCGTCAGGAAGGAGAACAGCGCGCGGAAGACGATCCCCTCGATCAGCAGATAGAGCAGCGCGGGCCAGGAGTTGCGGCTCCAGTGGTCGCGTTGCCAGTCGCTTGCGTGGACGACGACGCCGTCCGCGGGCGCGGTGATCTCCTGCCCGAACGAGGGGAACGTCTCCGGACGCGACGCGAGCGGCCACCAGCGCAACGGCCGCCACTCCTTCCGGTCGTCCGGCACGTGGACGAGGTCGATCGCGTAGGTCTGCCCGAGTTCGTGGGTGCCGTGGCTCGGGACGCGGTCGGCGGGGCTGTTGACCGGCACCCAGCGTCCGCGCATGGGGCTGCGCACGACGACCGGTTCCCGGCCCGGGGCCGCGCCGGGCACGAAGAACAGCACCAGGCCACCGATGATCAGCACGAGTCCGGCCTTGGTCAGCGCGTCGACGCCGTGCAGGACCTCGCCGAACGTCAGTGCGAGGCCGGCGAGGATGAACAACGTTCTGAAACGGGCGAGCGTCCTGTGCATTTTTCCCTCCCCGGGACGGTTTCAGCGGCGGGTCGCCGCGAGGACGGCGAGCAGGGGCACCACCCGTTCACCGGGAACGCTGTAGCGCCCGCGCGCCGTGGTCCGCAGCCAGCCGGCGGCGACGAGCTGACGCAGGTGGTGGTAGAGCTGTCCGGTCGTGCCGAGCTGTTCGTGCGCGGCCAGCTCGGCGGTCGTCCGGGCGCCGTGGAGGATCTCCCGCAGCAGCAGGAGGCGCACCGGATGCGCGAGCGCCGCCAGCGTGTCGGCCGCCTGCGACCAGTCGTCGGCCAGCAGCTCGCCGGTCAGATGCCCTTCCTGCCACTCGTAGTGCTCACCCGGCGGCAGCGTCACCGAGCCGGTGAAAAGGACCGCGCCGGGATCGTCGACACGGTCTTTCAGTCCGTAGAGGGCCCAGAGCGTCTCCCCCCGCGCGGGCGGTTCGGTCTCGGAGTCCGCCCGCGACTGTTCCAGCAGCGTCACGCGCTCTTCCAGGCGCGCGATCCGCTCCGCCAGTTCCTCGTCCTCCACGGAGACAATGTTACGTATCTACGTAATTTCATCAAAACGAGGACGTGCTGGAGCGGGCGCGGAGGGAGGGTCGGGCGCCGAGGGTCGGTGGTGCGGAGGTGTCTCGGAGGCGGGTGTCCGAGGGGTCGCGCGGCCTTCACGCCGCGCCGGCGCCCCGAACGGTCACAGGACGGGACCAGGTGACTCGGCGCCCGGTCAGGTGAGCTTCTTCGCCAGGACCTCGAACTCGAGGTCGTCGCGCTTGGGAAGGCCGTACCGCTCGTCGCCGTACGGGAAGGGCTTCTTCTGCCCCGTGCGGACGTAGCCGCGCCGCACGTACCAGGCGATCAGCTCCTCGCGCAGGGTGATCACCGTCATGCGCATCTCGGCGGCGCCCCACTCCTCGCGCGCCACCCGTTCGGCCTCGGCCAGGACCCGCTTGCCGAGCCCGCCGCCCTGCAGGTTCGGGTCGACCGCGAACATGCCGAAGTAGGCGTGGTCGTCGCCCCTCTCGAGCTGGCAGCAGGCGAGAAGGGTCCCGTCCGCCTCGGCGATCAGCATCCGGCCGGACGGGTCGTCCACGATGGCGGCGACCATGTCCGGGTCGGTGCGCTGGCCGCCGAGCAGGTCGGCCTCCGTCGTCCACCCGGCGCGGCTGGCGTCGCCCCGGTAGGCCCGTTCGACCAGGTCGACCAGGGCGGGGACATCGGACTTCGTGGCCGTGCGGAACGTCACGTTCGCGGCATTCATCGACACAGAAACTAGCGCACCCGCCCTCGGCCGGCTCTTGTGGACGTCCGTCCCATGGTGCGGCGACCGTTGCGGGAATAATCCTGGATGTTTAATATCCAGAATCATGCGGATGAGCGAGGGCGTCGAGTGGGCGCTGCACGAGTGCCTCAACCTGGCGTGGCTGGATCCGGAGGAGACGGTGACGGCCGCGCGGCTGGCGGCGTTCTACGAGCTGCCCGCCGCCTACCTCAACAAACAGCTCCAGGCCCTCGCCCGCGCGGGGATCCTCGTCTCCGTCCCGGGGCCGCGGGGCGGGTTCCGGCTCGCGCGGCGTCCCGAGGACATCACGGTCATGGACGTGGTGGCCGCGATCGAGGGGCGGGACCCGGTGTTCCGGTGCGAGGAGCTCGTCCGGCGGGGGCCGGGGGAGCACGAGGGGATCGACTACCGCGGGGTCTGCCCCATCTCGCAGACCATGCGGCGGGCGGAGCTCGCCTGGCGCAGGGAGCTGGCCGCGGTGACGCTCGCCGACCTGAAGAAGGCCGTGGAGCAGCAGAACTCGGCCGTCCCGGACCGGGTCCGGCGGGGGCTCGGCGGGTCCTGATCGCTCATCGCCCGCGCGGCGCCGGGGGGATCCGTGCGCCTTAATTCTAGACATCGAATATCCAGATTAGGAGGTCACGTGCAGGCGCGAATGAACGTCGCCAAGGCCGCGTCCGACGCGTACAAGGCCCTCCGGACACTGGAGGACCACCTCGCCTCCAGTCCCCTGCCGAAGAGCACCCAGCACCTGGTCAAGCTGCGGGTCAGCCAGATCAACGGGTGCGCGTTCTGTGTGAGCCTGCATTCCCGCGAGGCCAGGGCGGAAGGGGAGACCGAAGAGCGGATCTGGTCGGTGGCGACCTGGCGCGAGGCGCCCTTCTACACCGACGAGGAGCGGGCGGCGCTGGCGCTCGCCGAGGCGGCCACGCGGATCGCCGACAACCCGGCCGGGGTTCCCGACGACGTCTGGAACGACGCCGCCGACCACTACGACGAGGAGACCCTCGCCGCCCTGGTGATGACCATCGCGTCCATCAACGCCCTGAACCGCATCGGCGTCACCGTCCGCAAGCCAGCCGCGGCCTAGGGACGCACACCTCGCTCGACGGAACGCCGTGTCCGGGAGCGCCGTCGGTCGCCGTGGCTCAGCCCGGCGGCGCTCCCCGGCCGCGTACGAGCGGAAGGAACACCTCGTCGACGATCTCGACGAGCACGTCGTCGGGAACGTGGGGCACGCCCCGGGTGACGTACTCGTTGCGCAACAGCACGACGGCGGTGGTGGCGACCCGGGGGTGCAGGGCCTCGGGAGGCGCCTCACCGCGGGCGACGGCCCGGCGAAGGACGGTCATCCACGCCTGCGCGCCGCCGTCGCCGGCCGCGCGCTGGATCTGGTCCAGCAGCTCGGGGTCGTCCCGGGCGCCGGCCAGGAGACCGCGCAGGATCTCACCGGACGGGGACGACCAGGTCCGGTTGGCGCGGCGCAGGTACTCCAGCACGTCGCGGCGCAGGTCGCCGGTGTCGGGCGGTTCGGCGCCCGCGGCGGCCCGCCGCCGGTAGGCGGCGACGCCGAGCGCGGCCCGGTTGGGCCAGCGCCGGTAGACCGCGTTCTTGTTCGTGCCGGCGCGGCGGGCCACGGCGTCCATGGTCAGTGCGGCGTAGCCGCCCTCGGCGAGGATCGCGGCGGCGGCGTCCAGGATCGCGTTCTCCAGCACGGCCCCGCGGCGTCGCGAGCGCGTCCTCTCCCCTGCCGGTCCGGTGTCCATGCGCTCCTCCGATAGGGTACGTTCCGTACCCTATAGCGGCCGAGGAACGACGGGGAGAAGCGCGGGATGCGGATATTCGGGATCACCTATGACACCGGTTTCCTCAACGGGGGCCACAGCACCCGTGAGAACCTCGATGCCGACCTGGTGAGGAAGGAGATGCGGGTCATCCGCAACGACCTGCACTGCACCGCGGTGAGGGTCACCGGCGGCGACCCGGAGCGGCTGGACCTGGCCGCCCGCCTGGCCTCGGAGGCCGGGCTCGGTGTCTGGTTCTCCCCGTTCACCTGCGACCTCGACCGTGAAGAGCTGCTCGACCTGCTGGCCGACTGCGCCGAGCGCGCAGAGCGGCTCCGGCGCGCGGGGGCCGACGTGGTCCTGCTCACCGGTTCGGAGCTGACACTGTTCACCCGGGGCTTCGTGCCGGGCGACACGGTGGACGAACGCGCCGCCGTTCTCGCCGATCCCGAGCGGGCGCGGCGTGAGCTGGCCGCTGTACCCGCACGTGTCAACGCGTTCCTCGGCGGGGCCGTCGCCGTGGTCCGCGAGCGTTTTCACGGGCCGGTCGGCTATGCGTCGCTGCCCTTCGAGGGCGTCGACTGGACGCCGTTCGACATCGTCGCCACCGACGGCGGCTACCGTTCGGCCGAGATCGCCGACCGTTTCCGGGACGGCATCCGTGCCCTCGTCGAGCACGGACACGCCCTCGGCAAACCCGTCGTCATCACCGAGTTCGGCTGCACGACCCACCGAGGCGCGGCCGGCCTCGGCGCTCGCGGCGACTCCATCGTGCAATGGCGGCGGACGGGGCTGCCCGCGCGGCTGACCGGCGAATACGTCCGCGACGAGCACGAACAGGCCGCCTACATCGTCGAGCTGCTCGACCTCTTCGCCGAGGCCGGCGTGGACGGCGCGTTCGTCAACACCTTCGCCCGCTACGACCTCCCGCACCGCGCCGATCCGAGCGAGGACTTCGACCTGGCGAGCTACGGGATCGTCGCGGTCCTGGAAAACGGCGCCGACGGCGGTGTCGCCCGGCGCCCGGACGGCGGTGTCGCCCGGCGCCCGGACGGCGGTGTCGCCCGGCGCCCGGACGGCG
>DATCLF010000381.1:0-3877 GCA_036564055.1 Spirillospora sp.
CGGCGCGGGGCCATGACGATCTGTGACGGGCGCGTGACGGCCGGCGGCCGGTGCGCCCGGCGGGGGCGGCGGGGGCGGCCGCGTCATCCTTGGGGAGGACGGCGGATCCGCGTCCAGGAGGGGTCGCGACCTGGTCCGGCCTCCTAGGGTGAGAGCGTGTCACCCCGCATCCGTGTTCTTCGTGCGTTCCGCGCCTGGCTGGGGGCGCGGCCCCAGGCGGCCGACGCGTTGCTGGCGTTCGGCCTGCTGCTGCCGGGGCTGACGGAGCTGTATCTGCAGAAGCTGCCGGAAGGCCACGGCTACGACGAGTTCCGGGATCCGGACGTGTGGAACGGGCTCGTGGTCGCCGCCGTGACGCTGTCGCTGACGTGGCGGCGCCGCAGCCCGCTGCCGGTGCTGCTGTTCGTCATCGCGGGGGAGCTGGCGCTCGCGGTGCCGCAGTATCCGCCGTCGACGGCGGACGTGGCGGCGTTCCTGGTCGCGGTGTACAGCCTTGCGGCGCATCGGGGGCTCGCGCAGAGCGCGCCCGGCGGGCTGCTGGCGTTCGTGTTCTACGTCGTGTACCTGGTCATGGCGCCGGTCGAGCTGTCGCTTCTGGAGATCCTGACGGACTGCGCGCTGGTGGCGGGGGTGTGGGTGCTCGGCCGGAACCTGCGGCTGCGGCGCGCGTACCTCGCGGAGCTGGAGGACCGGGCGGCGCGGCTGGAGCGGGCGCGGGGCACCGACGCGCGGGCGGCGCGGATCGAGGAGCGGTCGCGGATCGCGCGGGAGCTGCACGACGTGGTGGCGCACCATGTGAGCGTGATGACGGTGCAGGCGGGGGCGGCGCGGCGGATCATCGACCGGGACGCGGGCAGCGCCCGGGAGGCGATGTCGACGATCGAGGAGGTCGGGCGGACGGCGCTGAGCGAGATGCGGCGGATCGTGGGGGTGCTGCGCACGGAGCGGGACGTCGAGCAGGAGGGCCGCGAGCTCGCGCCGCAGCCGGGGCTGGGTGATCTGGAGGAGCTGCTGGACCACGTCCGGGAGACGGGTCTGTCGGTGCAGCTGTGGATCGAGGGTGAGGCGCGGTCGCCGTCGCCGGGCGTGGACGTGGCGGCGTTCCGGTTGATCCAGGAGGCGTTGACGAACACGCTGAAGCACGCGGGTCCGCAGGCGCGGGCGTGGGTGCGGTTGTACTACGGGGACGGTGACCTGACGGTGGAGATCGAGGACGACGGGCGCGGGACGTCGACGTTGGGGGCCGGTGACGGCGACAGCCCGGGGCACGGTCTCGTCGGCATGTACGAGCGGGTCGCGCTGTACGGTGGCGAGTTGAAGATCGGGCCGCGGGTCGGCGGCGGGTTCGGTGTCCGTGCGCGGTTCCCCCTGGAGGCGTGATCGCATGTCGGGTCTGACGGTTGCGAAGCCCCCGTCCGACGAGTCCGTGGTCTCGATGCGCGGGGTTCCGGTGCGGGCCGGGAGCGGCCGGCCGGTGCGGCGGGGTCGCCGCGCGGCGGGCCGTAGGTTGGGCGTGGGCGCCGCCGGCGAGGCGTGCGCGCGTGGAGCGAGGAGCTGGACGATGGTGCGACCGGGACACCGGAGGGGCGGTGCGGCGCGATGAGCGCGGTGCGGGTGCTGCTCGTCGATGATCAGCCGCTGCTGCGGACGGGGTTCCGGCTGATCCTGGAGGCCGAGTCGGACATCGCCGTGGTGGGCGAGGCGGGGGACGGCGCGGCCGCGGTGGAGATGACGCGGTCGCTGCTGCCGGACGTGGTCCTGATGGACATCCGGATGCCGGGGATGGACGGGATCGAGGCGACCCGGCGGATCATCCGGGAGGGTTCGGCCTCGCACGACCCGAAGGTGCTGATCCTCACGACGTTCGATCTCGACGAGTACGTGATCGAGGCGGTGCGGGCCGGGGCGAGCGGGTTCCTGCTGAAGGACTCGCCGCCGGAGGACCTGGTGCAGGCGATCCGGATCGTGGCGGCGGGCGACGCGATCGTGGCGCCGAGCGTGACGAAGCGGCTGCTGGACCGGTTCGCCTCGCGGCTGCCGGCGGTGCGGGAGGAGAAGCCGCCGCCGGGGCTGGACATGCTGACCGAGCGGGAACGCGAGGTGCTGGCGCACGTGGCGCGGGGCATGTCGAACGCGGAGATCGCGGCGGAGCTCGTGGTGAGCGAGACGACGGTGAAGACTCACGTGGGGAACGTCCTGGCGAAGCTGGGGCTGCGTGACCGGGTGCAGGCCGTCGTGTACGCCTACGAGACGGGGTTGAGCCGGCCGGGACAGGGCTGACCGGGCCGCCGGGAGGGCCCCGGCCGCGGCGCCCGCCGGGGGCTGTGCAGTCCAGGGGGACGACCCCCTGGAACCTCCCGTTACGCGCCACCGCAGGCGGGCGGCGTGCCGCAGGGCATGTCTCAGGGTCGGACCCTGAGCCGACCCTGCCTTCCGGGGGGAGGAGGGGTCCTCCGGTAGGACGACGGGAGGAGGGCCTCTCCTGCCTCGGGCGGAGCGGCAAGTCCGTTCTCGCGGCGCATCACACCGGGTCACGTGACTTCTACTGTTTTGGTGACGCCGGATCGACGGGGGCACGGCGTGCTCCGGCACCCGCGCTCCGACCGGCGCACCCGGCTGATGGCACGTCCGCCGTCCTGTTCGCCGGTGCGCACCACGGACCGCACATCCGGACACCACGCATCCAAAAACACACACGGCGTTTCACGAACACACGACATCGCAGATTCACTCGACTACGGGAGTTGCACGTGACGAACACCGCCCCATCGACCGCCGGCGCGCCCACCGTGCCCGGGGCGGGCGATTTCGCCGCACGGACCGAGCGCATCACGAAGGTGTACGGGCGCGGTGACGCCCGGGTCGTCGCGCTCGACGGCGTGACCGTCGGGATCCCCCGGGGCAGGTTCACCGCGGTCATGGGCCCGTCCGGGTCCGGCAAATCGACGCTCATGCACTGCATGGCGGGGCTGGACTCGGTGGACTCCGGCCGGGTGTACATCGGCGACACCGAGCTGACGGGCCTGAAGGACAAGCAGCTGACCCGGCTGCGCCGCGACAAGGTCGGGTTCATCTTCCAGGCGTTCAACCTGGTGCCGACGCTGACGGCGCTGGAGAACATCACGCTGCCGATGGACATCGCCGGACGCTCCCCCGACCGGGAGTGGCTGGACACGGTGATCGACACGGTGGGGCTGCGGCCGCGGCTGAAGCACCGGCCGACGGAGCTGTCGGGCGGCCAGCAGCAGCGGGTGGCGTGCGCCCGCGCCCTGGCCTCCCGACCGGAGATCATCTTCGCGGACGAGCCGACGGGGAACCTCGACTCGCGGTCCGGCGCCGAGGTGCTGGGGTTCCTGCGGGACTCGGTGCGGCGGATGGGCCAGACGATCGTGATGGTGACCCATGACCCCGGCGCGGCGGCGTACGCCGACCAGGTGCTGTTCCTGACCGACGGGCAGATCGTCGACACCATGACCGAGCCGACGGCCGAACGGGTGCTGGAGCGGATGAAGGGCTTCGACTCCGCCAGGGCGACCGGCGCCGCGGCCGGCGCGGACGCGCGGGAGGCGGCGGAGGACGCGGCGCGATGATGGCGAGGGTCACGCTCCGCAACCTCGCGGCGCACAAGATCAGGCTGGTGTTGACGGCCGTGGCGGTGATCCTCGGCGTGGCGTTCGTCGCCGGGACGCTGATCTTCACCGACACGATGAACAAGCGGTTCGACGAGCTGTTCGGCAGCATCAGCCGCGACATCGCCGTCGACGTGCGGGCGAAGAAGGTCGTGGGCGGCGACGACGACGGCATGTCGGCGCAGCCGGTGCCGGCGTCGGTGCTGGAGACCCTGAAGGGCGTGGACGGGGTCAAGGACCCGGTCGGG
>DATCLF010000382.1:0-14477 GCA_036564055.1 Spirillospora sp.
GCCGTGGACGATCGGCTTGGGCAGGCCGGTGGTGCCGGAGGAGTAGACGACCCACAGGGGATGGTCGAACGGGACGTTCTCGAACTCCACGGTGTCGCCGCCGGGGCGGGGCAGGTCCGCGTAGGGCATGCCCGCGCGCAGGCCGCCGGGGGTCGCCTTCGGGTCGAGGTAGGGGATGAGGACGGTGGCGGCCAGGCTCGGCAGTGCGGCCTCGATCTCGGCGACGACGTCGCGGCGGTCGAAGTCCCTGCCGTTGTAGGCGTAGCCGTCGACGGCGATCAGGACCTTCGGCTCGATCTGTGCGAACCGGTCGATGACCGAGGAGGACCCGAAGTCCGGCGAGCACGACGACCAGATCGCACCGAGCGACGCGGTGGCCAGGAAGCAGATGAGCGCCTCGGGGATGTTGGGGACGTAGGCGGCGACCCGGTCGCCCTTGCCCACGCCGAGAGCGACCAGGCCGGCGCGGACCTCCGCCACGCGCAGGTACAGCTCGCGGTAGGTCAGCGTCCGGTGCTCGCCCTTCTCCGAGCGGAAGATGACGGCGGTGGCGTCGGGGGTCTGCTCCGCGCGGCGCAGCGCGTTCGCCGCGTAGTTGAGCGTCGCGCCCGGGAACCACTTCAGGCCGTCGACCGGCATGGGCCCGCCCGTGCGGACGGGGCCGTCGCCGCGGTCGCCGACGACGTCGAAGTAGGACCAGATCGCGTCCCAGAACGCGTCGATCTCCGTGACGGACCAGCGCCACAGGTCGTCATAGGTCTCGGTGAGGACGCCCCGGTCCCACAGCCAGTGGACGAAGTGGGTCACGCGGGCGTTCGCCACGACCTCCTTCGAGGGCTCCCACAGCACCTGGCCCTCGTCCTTCCCACGGGACATCTCTCTCCTCCCCGCCGCGCCGCCGGTACGCGGCCATCCTCAATATCGGGCTCGGCGAGCCCGCCGCGCAACCGTCCGCCGAGACGCCGCCGTCCGCCCGTACGGCGGTCCACCGCAGGTCACCGGCCGCGCATCTCCGCATCCTCACACACGCGGGCGTCCGCGCGCCCGGCCGCCCCGCCGCGGCCGGGTCCGCGCGCAGGACCGGACGCCGGGTCAGATCCGGGTCAGCTCGGCCACGGCGCCGACGACCGCGTCGGTGTCGGAGAGGGTGGACAGGACGCGGTCGGCGCCGGCGGAACGCAGCTCGGTCTCGGTGGCGCTGCCGGTGGCGACGGCGATGATCGGGGAACCGGCGATGCGGGCGGCCTGGACGTCGCGCGGCGAGTCGGCGATGTACACGGTGGCCTTCTCGGAATAGGCGGCGCCGTGCCGCTCGCCCGCGCGGTTGCGGGCGATCTCCAGGAGGGCGGCCTTGCTGTAGACGCCGTCCTCGTACCCGCCGGCCTCCAGGTCGAGATACCGCGCCAGGCCCAGCTCGGTCAGCTTCAGGGTCGCGTTGGGCTGGATGGAGCCGGTCAGCACGGACTGCACGACCCCCGGGACGCGGGCCAGCGCCTCCACGGCCTCACGTGCGCCCGCCAGGACGCGTCCCTGTTCGCGCAGGTTGGCGCGGCGGGCCGCGAACGCCTCGGTGAGGGCGTCGAGGAAGGCGGGCAGGTGCTCGTCGGTGGTGACGACGTCGTTGAACGCCAGCGTCTCGAAGATGATCTCCGACTCGGTCCGGCCGGGAGTGGGCGCGAGGCGGACCAGGGGGCGTCCGATGGTCTTCTGGAACGCCTCGGCGTAGGCGTCGCGGGTGACCCGCCCGACGTCGACCAGAGTGTGATCGATGTTCCACAACACCAGACGGTTCAGCGTCGACATCCCGTTCCCATGCGCGGTCGGTTGAGCGTGGAGGGGCCGCGTTCCGGCACCGGCCCGCCCCGCCGGGGGCGGCGGGGCGACCTTATCGTCAGCCCTCCCGGGCACTGTCCGCAACCGCGCGGGCGCGCGTGACCGGCGCGGGCGCACGTCCGGCGCAACTGCCGGTCAGGTGTCCATGTGGGGGTAGCGGTAGTCGGTCGGCGGCACGAACGTCTCCTTGATGGAGCGGGCGCTCGTCCAGCGCATGAGGTTGAACACCGAGCCGGCCTTGTCGTTGGTGCCGGACTGCCGCGCGCCGCCGAACGGCTGCTGCGCGACGATCGAGCCGGTCGGCTTGTCGTTGATGTAGAAGTTCCCGGCGGCGAAGCGGAGCACGTCGGTGGCGGCGGCGATCGCGGCGCGGTCCTCGGCGATGACGGCGCCGGTCAGGCCGTACTCGGAGACGCCCTCCATCTGGTGGAGGACGACGTCGTAGTCGCCGTCGTCGTAGACGTGCACGCCGAGGATCGGGCCGAAGTACTCCTTGGTGAAGATCTCGTCGGTGGGGTCGGACGACTCCAGGATCGTCGGGCGGACGAAGTAGCCCTGCGAGTCGTCCAGCTCGCCGCCGGTCAGGATCGTCACCGAGTCGACGGCGCGGGCCCGCTCGATCGCCGCCCGGTGCTTGGCGAAGGCGCGCTCGTCGATGACCGCGCCCATGAACAGCGACAGGTCCTCGGCGACGTTGCCCATGGTGAGCGACTCGGCCTCGGCGCAGAAGTCGTCACGGATCGCGTTCCACAGCGAGCGGGGAATGTAGGCGCGGGACGCGGCGGAGCATTTCTGCCCCTGGTATTCGAAGGCGCCGCGGATGAGCGCGGTCTTCAGCACCGCCGGGTCGGCGGACGGGTGCGCGATGACGAAGTCCTTGCCGCCGGTCTCGCCGACGATGCGCGGGTAGTTGCGGTAGGTGGCGATGTTCTCCCCGATCGTCCGCCACAGGTACTGGAACGTGGCGACCGAGCCGGTGAAGTGCAGCCCGGCGAGGTCGGGGTGGCGCAGCGCGACCTTGGAGACGGCCTCGCCCCTGCCCGTGACCATGTTGATCACTCCGGGCGGCAGGCCGGCGGCCTCCAGCAGCCGCATCGTGTGGTGGGCGGCGAGCTGCTGGGTGGGCGACGGCTTCCACACCACGACGTTGCCCATCAGCGCGGGCGAGGTCGGCAGGTTCCCGGCGATCGCGGTGAAGTTGAACGGGGTGATGGCGAGGACGAACCCCTCCAGCGGGCGGTAGTCCATCCGGTTCCACACGCCCGGGGGCGACAGCGGCTGGATCTGGTGGATCTGCTCGGCGTAGCGGACGTTGAACCGCAGGAAGTCGATCAGCTCGCAGGCGGCGTCGATCTCGGCCTGCTGGACGGACTTGGACTGGCCGAGGATCGTGGCGGCGTTCAGCGTGGCCCGCCACGGCCCGGAGAGCAGGTCGGCGGCACGCAGGAAGATCGCCGCACGGTCCTCGAACGGCATGGCCCGCCACGCGTGCGCCGCCTCCCGCGCCGCCGCGATCGCCTCGACGACGTCGGCCTCGGTGGCCTCGCCCATCCGGCCGAGGACGTGCCCGTGGTTGTGCGGCTCGACGACGTCGATCGGCGTGCCGGCGCCCATGCGCCGCTCGCCCCCGATCGTCATGGTCAGCTCGGTCTGCTCGCCGCCCAGTTCCTTGATCTTGGCTTCGAGCGCGGCCCGTTCGGGACTGCCCGGCGCGTGGCTCTTGACCGGCTCGTTCCTCGGTTCCGGCGTGACGGTGACGGCGTCCATCTGGCGGCTCCCTGGGAATCTCCGACGGCGTTGTCGACCTGCCGGGGATCTACCCGCCCACGCCGAGCGGAATACCGCTCCGCCGGATTTGCCGGATCGGGTCGGCCGAGTCCGGTCGTGGCGGCCGAGCCGGAACGAGGCCGGCCGCGCCGGACGCGATCGCCGCGGAACCGCCGGACGGGGTCAGTCGAGGAGGTGCGGCAGTTCCTGGGTGGCGTACCAGAGGAGTTCGTGGCCCTCCGCGCCGTCCACGGTGAAGGCGGCGTCGTCGTCGCCGGCGTCGGCGGCGGGCAGGGCGGACACCGCGGCGGCGATGTCGCCCGCGGCCCGCGGGTCGTCCACGTGACCGGAGGCGATCCGTTTCCAGGGGACGGGCGACGACACCTCGACCAGCGCCCGGTCGTCCCCGGCGATCCCGGCGTCGCCGCGGGCCCAGGTGACGCGGTCGTCGGGCACCTCGGCGGCGAGGACGACGCGGCGGCGCGGAGCCGACGGGTCGGCGGCGAGCAGCCGCAGCGAGGCACGGGCGGCGGCGGACATCGCCGCGTACTCCAGCTCCTCCTGGTCGCCGTCCGCGTACCACTCGCGCAGCGCGGGCGTGACCGCGTGGCCGGACAGCGGCGCGGGACCGACCTTCTTCTCGGCGATGACGTCGGCGAGAAGCGTGAGGGTGGACGGCAGATAGACGCGCATGACGGTGAGCCAGTCTGCCAGACGTCAGGGCAGAAGCCTCAGCTTGCGCAGCTCGGCGATGGTGGTGTCGGGCGCGGTGTGGTGGATGCCGAGGATGCCGAGCCGTTCGGCGGCGCGGACGTTGTGCTCGATGTCGTCGACGAAGACGCATTCGGCGGGTTCCACGCCGAGCAGGTCCAGGGCGTGCCGGAAGATCCGCTCGTCGGGTTTGCGCAGGCCGACCTCGGAGGAGATGACGACGGCGTCGAAGAGGTCGGCGAACATGTGGCGGGGGTAGTCGTTGCCCCAGGAGTTCGACAGCAGTGCGGTGCGCGTTCCGGCGGCGCGGGCGGCGCGCAGCGCGTCGTACATGGGCTCGACCGGGCTGAACGCGCCGAACATGCGGGAGATCAGGCCGGTGGGCTCCACGGGTTCGCCGTCGACGGTGCGCAGTTCGGCGGCGAGGAGCCGCTCGAACTCCTCGACGGGCAGGGAGCCGTCCTCCAGCCCGTGGACGGGGTTGCTGCCGGCGCCGTCATAGGCCTGCTTCACCCAGGCCCGCATGACGCGTTTGTAGCGCTCCACGTCGATGCGGTCGGCGGCGAGCCAGACGTCGATCGCGTCGGCCAGCGGGGACGTCAGGACCCCGCCCCAGTCGGTGATCAGGGCCTTCGGGGACGGTGCCGTTCCGGCGGACCCGCGCTCGGACGCGCTCGGGCCGGCCGCACCGCGCTCGGACACACCGCGATCAGACACACTGCGCTCGGACACGGTGTGATCGTAGGCGATCCGCGACCCCGTCTTCGAACCCCGTTCTAACGCGTGGGCGCCGGCGTTCCGGCGCATGTCCGTGATCACACGACCGACGTGCCGACGATCGCGTGACCACGGACCCCCCACCGGCCGGCGTCTCCCTCGCCGGTCCGTCCCTCCGGCGCGGCGGTGGCGCACCGCCGCCCGCCGATCCGTTCCGCCGTGCGTTCTTCTGCCGTGCGGCCCTCGGCTATGCGGACCTGAGCCGCTGCAGCGCCTCCCTGACGCCGCCCTCCGACTCCTCCAGCGCCACGGTCGCGCGTGCCGCGGGCACCTCGCCGAGCAGCGAGACGAGCGCGACGCGGGTGTTCCCCCCCGCCTCCGCCAGCGCCTTCTCGCAGGTGCGCGAGTCCATCCCCGTCGCCTCGATGAGAATGCGCACCAGCCGGGCGCGCAGCTTGGAGTTCAGCGCGTTCACGCTGACCATCAGGTTGGAGTAGGTGCGTCCCAGGCGGATCATCAGCGTGGTCGAGAAGGAGTTGAGCACCAGCTTGGTCGCGGTGCCGGCCTTCATCCGGGTGGACCCGCTGATCACCTCCGGCCCGGTGGCCAGGCCGATGTGGACCTCCACCTCGTCCCCGTACGGCGTGTTCGGGTTGCAGCTGATCAGCGCCGTGCGCGCCCCGGTCTCGGCGGACGCCCGCAGCGCGCCCACCACGTAGGGGGTGCGGCCGCTCGCCGCGATGCCGATGGCGACGTCGCCCGGCTGGACGTCGCCGGCGTCCCGGCGGCCGAGCTCGGCGTCGTCCTCCACGTCGGACACCGCCTGGGACAACGCTCCGGGACCGCCCGCGTGGTGGGCGACCACGCGTCCCCAGATGCCGAACGTCGGGGGAAGCTCGGCGGCGTCGATCACCGCGAGCCGGCCGGACGTTCCGGCGCCGAAGTAGTGGACGCGCCCGCCGGCGCGCAGCGAGTCGACCGCGATGTCGACGAGCCGCGCGAGTTCCGGCAGGACGAAGGCCACGGCCGTCGGCACCGTGGCGTCCTCGGTGTTGATCAGGCGCAACACCTCCAGTGTCGGCAGTGTGTCGACGTCGAGAGTCCGAGGGTTGCGTCCCTCCGTGGGGAGCTCGCAATCGATCACCGACGCCTCCGGTCGGGTCGCACGGTCCGTCCGCGGACCGCCTCGTACGTGGCTTCCAGGGCCTTGCGCGTCCGCCCGTAGGTGCGCTGCGCCACCCCGACGAACACGCAGTCGACAACGGTGAGCTGCGCCAGCCGGCTCGCGGTGGCGCCGGAACGGAAGGTCGTCTCCCGCGCCGCCGTCGTGAGGATCAGATCCGCCACCTCCGCGATCGGGGATTTGGGGAAGTTGGTGAGCGCCACGGTCTTGGCGCCCCTGCCCTTGGCGACCTCCAGCGCGTCGATCGTCTCCACCGTCGCACCGGTGTGGGAGATCCCGATCGCCACGTCCCCGGCGCTCAGCACCGCGGCGCTGGTCAGCATGATGTGGGCGTCCGACCAGGCCGAGCAGACCTGCCCGATCCGGTGGAGCTTCTGCTGGAAGTCGGCCGCGACGAACGCGCTGGCGCCGACGCCGTAGACGTCGACGCGGCCCGCGGCGACGACCGCGTCCACGACCTGTTCGAGCATCTTGATGTCGAGCTGCGAGGCGGTCTCCTCGACGGCCCGCGCGTCGGCGAAGGTCACCTTCTCGACGATCTGCTCCAGGGAGTCGTGGGGACTGATGTCACTGCCGATGATCCGGCCGCCGGCGGCGCTCTGGGCTCGTCCCGCCTCCGTGGCGAGGGTCAGCCGCAGCTCCGGGTACCCGTGGAAGCCGATCGCCCGGCAGAACCGGATGACCGTGGTCTCGGACGTGCCGCAGGCCTGGGCCAGCTCGGTGATGGTGGAGTTGGCGACCCCCTCGGGGTCGTCGATGACGCGCTGAGCGACGCGCCGTTCGGCGGGAGGCAGGGAGGGCAGCAGCGACCGCACCCGGACCACGGTGCTCAGCGGCGTGGCATCTCTGCCCTGCTGGGCCGCCGCCTCGTCCTGTGGCGCGCCGGGCTCCCCCATGAGCCCCCGCTCGGGGCGCTGCTCGGGGCTCCGTGCGGAGCCGATGGGTTTCCTCATGACGGAAATTTTCTTACGCACCAGATGTCACGTCAACGGTAGAAAAGGCTACGGTCGCCATGTGTTGACCCATTTGGCCGGTCCTTACGTGGTCGGTATCGACGCGGGCGGCACGAAGACCCGCTGCGTCGTACTGACGTTGGGGGGTGCCTTGGCCGGTACCGGCACCGGCCCCGGGGCCAACCCCAACTCCGGAGGTGACACCGCAGGAGCGCTGACCACCGCCCTGCGAGAGGCCATCGGGGACCTCGACCGGACCCGCATCCTCACCGGCGTCTTCGGGATCGCCGGGGCGGGCTCGGCCGGCCGTCCCGCCGCCGTCGCGGCGGCGCGGCAGGCGTGGCAGGCCGTCGGGCTGCGCGGATCGCCCGCGGTGGTGACCGACATCGCGGTGGCGTTCGCCGCCGGGACCAACGCGCCCCAGGGCATCGTTGTGTTCTCCGGCACGGGCGCCGGCGCGGCGGTCATCAGCGACGGTGCGATCGTGCAGCGCGCGGACGGCTACGGCTGGCTCGTCGGGGACGAGGGTTCGGCGGTGTGGCTGGGGAAGGAGGCCGTCCGGGCCGCGCTCGCCGCCTATGACGGCCGCGGATCCCCCACGCTGCTCAGCGACTCGGTTCCCCGGGCCCTGCTCGGAGCCGCGGTGGTCGCGGAGATCAACGCCGAGCAGCAGCGAGCCCGTCCCCCGCGGGAGCCGGTCCTGGCGGGAGCCGGAGCCGCCTCGTCGTCCGCGGGCGCCGCGCTCGCCCCCGGCGGGGGCGGCGTGATCGGGGCCGACGGCGGCCAGGTCGCGCTGAGCGGCCGTCTCCCGCCGGGCGGCACGGGCACCGCCGTGCTGACCCCGAGCAGCCCCGACCCGCCCGGAGGCGGGCGCCACCCCGCCTCGGCGGACGGCGGTCCCGGCTCGCACGGCCCGCCGGGCGACACGGGTTCGCCGGGCGGCACGGGCCCGCCGGGTCACCCCGCGGTCCCGCTCCAGGCGGCGTACGACGAGGTGTACGAGAAGGCGCGCCGGACCCGCCCCAACCCGCGTCTGGCACAGGCGATCATCAAGGAGGTGTACGGCCGCCCTCCCGCGGCCCTCGGCCGGCTCGGCCCGGTGGTCGCCGCCGCGGCGGCCGCCGGCGACCCGGTCGCCCGGCGCATCACCGAAGAGGCCGCGCAGTGGCTGCTCCGCGACGTGGACGCGGTGCGGCCGGCCCTGTCCGACCCCTCCGCACCGGTCGTCATGCACGGCTCGGTGCTGCGCGAGGGACCCGTCGCCGACGCCGTCCGCACCGGCCTGCGCGACCGCTTCCGGGTGGCGCCGCGCTGCGCCGGCGACGGGGCCATCGGCGCGGCCGGGATGGCGCTGCGCCGTCTCGGCCACAGCCTGCCCGGCTGACCCCGGCCGAGCCGCCGCCGGCGGCCCGCCGGCCCCCTGCGAGCAGACGGCGCCGACGCCGTCGGGGGCCATCACGATGGACCCCGCATGATCCGCGATCCCCTGTGATCCAGGGGTCCATCGTGAGCCGGGATGTGACCACGGTGACGCACGATCCGCAGGAACGGCCGCGGTGGCGCCGGGTCCGGTGGGACCACGGCGCCGCCGCGGGACCGTTCCGGGTCGCCCGCTCGCCCACCGGGGCGGATGTCGCGGAGATCGGTTCGACACCGGGGCGGTGAGCGCATACCGTCACGGGCGGATGCGACCGAGAAACCGAGCCATGCCGGGAGGCCTGGTCAGGTGCGTGCTTCATCGTCACTCGCCGTCACCGCGGCGGCGCTGGCCCTGGTGATGGCGGCGGGCTGCGGCGGCGGGGGCGAGGACCGCACGGACGGAGGGGCCTCGTCCGCCCCGTCCGGCGGGTCCTCCTCCCGGGGCCGGCCGACCCCGGCTCCGGACGCGTGGATCCCCGGCCACGTCGCGAAGATGAGCCTGGCCGACAAGGTCGGGCAGCTGTTCGTGCCGACGTTCTCCAGCCGCGCCGACGCCATCGCGAAGATCAAGAAGTATCGGGTCGGCGGCCTGATCTACTTCCCGGAGAACATCGGCACCCCGGAACGGACGGCCGCGCAGTCGAACGCGCTGCAGAAGGCGTCGAAGATCCCCCTGCTGCTCGGCGTGGACGAGGAGCAGGGCATCGTCTCGCGCACCCCGTTCGTCACGCGGTTCCCCGGCAACATGGCGCTCGGCGCGACCGCGAACCCCGCCGAGGCCCGCGCCGCCGCCCAGGTCACCGGCACCGAGCTGCGCGCGGTCGGCATCAACCTCGACTACGCGCCGGACGCCGACGTGAACGTGAACCCCCGCAACCCGGTGATCGGGCTGCGGTCGTTCGGCTCCGACCCGGCGCCGGTGTCGGCGATGGTCGGCGGGGCCGTCGCCGGCTTCCAGGCCGCCGGGGTCGCGGCGGCCGCCAAGCACTTCCCCGGGCACGGCGACACCGCCACCGACAGCCACACCGGCCTGCCCGTGATCAAGCACTCCCGCGCGCAGTGGGACAGGCTCGACGCGCCGCCGTTCCAGGCGGCGGTCCGGGCGGGCGCGGACATGATCATGACGGCGCACATCGTGGTGCCGAAGCTCGACCGGTCGGGCGACCCGGCGACGCTGTCCAAGACCGTCCTCACCGGCCTGCTGCGCGACACGCTCGGCTACCAGGGCGTGATCACCACCGACTCGCTGGAGATGGCGGGCGTCCGGAAGAAGTACCGCGACGCGCAGGTGGCGGTCCGGGCGATCAACGCGGGCGCCGACCAGCTCCTCATGCCGCCGGACCTGCCCCGCGCGTACCGCGCGGTGATGGCGGCCGTCCGCTCCGGGGAGATCAGCCGGAAACGGCTGGACGAGTCGGTCACCCGGATCCTGCGGCTCAAGCAGCGGCGCGGCCTGTTCCAGGGGACGACCGTGGACCCGTCCAAGGCCGCCGCCGCGATCGGCACGCCCGCGCACAAGGCCGTCGCCCGCCGCGTGGCCGAGCGCGCGGTCACCCTCGTCCGCAACGACGACGGCGTGCTGCCGCTCAAGGGCAAGAAGGTGGCGGTCACCGGCCCGAAGAGCGACGTCCTCCGCGCGGCGCTGCGCCGCCACGGCGTCACGACGACCGCGCCGGGCTCGGCCGACGTCATCGTGCTGACCACCGAGAACGCCGGGCGGGCCACGGCGGCCCGGATCCGGGCGCAGGGCTCCGCGCCGGTCGTGGTCGCGGCCCTCGGCCGCCCCTACGACCTCGACGCCGCGGACGGCGCCGAGGCGGCCCTCGCCACCTACTCGTCGAGCACCGTCTCGGTCACCGCCCTCGGCGCGGTCCTGGCCGGCGCGGTGAACCCCACGGGCCGGCTCCCGGTCCCCGTGGCCGGCAAGCCCGTCGGCCATGGGCTCGGCTACCGGTGACCGGGGAGCCGGCGCCCGGTCACAGGCCGAGGTCCGCCAGCCCGGGCAGGTGACCGCGGGCGGCCTCGCGGGCCGCGGCGGCGTTGCGGGCCGCGCGTGCCGCCTCGGCGGCACGCCGGCACTCCTCCAGCGTGTGCCGGGCGAGCGCCGCGCGCACGAGCGGGAGCGACGGGGCGCTCATCGACAACGACGTGACCCCGAGGCCGACCAGGACGCACGCGAGCGCCGGGTCGCCCGCCGCCTCGCCGCAGACGCCGCACGGGACGCCCGCGGCCGCCGCGGGGGCGACGAGGTCGAGCACGGCGGGCTGCCACGGGTCCTGCAGGTGGGCGAGCCCGCCGATCTGCCGGTCCGCGGCGCAGGCGTACTGCGTGAGGTCGTTGGTGCCGATGCTGAAGAACGCGACCTCCTTCGCGAGGTCGCGGGCGCGGAGCGCGGCGGCCGGCACCTCGATCATGACGCCGGCCCGTTCGATGCCCGCCTCCCGGCAGGCCGCGGCGAAGAAGGCGGCCTCGTCGGCATCGGTCACCATCGGGGCCATCACCTCCAGCCGGGCGCTCTGCCCGGCGGCGGCGCGCGCCAGGGCGGCGAGCTGACCGGTCAGCACGTCCGGGTGCCGCCGCGCCATCCGCAGCCCCCGCTCACCGAGCGCGGGGTTCGGTTCCTCGCCGGGCGGCGGGAGGAACCCGAGGGGCTTGTCGGCGCCCGCGTCGAGCGTGCGAACGACCACACGGCCCTCCGGGAACGCCTCCAGGACCTTCCGGTACGCATCCTCCTGCTCGTCGCCGGACGGCGGTGTCGTGCGGTCCAGGAACAGGAACTCGGTGCGGTAAAGGCCCACGCCCTCCGCGCCGTTCGCCAGCGCCACCTCGACGTCTTGGGGGCCGCCGATGTTCGCCAGCAGCGGAACCCTGTGGCCGTCCTTGGTGGCGCCCGGCCCGGTGGTCTCCCCCACCGCGGCGGCGCGGGCCTCGGCGGCGGCGCGGGCCTCGGCGATCTCGTCGTCGGACGGGTCGGTGCGCACCGTCCCCGCCGCGCCGTCCACGAGGACGCGGATTCCGTCGGGGAGGGACGTCGCACCGGGCACCGCCACCACGGCCGGCACACCCATCGTGCGGGCCAGGATCGCGGTGTGGCTTGTCGGCCCGCCCTCCTCGGTGACGAACGCGACGACCTTCGCGGGGTCGAGGACGGCGGTGTCGGCGGGCGCGAGGTCGCGGGCGACGAGGACGAACGGCTCGTCCGACTCCGGCACCCCCGGGACCGGCAGCCCGAGCAGCCGGGCGATCGCGCGGTCACGGATGTCGTCCAGGTCGCTGACGCGGGCGGCGAGGTACTCCCCCGCCCCGGCGAGCATCTCCCGGTAGACGCCGAACGCCTCGAACACGGCGCGGGCCGCCGAGAGCCCCTCGTCGATCTTGGCGCGGACGCCGTCGGCGAGGCCGGGGTCGCGCGCCATCAGCGCCTGCGCGTTCAGCACGTCGCGCCCGGCGTCGTTGCCCGCCTCGGCGGCGCGGGCGCCGCGCCGCTCCAGGTCGGCGGCGACGGCCTCCAGCGCCGCGAGCGCGGTGTCCCGCTCGGCCGCGGCGTCGCCGCCGTGCCGGGAGTCCGCGGGCGGCTCGGGGACGGCCCCGGCGATGCCGCGCACCGGTCCCACCCCGACACCGGGGCTGACCCCGGCGCCCTGCAGCACGTCCGGCCGTCCGGGGCCCGTGTCCGCCACGTCAGGCTCCCTCGGGCTCCGGGGTGGACAGCAGCCGCTCCAGGTCGTCGAGCAGCTCCTCGGCGCCCTCGCCCTCGGCGGTCAGCGTGACCTCCTCCCCGTGCCGGGCGTCGAGCCCGAGCACGGCGAGGATGCTCTTGGCGTTGACGGGTTCACCGCCGCGCTTGGCCACGGTGACGTCGATCGGGGCCTTGGACGCGGTCTGCACGAACAGGGCGGCGGGCCGCGCGTGCAGCCCCACCCTCGACTCGATCTTGACGTTGCGCACGCTCACCGCACATCCTCCTCGGTTCTTTGCTCTCACGGTGTTCAGGCTCGTCGGGGGTGATTCAGGGGGCGATGGGGTCGTGGGGGGCGATCCTGCCTTCGGGGGTGATCCGGCGGCGCACCTGCAGCGCGGGCCCTGGCACGACGTCCACGTCCTCCAGGTCGGCCACCACGTGGTCGGCGTGGGCCAGCGCGTCCTCCGGCTGCGTGGTGGTGACGCCCACGCACGTCATCCCGGCGGACTTGACGGCCGTGACGCCGGCGGGGGCGTCCTCGAACCCGACCGTCTCGCGCGGCGGGACGCCGAGGTTCCGCGCCGCGGTGAGATACCCCTCCGGGTGCGGTTTGCCGTTGACGACGTCCCCGGCGGTCACCACGACGTCCATCAGGTCGCGGACGCCCAGCATGTCCAGCATCCCCTCGGCGTACCGGCGCTCCGCCGAGGTGACCACCGCCAGCGGGACGCCCGAGTCCGCCAGCGACCGGACGAGGTCCACCGCGCCCGCGACGGGCCCGACCGGCGGCATGTCCGGCATCGCCGCGTACGCCAGCACCTGCTCGAAAAGCTCCTCGACCGTCCGGCCGGGGAACAGATGCGCCTTCTCCTCCAGCACCTCGACGCCGCGACGCCCCGCGAACGACGCGATGACCGCGTCGTCGTACGGGACGCCGTGGGCGTCGAACAGCCGCGACCACATCGCGCGGTTGCGCGGCTCGGTGTCGACGAGGGTGCCGTCGAGGTCGAACACCGCGGCACCCAGCCCGATCACCGCCATGCGGCCGGTTCCCCGGGTCCAGCCGTCGGCCTCATCGCGTCAACTCCCTGGGGACAGGCGTCAGTTCCATGTGAACAGATCGTCGCCCTTGGCCACCTCTCCCGACTCGACCACGTCCGAGAGGGCGTCGGCGCCGGCGTCGAGCGCGACGACCGCGCAGACCGGTGAGCGCCCGCCCGCCTCGATGGCGGCCGGGTTCCAGCCGACGACCGGCTGGCCGGCGGTCACCTCGTCGCCCTCCGAGACGAGGAGCTCGAAGCCCTCGCCCTTCAGCTTGACGGTATCGACCCCGAGGTGGACGAGGACGCCGTGGCCCTCCGCGTCCACCACGACGTAGGCGTGCGGGTGCAGCTTGACGATCTTTCCGGTGACGGGCGCGAGGGCGTGGCCGGGGCCCCGCTCGGGGTCGACGGCCGTGCCCGGGCCCACCATCGCCTGGGCGAACACCGGGTCGGGGACGCCGGCCAGGCCGACGACCCGTCCGGCGACCGGTGAGAGAACTCGGGTCATCAGGAGGTCCCCCGGCTCAGTCGAGGATGTCCTCGATGTCGGTGGCGAGGGTGTCGGCCTCCGGGCCCACGATGACCTGCACCACGGTGCCGCTGCGCAGGACGCCGTGCGCGCCCGCCCTCTTCAACGCCGCCTCGTCGACCTTCCCCGCGTCGGTGACCTGCGTGCGCAGCCGGGTGGCGCACGGCTCGATCTCGACGATGTTGTCCGCGCCGCCCAGCGCGGCGACGATGGCCTCGGCCTTGTCCATGTTCCTTCTCCTTGCAGGGGTGGGCCCGGCCCGGCGGGCCGTGACTCGTCGGACTCAGTCTGTCTGGGTGACCTTGTTCAGGCCACGGGGAACGTCGGGATCGACGCCGAGGCGGCGCGCGAGCCGCTCCACCATGAGCTGCCCGGGGACGATGAGGCCGAGCGGCGCCACCCACTCGGGCAGCCGCGGGCCGGGCAGCGCGGCCGTGCAGGCCGCCGCCAGCCGTTCCCCGCCGCCGACGCCGTAGGCGCGGGCGCCCGCGCCCTCGACCCGCTCGGCCAGCGCGACGGTGCCGGCGAGCGTCGGCCCGGACTCGGCGGCCACGAGCAGCGCGGGGGTCCGGTCGTCCACGACCGCGATCGGCCCGTGCAGCAGGTCGGCGTACGACAGGCCCATGGCGTGCAGGTAGCA
>DATCLF010000383.1:0-8612 GCA_036564055.1 Spirillospora sp.
TGGTTTGGCACCTCGATGTCGGCTCGTCGCATCCTGGGGCTGGAGTAGGTCCCAAGGGTTGGGCTGTTCGCCCATTAAAGCGGCACGCGAGCTGGGTTTAGAACGTCGCGAGACAGTTCGGTCCCTATCCGCTGCGCGCGCAGGAGACCTGAGGGGAGCTGCCCCTAGTACGAGAGGACCGGGGCGGACGGACCTCTGGTGTGCCAGTTGTCCCGCCAGGGGCACGGCTGGTTGGCTACGTCCGGTCCGGGTAACCGCTGAAGGCATCTAAGCGGGAAACCAACCCCAAGATGAGGTCTCCCACCGGGACAACCGGGTAAGGCCCCCAGCAGACCACTGGGTTGATAGGCCAGAGATGGAAGCGCGGCAACGCGTGGAGTTGACTGGCACTAATCGGCCGAGGGCTTGCCCGCCACGCTGGGACCACGGCACCACTGTGCGCGACTCGGTGACATGTACCCCGATGACATGTACGCCGTCCCTGTACGCGAACCCTGTGCGCGAACCTTGTGCGCGAAGCGGCCCGGAGAGGACCGGCGTCCGTCTCCGGGCCGCTTCGTTTATTCGGCTTCGCGCATTTCAGCGGTGTCGTGTTCGCGCCGGGCCGGGCGGCGGCGACGCCGTGTGGACCGCCGTCGCTTGGGCGGCCGCTGAGCCTGGTCGCGCAGGCGGCAGAACGCGCACACCTCCCCCGTCGTCGGCGAGCCGCACCGCGAGCAGGTGCCGACCGCGGCGCGTTCCTCCGCCGCCAGGTCCTCCAACAGGGGCGAGAGCCGCTCGGTGAACTTGCGCAGGAAGGTCGCCTTCGATCCGGGCGCCCGCTCCTCCAGCGTGTTCAGCAGCTCCTTGTACATGAGGTGGCGGTTGCCGGCGGCCATGGGGCACTCCTCGACGATGTAGTCGATGCCCCGGATGACGCAGTAGGCCGCCGTCTCGCGTTCGGTCAGATCGACCAGCGGCTTGACCCTGCGGGTGAACCCGGGCGCCTCCGGCAGGGACGGCTTCTGCCGCGCCAGGTACGGCAGGTTCCAGTTCAGGACGTTCCCGAAAAGGACCGCCGCCTCGTCGTCGAGGTTGTGCCCGGTGACCAGCACGTCGTACCCGTGGTCGAGGGCGACCTTGTTCAGCAGGTGCCGTTTGGACAGGCCGCAGGACGAGCACGGCGCCCGCCGCGACGGCGCCGCCTGCGGGATGGTGAATCCGACGTCCCGGGCCATGTCGACTTCGATGAGCCGCGCGTTCCGGCGTTCGGCGAACGCCTTGGCGCACTCACCGGAACGGTTGCTGTACCCGCCGATGCCGAGGCCGAGGTACACGCCGTCCGCGTTGTACCCGAGGTCCAAGAGCAGGTCCCACACCGCCAGGGAGTCCTTGCCTCCCGAGATCGCCACGAGCACCCGGTCGTCGCGGCGGATCATCTGGTGGCTGCGGATCGTGTTCGCGACCTGCTCCCGGCAGCGCTGGACGAAGCACGTGGCGCAGTACGCGGCACGGCGGTGTCGCAGTTCGATGACGCCCGGCTCGTCGCATCGATGACACTTCACAGCGCGATCCCTAACCTCCCGAAATCACCGGCCGGATCTCCACGGTGTCGCCGTCGTCGAGGACGGCGTCCCCCGTCACGAGTTCGTCGCCGCGGATTATCAGAACCGATTCGCGGTTGAGTCCGAGCCGCCGGCACAACTCGTCCGCGCGCAGCTGGCCCTGGATCTCGGTCTCGCGCTTGGGATTGTGGAGCTGGATCTTCATCGTCGGCGTCTCCGCGTCGTCGATACGGATGCAATGACCGGAACCGATACCCCACGCTAATTGACCGAAACCGATGCCTCAAATCACCTCACGACGGGGAGGCGGGACGCCGGTGCCGCCGGCGCGCGTCGCAGCGCGACCCGGCGTGGACGATGCGTCACACCAGGTGGCCGTGGTGATGACGGCCCCACGCAGGGTACGGGAGCGTGCGCGGAGCATGGAGCTGATCGGCTGCGTGAGCTGAGTCGACCGTGCCGCCGGCACGGTCCGCCCGGGTCTGGTTCGAAGCTCAGGACCGGCGCCTGCGGACAGCGTGGTGTCGGCGTCCCCCGTCCTTGTCCGGCGATGTCGAAGGCGCGGTCGGACGAGCGGCACGCCGTCCGGGGCCGAGAGTGCACTCAGCCGGTGTATACCGTATGCGGCGCGGACCACAGGAATCGGCGTTTACCCGGAGTCAGCGTTTAATGGCGATCCCACCGTACATGGCAATGTCCTTGTCGGCGACGGGACGTACCACATTCGGGTCAGGACGCCATTTGTGGATCTGCACCAAGCCGGGTTCTTCCAATTCCAGCCCGTCGAAAAAGCGCAGGGCCTGCTCGTGAGTACGGAAGCGCAGAACCTCACCGTGCGCGTAGTAGGTCCGCTGGACTTCGGCCAGTGCCTCGCGGTCGAAGTCGTCGGTGGCGATGGAGAGCGCGACCCAGCTTCCCGCCGGGATCCTGTCCACCAGGTCGCGCACGACGGAAAGGGCCTCGTCGTCGTCCTCGATGAAGTGGACCACGGCGATGATGGTCAGCCCCACCGGCCGGGTCAGATCGAGCGTGGACCGGAGTTCGGGTGCGGCGAAGATGCGCTCCGGCTCCCGCATGTCCGCCTCGATGTAAGCGGTGCGGCCCTCGGGCGTGCTCCTCATCAGTGCCCGCGCGTGGACGAGCACGATCGGGTCGTTGTCGACGTACACGACCCGGGATTCGGGCGCGACCTCCTGGACGACCTCGTGGAAATTGGGTGAGGTCGGAATGCCGGTTCCGATGTCGAGGAACTGCCGGATCCCCTTCTCCGTCGCCAGGTACCGGGCGACGCGATGCATGAACGCCCGGTTGGCCTCCATGTGGACGCGCAGCGCGGGCCACACCTGCAGGACCGCGTCACCGGCGGCGCGGTCGGCGGCATAGTGGTCCTTGCCGCCCAGGATGTAGTCGTAGATCCTCGCCCCGTGAGCCCGGTCGGTCTGCAGGTCGATGTTCGGGTCCACAGGATCGGTTCCAGTCACGCTGCGGCCTCGTTCCTCATGGTGACACGCCGGCATTCTCCGCGCCGCGAGCAAATCCGCCGATCATCCTACAGCGGCGCCCGCCGAGAAGATCATCGAATTGATCGGCGATCCGCACCACGCCCGAGCGGGAGCCGGCCGCCGGCGAGCCGCGCATCTCGGGCCCCATCCCGCCGTCGACGAGGGGACATGGCGGGTCGTCTTCGGGGAATGGCCTGGCGAAACCGGTTCTCGCCTTCCCTCTCCTGCGCCGAAAGGGGACGATCATGTCCACGAGCACGTCCGCCCGGACGTTCCGGTACGCCGAGGTCGCCGAGCCCGGAGGCACGTTCGCCCTCGTCGAACGGGAGCCGCCCGAGCCGGGCCCCGGCCGGGTGCGCGTGACGGTCGAGGCCTGCGGGGTCTGCCGGTCGGACGCGGCGTTCATCAACGCGGCCTTTCCCGACGTGCGGTTCCCGCTGGTGCCCGGCCACGAGATCGCCGGACGCGTCGACGCGGTCGGGGACGGCGTCGACGGCTGGAAGACCGGTGACCGGGTGGCCGTCGGCTGGTTCGGCGGCAACTGCGGCGCGTGCCGCGCCTGCCGCGCCGGCGACCTCATCCACTGCGCCCGTCTCCAGGTGCCCGGCCGGGCGTACCCGGGCGGGTACGCCGACGCCGTGGTGGTGCCCGCGTCCGCACCGGCCCGCGTCCCCGACGCGTTCACCGCCGTCGAAGCCGCGCCGATGGGGTGCGCCGGGGTCACCACGTTCAACCCGCTGCGCCGCAGCGCGGCCCGCCCGGGGGACCTCGTCGCGGTGCTCGGTCTCGGCGGGCTCGGGCATCTCGGCGTCCAGTTCGCCGCCAGGCTCGGTTTCGAGACCGTGGCCATCGCGCGGGGTTCCGCCAGGGCCGTGGCCGCGAAGGAGTTCGGCGCCCACCACTACATCGACAGTGCGGCGGAGGACGTGGCCCGGCGGCTGCGAGACCTCGGCGGGGCGAAGGTGGTGCTCGCGACCGCGGCCAGCTCCGACGCCATGAGCGCCGTGATCGACGGCCTCGCCGACAACGGGCAGCTCTTCGTGCTCGGCGCCGCCTCGGACCCCATCCGGGTCAGCCCGTCCCAGATCATCGCGACGAGCAGGTCGGTGCACGGGCATCCGTCCGGCACCGCGAGCGACGTCGAGGACACCCTGCGCTTCGCCGCCCTGACCGGCGTCCGGCCGGTGGTGGAGACCCGTCCCCTGGAGGAGGTCCAGGAGGCGTTCGGCCGCATGCTGTCCGGTCAGGCGCGCTACCGCATGGTCCTCACCCCGGGCGGTTGACCGGATGCGGCGGGTCCGGGATCCGGTAGGTCACGTGGGTCACCAGGGAGGTGCCCGACACGGCGACCGGTTCGAGGCCGATGTCGCCGACGCCGGTGAACAGCCGCTCCCCCGCGCCGAGCACCATCGGCGCGATGTGCAGCCGCAGCTCGTCGATGTGCCCGGCCGCCAGGTACTGGTTCACGGTCTGCGCGCCTCCGCAGATCGCCACGTCCCGCCCGTCCGCGGCCCTTCGCGCCCGCGCCAGGGCGGACTCGATGCCGTCGGTGACGAAGGAGAACGTCGTCCCGCCCCTCATCGTGATCGTCTCGCGTGGGTAGTGGGTCAGGACGAACACCGGGGCGTGGTAGGGCGGCTCGTCGCCCCACCAGCCGGTCCAGTTCGGGTCCCAGTCGCCGCGGCCGGAGGCGAACATGTTCCGCCCCATGACGAACGCCCCCGCCGCCGTGATCTTCTCCAGGGACTCGGCGTGGCGGTCGGCCTCCTCGAACATCCACCGGTGCAGCCGCTCGCCGTTCGCGCCGAGCGGCTGGTCGGGCCGCTGGTCAGGTCCGGCGACGTATCCGTCGACGGAGATCGTCAGATCGCAGGTCACCTTGCTCATGTCTCGTCCTCCCGTCCGGGCGCCCGCCGGGTGCCGCTCCACCCGTCGGTCGCGGCGGCACCGACGTTCTCGACATGCCCCGGGAGACCCTTTTCAGCTCTGCGGCGGACGAGTTTTCCGGCCTCGCCTTCCGTCCGCCCTCGTCCGCCATCACCTCGGGTTCCGCCCGCGCCGCCCGCGTCCCCGGGTGATGGCGGAGACCGGGAAATGGTGACAGCGTTTGAACCGCGGTCCGCCCGCTCAACGTGTCCCGGGGTGCCGCGTCCGCGGCGGGAACCGGACCAGGGGAGGACGTGCTGACCACCGACAGCCGCGTTGAGCGGACGAACGACGAAGCGACGGAACACGACATGTCCCGCGACGACCGGGCCCCCGACGACGCGGCCGGCGGGGAGACCGGTGCGCGCACCGGTTCCGAGACGGCTCGGGAGCGGGCTCGGAAGACCGGGACGCGACGCCGCCGGGTCGCCGGACGCGCGGTCACCGTCGCGGCCTTCCTCGCCGTGCTGGCGGCGCTGGTCGCACCGGCCGAGTTCAGCGGCCTGACCCCCGGGGCGTTCACGCGGATCCCGATCGAGGGGATCGCGGGCCTCGCCGTCGTCCTCGCCGTTCCGGCGCGGGCGCGGCGCCGCGTGGCCGCGGCGGCGGGAGCGGTCCTCGGGGTCCTGCTCATCCTGAAGATCCTGGACATCGGCTTCGAGGCGGTGCTGCTCCGGCCGTTCGACCTCGTGCTCGACTGGCCGCTGCTGGGTCCCGGGCTCGAGTTCGTCCAGAAGTCGAACGGGTGGGCCGCGGCGGCCGGCGTGGTGATCCTCGTGGTCGCGCTGGCCGTCGCCGTCGCCGCGGTCATGGCGCTGTCGGCCGTGCGGCTGAGCGGCGTGGCCGACCGCCACCGGGGGGCGGCATGGCGCGCCGTCGCCGTACTCGGTGTCGTGTGGGTCCTGTGCGCCGCACTCGGCGTCAAGGTCGTCGACGGGCTGCCGGTCGCCTCCCGGAGCACCGCCGTCCTCGCCTACGACCACACAGTGCAGGTACGGGAGAGCCTGAACGACGCGGAGGAGTTCGCCGAGGCCGCCGCCGTCGACGCCTTCCGGACCACGCCCGCCGACAAGCTGCTGACCGGGCTGCGCGGCAAGGACGTCATCTTCGCCTTCGTCGAGAGCTACGGAAGGTCCGCGCTGGAGCATCCCGAATACGCCGCGCAGGTCGGCGCCCTCCTGGACTCCGGCACGCGGCGCCTGGACGAGGCCGGGTTCTCCGCGCGCAGCGGCTGGCTCACCTCCCCCACCGCGGGCGGAGGGAGCTGGCTGGCGCACGCGACGCTGCTGTCGGGCCTGTGGGTCGACAACGAACACCGCTACCGCGCCCTCGTCAACAGCGACCGCTTCACCCTCACCCACGCGTTCCGCCGCGCGGGGTCGCGGACGGTCGGGCTCATGCCGGCCATCACCCGCGCCTGGCCGGAGGGCGCCTTCTACGGCTACGACAAGCTGTACGACAACCGCAACCTCGGGTACCGGGGGCCGCGTTTCGCGTTCGCCACCATGCCCGACCAGTACACGCTGTCGGTGCTGCAGCGCAACGAGCTCGCACGCGACGACCGCGCCCCGGTGATGGCGGAGACGGCCCTGGTGTCCAGCCACGCGCCCTGGGCGGCGATCCCGCGCCTGGTCCCGTGGGATCAGGTCGGCGACGGCTCGATCTTCCGGGGCATGGGCAAGGGCGACGACGCGCCGTGGCCTCCGCCCGGCCGGATCCGGGGCGAGTACCGCAAGTCGATCGAGTACACGCTCAGCACGCTCATCTCCTACGTGGAGACCTACGGCGGCGAGGACACCGTGCTCGTCTTCCTCGGCGACCACCAGCCCTCGCCGGTGCTCGCCGGCAAGGGCGCGAGCCGGGACGTGCCGATCACGATCGTCGCCAAGGACGAGGCGGTCCTGAACAGGATCTCCGGCTGGGGCTGGCGGGACGGGCTCAGGCCCGCATCGAACGGTCCGGTCTGGTCGATGGCCGCGTTTCGCGACAGATTCCTCACGGCTTTTGGCGGATGAGGCGATTCGTGGTTAAACTTCCCGGGAATGGTCAGAGATGATCAGTCTCCGCAGGTGCCGAACCCATCCCCGCTCACTCCTGTGGAAGGTTCATCATGCCGTACTCACCCCGACGGCTTCATTCCCGCTCCTCCCGGAGATCTCGTCAGCGCAGGATCGTGACCGCGGCGTGCACCGCCCTGTTCGCGGCGGGCGCGCTGTTCACCACGACCGCGGCCTCTCCCCCGCCTCCTCCGGCGGGCTGGAGCCTGGTCTGGAGCGACGACTTCAACGGCGCCGCCGGTTCGCTCCCGTCCGCGGACAACTGGATCATCGACACCGGTCACGGATATCCCGGCGGCCCGCCCAACTGGGGCACCGGAGAAATCCAGCGGTACACCGATGATCCCGCGAACGTGAGCCTCGACGGTTCCGGGAATCTGCGGATCACTCCGATCAAGACCGCGTCCGGGGAATGGACGTCGTCGCGGATCGAAACCCGCAGGACGGACTTCAAGCCCGGCGAAGGACGCATCCTGCGAATCGAAGGCCGTATCCAGATGCCGAACGTCTCCGGTGCCGAGGCACTCGGTTACTGGCCCGCGTTCTGGGCGCTCGGTTCTCCTTACCGGGGCAATTACCAGAACTGGCCGTCCATCGGCGAGTTCGACATCATGGAGAACGTCAACGGGATCAATTCCGTCTGGGGCGTCCTGCACTGCGGGACGGCGCCCGGCGGCCCCTGCGACGAGAGCAACGGCATCGGGGCGAGCCGCGAGTGCCCCGGGTCGCCCTGCCAGGCCGGGATGCACACGTACCGGTTCGAGTGGGACCGCGGCAAGTCCCCGAACGAGCTGCGCTGGTACGTCGACGACCAGCTGTACCACACCGTCACCGAGAACCAGGTCGGCGCCGAGGCCTGGAACAACATGACCGGGCACGGCGGCTACTTCCTGCTGCTCAACGTCGCGATGGGCGGCGGCTTCCCCGACGGGGTCGCCGGCCACCCCACCCCGACGGAGTCGACGGTGTCGGGCCGCCCGATGCTCGTCGACTACGTCGCGGTGTACGAGAGCGGCGCCCCGGCGGGGAGGTGACCCATGGTCTCGACGGTGAAGAGAATCCCGAGACCGTGGAAGATCCTCGGCGGGCTCGGGGGTCTCGCCGCCATCATGGCGTGCGTTCTCCTGTTCTCCTCGCACTCCCCGGTCTCCTCGGTTCGGGCGGCGGCACTTCAGGCGGCGGTGCCCGATGTGCTGCCGGTCGAGATCACCAACAATTCCGGTCGCGGGGAACAGGTCCACATCTACGTGGTGGGCACGAACCTCGAGACCGGGCGTCTCGGATATGTCAACGAATCCGGGGCGTTCACTCCGTGGCCCGCGGGTTCCATTCCGCCGACCCCGGCTCCGGACGTCTCGATCGGCGGCCCCGCGAACGGCGCCTCGAAGACGATCCGCATTCCCCGCGGAATGTCCGGGCGGGTGTACTTCTCGTTCGGTGAGAAGATCAGTTTCTTCCTCACCCCGGACGGGCTCGTGCAGCCGGCGCCGTGGAATCCGAGCGACCCCAACCACAACGTCATCCTCGACTGGAGCGAATTCACGCTCAACAATGACGGGCTCTGGCTGAACAGTTCCCAGGTG
>DATCLF010000384.1:0-2926 GCA_036564055.1 Spirillospora sp.
GTCCAGGCCACGTGGAACGCTCCGAACGGTGAACCCCGCGTCGGGACCCTGCCGGGCTGGAAGAACGCGACGGTCGGTTCCCAGCGCAAGATCTGGGTGGACCGGGACGGCGACCCGACGGTCCGGCCCCGGCCGCACAGCCGCACCGTGACCGACGCCGCCTACGCGGGCGCCGCCGCGGCGCTCGGCTGCTCACTGCCGATCCTGCTCGCCTACGTTCTCGTCCGCCGGCGCTGCGACCGCATCCGCGACGAGATGTGGGATGCGGACTGGGCGCGGATGGACGCCGACGCGAACCCGCGTTCCTGACCCGCCGGACAGGCGGTCGAGCGGCGTCCCGGGGCGGCCCGGTCGCTTGTCCGCCGAGGTGGGCCCGTAGGAGCGCAGCACGACCGGGGTCCGCAGGAGAGTCTCGATGGTCTCCACGGCGTGGCCGAGCGGCGCGTACACCGGCCGGGCGGTGAACAGCCGGCGGGCGAGCGCGGCCTGGCGGTCGAGGTCGGGCGGCCCGGGCTCGAGGCGCTCCACCCGCGTGCCGTCCCTCCCTGTGCCGCTCATCTCGTAGGCGAGGCAGACGCGCAGGTCCGGGCGTGCCCCCGCGACGTCCAGATGCGTGACCGCCAGGCCGTCGGCGCCGCCCGCGGCGTCGAGCGCGTAGCGGAGGGCGACGGCGTCGAGGTGCCCGACGCGGAACGCGCCCTGCCAGGGGCCGTGGCCGTTGTGCGGGTCGGGCAGGTCCGCCGTGAGGGCCGGGTCCTCGGTGACGAACGGTCCGGGACCGTGGCGGGTCGCGTACGCGCGCACCACCCCGAGCCGGAACGCGGTCCGGCCCGCCTCGGCCAGCAGCGTCTCCGCGTTGGCGAACGTGGTCGTCGACCAGGTCGTGTACGGGTGGAAACCGTGCCATTCGTCCAGCAGGACGCCCTGGGCGCCCTCGAACACGACGGGCCCGGCCCGCAGGAGGCTCTCCAGGTGGGCGCCGTCCACGATCGCGACCCGCTCGGCGAACGCGGTGTACGCGGCGGCGCACGCCCCGGGGTCGGGGACGTCCTCCCCGTCGGGGAACGCCGCGCGGTACCAGTCGCGCACGGCCGTCAGCCGGCGCAGGAGCCGCGCGGGCGAGCGGCAGTCCCCCACCCGGGGCGCGTCGTCGTGCTCGAGGGAGTAGGCCATCGTCTCGCCGATGCCCATGCCGCACGAGCCGTGCCGGGCCGCGCCGCGCGCCGACTCCCGCGCACGGTTCGCGGCCCGGTGGTACGGCGTGGTGAGCAACGCGTCCTCGTCGACGGTCAGCCGGTCCAGCGCGTCGGGCACGCCCACGGCCCGCAGGTGGTCGGCCTCGGCGGCGAGGGCGAGAGGGTCGACGAGCATGAACCGCGACAGGTGCGTGCGCACGCCGGGCGTGAACGTCCCCGACCCGAACTGGGCGAACGTGTGGTGCCGCCCGTCCTCGGCGACGACGTTGTGCGCGGCCTGCGCGCCCCCGTTGAACCGCACGACGGCCGTGACCGGTGACGCGGTGCGCGCCGCGGCGGCGCACAGGTGGTCGACGACCGTTCCCTTGCCCGCGTCCCCGAAGCCGAGGTCGACGACGATCACGTGCTCCATGGCTCAGAGACGGGTCGTCGCGGACGGTCCGGCGTCCAGGCCCGGCGGTGTGGACGACCCGGCGACCGCCGCGCGGGACGCGTGCAGCGGCGCGAGCGCCCGCGACACCGACGCGCCGGCGTCCGAGCCCGTCTCCGCCAGGTGCTCCAGGCCCTCGTCGAGGTCGATGGCGTCCTCGGCGAGCCCGATGGTCAGCGCGATCGTCTCGCAGACCGCGTCGGGATCGTCGAGGAAGAGGACGTTCTGGCCGAGCAGCTTCCGCCAGAAGTCCCGCAGCTCGGGGTCCGCGGAGTGGTAGCCGCCCTCGGGGATGATGAAGTACACCTCGTACGTGCGCTGCAGCTCGCGGAGGATGTCGGCGACGGGGATGTCCCGGTCGAGGTCGTCCCCGATGATCTCGGCGACCTCGCCCCGCTTGACCTTCGGGTAGGCGAGCTCGTCTCCGATCATGAACAGGTAGCCGCGCCGGCCGCGCTTCTCGAAGCAGTCGATCGAGGTGTGCCGGGCCATGAAGTACATGGCCAGCTCGTACGACTCGCGCTTCTGGCCGCCGCCCCCGCCCTCCAGGAGGATCCTTTCGAGGTCGTCGTCCATCCGGTTGTCGGCCTCGAACTGGCCGATCTGCAGCGGCGCCCGGTCGCAGGTGGCGTCGCCGACCGCGCCGAACAGGATCTGCGGATGCGCGACGTAGCCCTTGCGCAGCAGCAGGCCCATCAGGTCGGGCAGCCGCGTCTGCAGCGTCCGGGGCACCGTGCCCATCGAGCCGGTCACGTCGAACAGGACCGCGATCGCCAGCGAGCGCGGGTGCTCCGCGGAGTCCCGGCTCTCCCGCACCGTCACGCCGTACGGGTCCAGCGTCGGGTGCACCCGGCGGGCGCCGCCGTCGCTGTAGGCGAAGGCGCTCACGCCGGCCGCCCGCCGGTACCGCTCGGCCGCCTCGTACACGTCGGTGGACCAGACTCCACTTCCCATGACTCCTCCTTCACTGGTCTTCCTGGCGCGGCCAGCGCAGCGGCCGGAACCGCCGCGGGCCGTACAGCCGGGCGAGCACCTCGTCGAGCTCGCCCAGCAGCCGCCAGGCGTCGTCGGGGCGTTGGCGGCGACCCGGCAGCGTGCACCCGGCGGCGAACGAGCGCAGCGCGGCGGGGGCGTCCGCGTTGAGCAGACAGGTCATGCACCGGGTGGCCATGAAGATGTCGGTCTCAGGGCCGGCCTCGCGTCGCCGGTGGACCTCCTGCGGGTACCAGTCGGCGTAGGTGGGCACCAGGGCCGGCACCGCCTCACCGCCGAAGGTCGCGTAGCACCAGTCGACCAGCAC
>DATCLF010000385.1:0-13670 GCA_036564055.1 Spirillospora sp.
GTTCACGGTCATGCGTGCACCTCCTGCTCGGCCGCGTGAGCGGCGGCGTGCGGGTCCTCGGTGTCGAGGATCTCGATCGCGGGATTGACGTAGCCGTCGGCGCGCGGGATGACGCCGTCGAGCCCCTTGCCGCCGTCGGGCGGGCGGCGGGTGACGCCGAAGGTGCCGTCGGCGATGGCGGTGAGCAGGCCGTCGTCGGCGATGCGCTCCAGCAGCTCCACCGACTCCGACAGCACCCGCCTGGCCCGCTCGACGATCATGCCGCCGGGGCGGGGCATGAAGTCCTCGGCGAGGTTGCCGCACGCGTCGCGGACGTACCGGACGTTCTCCAGCGCGAGGTCGCGGTCCGACAGCCAGGGCGTGTGGATGCCCTCGGTCATCATCCCGATCAGGATGATCGACTGCCCGGTCATCACACCGGCGAGGTTGAAGAAGGCGTCCAGCAGGTAGCCGGCGAAGATGTTGCCGGTCATGTGCTTGGTCGGCGGCATGTACTTCAGCGGCGCGTCGGGGAACAGCTCCCGGGCGAGCTGGGCGTGGGCGAGCTCCAGCCGGAACGAGTCGGGGATCGACGGGTTGATCTCGAAGGCGTGGCCGAGCCCGATCTGGTGGTCGGCGAGGCCGGCCTCGTGCGCGAACCGTTCGTTGAGGAGCTGGCTGACGGTGACGGTGTGCGCGGCGTCGACCGCGTCGGCGGTGGTGAGGTAGTTGTCCTCGCCGGTGTTGATGACGATGCCGGCGCGGGCGTGGATCTGCCGGGAGAAGCGTTGGTCGATGAACGTGCGGCGCGGGTTGATGTCCCGGAAGATGATCCCGTACATGCAGTCGTTCAGCATCATGTCCAGGCGCTCGAGCCCGGCGAGCGTCGCGATCTCCGGCATGCACAGCCCGGAGGCGTAGTTCGTCAGCCGGACGTAGCGGCCCAGCTCGCGGGAGACGTCGTCCAGCGCGGACCGCATGAGCCGGAAGTTCTCCTGGGTCGCGTACGTGCCGGCGTAGCCCTCGCGGGTGGCGCCCTCGGGGACGAAGTCCAGCAGCGACTGGCCGGTGGAGCGGATCACCGCGACGACGTCGGCGCCCTCGCGGGCGGCGGCCTGTGCCTGGGGGATGTCCTCGTAGATGTCGCCGGTCGCCACGATCAGGTAGATCAGCGGCTTGGGCGGGTCCCCGGCGTCGGGCGGCGGCAGCCTGCGCATGAGCGCCTCGCGTTCGGCGCGGCGCCGGTCGATCCGGGCGATCCCGGCGCGGGCGGCCTCCTCGGCGGCCTTGCGGGCGTGCGCGGCGTCGGTGCCCGACGGCAGCCGGAACGACACCCGGCCCTGCGCGGCGGCCCGGGCCAGGTCGTCGAGCGAGCGGTGGGGGCCGTTCAGCAGGGCGTCCCACACGGGCAGGGCCACCCCGTGCTCCAGGCCGACCTGGTCGCGGACGGCGTCGGCGAGGTGGTTGACCCAGGGACGTCCCTCGTCGTCGGCGCCGCTGTGGCCGGCGAGCCGCAGCAGAGCCCGCTCGACCGAGACCGTGGTGTGCGAACGGGCCATCTCGATGATGGGCTCGGCGGCTCGCGCGGCCAGCCGCCGCGCGCGGCGGACCACCTCCGGGTCGAGGTCAAGCTTTCCCTGCGGCGCCATCGCCGTCTCCCCTCATGTGACCGTCCCCTCACGGGCGGAACCTATCAATCGTCCGTCATACCGGGTTGTCTACGGGAGATCTTCCGGCATAGACACCGTATTTCACAAGATCTGACTGCACTTCACCACGGAACTCTCTCCGCGCACACACTCATCTTGCCTGGCCGGGCGGTCACCTCACCCCCACGTGACACTCAAGCGAAACTCACCGGCGGACACCATCGGTAAACCTACAATCACCGTCGGTGATGATCAGCACCTGCCGGGAGTGACATGATCGTTTACTCCGCCGCCGCGGCCTGCGCGGTCGCCGTGGTCATCGCGGCCAGCCGGCTGCCGCGCCGGGTCCGCGGCACCATCGACGACCCCGACCCCGACGGCCCCACCACCTCCCGCTCCGGCGCGATGCTGTCGGCGCTGTTCCTGCTGGCGTTCGCCATCGCCATCGTCGTGCCCTGGACCTCGGCGGACGCCGCGCGCTCCAACACCTACGCCGAAAGCCAGGCGATCAGCGAGGCGTCCTGGGCCGCCGCGCGGCCGCCCGCGCCCGACGCCCGGGATGTCCAGCGCGGGCTGCGCGAGTACGCCGACTTCGTCCGCCGTTCCGAATGGACGGTCATGAAGGACGGACGCCTCGACCCCCGCGGCTGGAGACGGCTCGACGACCTGCGCCGCCGCGTCATCGCGGTCGAGGCCGACACCGAAGAGCTCAAGGAGGCCCGTGAAGCCCTGCTCACCCACCTCGGCGAGATCGCCGCGGCCCGCCGCCAGCGCGCCATGGACGCCCGGATCATCCCGCCCGCCGGGCTGTACGCGGTCACCGTCCTCACCGGCGCCGCGGTCATCCTGCTGCCGTTCATGGCGGGCGCCCGGCCGCGCGGCATGACGCTGGTGCCGCTGTCGCTGATGGCCGCGCTGCTCGCCGCCGGGACCTACCTGACCCTCGACATCGCGCACGTCTTCGACGGCGCCATGGCCGTCGGCCCCGAGGCGTTCACCGAGACCCAGGCCGAACTGCGGCGCATCGCGGGAGGCGGCTGAGCATGCGCCGCAGCGTCATCCGGCCCGCCGTCATCCCGCCCGCCGTCGCCGTGTCCGCCGCGCTCGCCGGTGCGATCGCCTTCCCGTCCGCGGCCCTCGCCGCCCCCGAGCCGACGCCCTCTCCCCTGATCAGCGTGTGCATCGAGGTGGAGATCGGGGTGGGCTCCGGGCCCGCCGGCGGCGGCTGCGCGCCGGACCCGCCTCCCCCGCCGCAACCACCGCCGCCGGCGCCCGAGCCCGAACCGCCGCCCGCGCCCGCGCCGCCGCAGGAGACGAGCGTCCCGCCCGAGCCGCCGCAGGCCGCGCCACCGGCGCCCCCCGCAACGCTGCCGCCCGCCCCGCCGCCGCGTCCGGCGGCGGCACCGCCTCCGGACGCACCGCCGGACGAGCCCGAACCCAAGCCGAGCAAGGCGGCGCACACGATCAAGCGCGCGGCGAAACAACCGCCGGAACGCCGCAACCCGCTGAGCGGCTCGCTGGTCCTCGTCGTCGTCGCGGTCGTCATCAGCGCGGGCACCGCCATCGCGTTCGCCCGCTGAGCCGCGCCCGCCCGCCCCGGCCGGCCTGGAGATCGCCCACCGCTACCTGCCGGCCGGCAGCGGCGTCGGCGGGCGACTGGTACGACGTGGTGCCCCTGCCCGGCGACCGGATCGCCGTGGTGATCGGCGACTCGGTCGGCCACGGCGTGACCGCCGCCGCGGCGATGGGGCAGCTGCGGGTCGCCGCGCACACCCTGGCGGGCCGCGAGTTCCCGCCCGGCGAGCTCCTGGAACGCCTCGACCGGATCGCGCAGGGCCTGGACGCCGCGCAGTTCGCCACCTGCCTGTGCCTGGTGTACGACCCGGCGACCCGGCGCTGCGAGGTGGCCGGCGCCGGTCACCCGCCACCGCTGCCGGCGCTGCGCGACGGGACCGTGCAGCAGCTCGGCGTCCCCGCGGGGCCGCCGTTCGGCGTGTCGGACGAGGCCCATCCGCCCCGCTGCGCGCAGGTTTCGGCGGAGATCCCGCCGGGCGCCGTGCTCGCCCTGACACCGACGGCCTCGTGGAGAGCCGCAAACGCGGCCTGGGCGAGGGCATCACGCGTCTGGCGTCCGCGCTCGCCGCCTCACGGCCGTGCGGGCTGGAGGACGCCGCCGACGGCGTCCTGGCCCTGCTCGAAGACCAGCAGGGCCAGGACGACGTCACCCTGCTGCTGATGCGTCCCGCCTGAACCCGCCGGGCCCGGGACCGGCTCCCCGCCCGCGGAGCCCCGCCCGCCGGGCGGAACGATTCACTACAGACCGGGGATCTGGTGGTTCCGGAAGGCGTCGACGAAGTACGTGTGGTCGGTACGGACGATCTCGGCGTAGCCGGTGCCGAACGCGACCATCGCCTCGACGAACGCGGACTCGTCCTCACCGATCACCGCGCTGATGGCGTCCTCGACCTGGAAGTCGACGAGCGTGTGGTCGGAGTCGCTGTCGGAGACGCAGTGCACCTTGGCTGTCGCGCGGCCGAGGTCGTCCAGCACCGACAGCATGTCCTCCGGCTCGGTGAGGCCGCTCCAGTCCAGGTCCTCCTCGTAGGGGGACAGCTCCTGGACGACGTAGCCGACACCGTCGATCTCGGTGTAGCCGAGCCACGGGTCCGCGTTGGCCTGCAGCGCGCGGCGCGACACGGCGGTGCGGTGCCCATGGTGCAGGAAGTACTCGCGGATGCGGGGGTCGTCGACGATGCGGCTGGGCGCGGCGACGTTGCCCTGCTTCATCGACAGGACGACGTCGTTCTCCAGCGCCTGGGTCGCGCCCTCCACCAGGATGTTGTAGGCCGACAGCCCCGCCGACCCGATCCCGAAGCCGGACGCGCCGACGATGTCCTTGACCTGGTAGGTCAGGCTGCCGAACCGCTTGTTGGCCGGGATCGTGGTCAGGTACGCCGCGTAGGCGGCCTCGACCTTGGCGCGCTCGTCGTCGTCGAGGCGGCGCACGCCGGGGCGGTCGCGGAACCGCCGCTCGGCGCCGTTCACCACGGTCATCTCCTCCAGCAGCCCGATGCGGGTCCCGCCCATCGCCGCGACGAGCACGTCCCGCACGTACCCGTCGGTGGTGTCGAGCGTCAGGGCGAACGTCTCGTCGCCCTCGTGGGCGGCGAACCGCCGGACCTGGTCGACGTAGGCGCGCACGTAGGTCTCGATGAGCCGCCGGATGTCGGCGTCGGAGATCGCCTTCTGCCAGGCCAGCAGCGCGAGGCTCGCGACGAAGCGCTTGACGTCCCAGGTGAAGTGGCCGACGTAGGCCTCGTCGTAGTCGTTGACGTCGAAGACGAACACGCCGTCGTCGTTCATGTAGGTGCCGAAGTTCTGGGCGTGCAGGTCTCCCTGGATCCACACGCGGGACGTGCGCTCGTCCGCCCACGGATCGTCGTCGTGGACGATGTCGGCGTAGAACAGGCACGCCGAGCCGCGGTAGAACGCGAACGGGTCGGAGGCCATCTTGCGGAAGCGGCGGCGGAATTCGGCGGGGCTGCGCTCCATCAGATCCGAGAACGCGTCGACCAGGACGTCGACGATCTGCGCCTGACGTTCCTTCGGGTCCCGTCCGCGCAGCTCCTCGGTGATGTTGGCCATGCTCGTCGTCTCCTCATCTGGTCGGGCCGACCCCGCCGGGGGCTTTCCCGGGTCATTGTGCCGAATCGTCCGCCGTCCGGGCGGTGAACAGCGCGCGAACGGCGGGTTCGGAGCGCACCAGGTCGAGCGCGATCTCGGCGTGCCCGGGAACGTACCCGTTCCCGATGAGCATCGTGACGTCGGCGGCCAGTCCCTCGGCGCCGAGCGCGGCGGCCGGGAACGAGGTGGCCATCGAGAAGAACACGACGGTGCCGCCCGGCGCGGTCGCCAGGATCGCGCCGTGTTCGCAGCCCGGCACGTCCACGCAGACGACGGTGACGTCGGCGGGCCCGCCGTGGGCGGCCTCGACCGCGGCGGCGACGGCGACCGGGTCGCGGGCGTCGGCGCGCACGACGACATCGGCGAGGCCCGAGGCCGCCAGCCGTTCCTCCTCCTGCGCGGTCGGCACCAGCCCGATCAGGCGGGACGCCCCGGCGCGGCGCGCGGCGGCCAGCGACAGCGAGCCGCTCTTGCCGGCGGCGCCGAGGACCAGCACGGACGGGGCGTCGCCCCCCGCGGCGGTCCGGGAGGCGACGACGCGGCGGGTGAGGGCGGGCGCGCCGCACACGTCCATGACGGCGAGGGCCAGGGGGACGGGCAGGTCGTCCGGCAGCACCGCGGCGATCGACCGGGCGAACAGGATCGCGTGCCCCCGTGCGGGCACCTGCTCGGACAGGCCGTCCCAGTCGGCCAGGCCGTCGGTGACGGCCAGCGGCGTCAGCGTCAGGGAGACGAGCGTCGCGACGCGGTCGCCGGGCTTGAGCCCCAGCGGGGACGCCGGGCCGGCCTCCTCGACGACGCCGACGAGCATGCCGCCCGACCCGGTCACGGGGTTGTGCATCTTGCCGCGCTCACCGATGATCCGCAGCACCTCGGCCCGGATCGCGTCGGGGTCGCCGTCGTGCGCGGTGTGCAGCTGCCGGTAGGAGGCGGCGTCCAGGTTGAGCCGCTCGACGCCGATCCTGACCTCGTCGTCGCGGATGCGCGGGTCGGTGTCCAGCCGCCACGCGGCCTGCGGGAGCACGCCCGCGGGTTCCAGGACCCGGTGCAGTCCCACCGCCGTTCCCGTACCGCCGTCGCCGATCAACGTCCCACCTTCCCCTCGACCCGATCCTTCACGCAAGATGTACCGGGTATATCTAGTTTCATCGAAAGTCTTCCCGTAATCTCGGCGTCGCACAAGAGTTTTATGCGATCACCGTGAGGTGAGGAGGCGGTCGACGATGACCACTGCCCTGCACCCGGACCTGGAGGGCGAAACGGTGCGCCAGCCGTACGCCTACCGGCGCCGGCCCCTGGAGGAACCGGACTGGAGACGTCTTCCCGGATGGCGCGACGTCACGCGAGAGGAGTGGGAGTCGGCGCAGTGGCAGCGCGCCAACTGCGTGAAGAACATCCGCCAGCTCCGCGCGGTGATGGGCGATCTGCTCGAGGACTCCTTCTACGCCGACCTCGAACGCGACCAGGCCGAGCGCGCGACGATGTCGATGCTGCTGCCGCCGCAGATGCTGAACACGATGGACGCCTCGTCCACCGACGCCTTCTACGCCGACCCGGTGCGGCGCTACATGCTCCCCGTGTTCAGCGACCGGCGCACCGACTGGCCCTCGCACCCCTACGCCAGCCGCGACTCGCTGCACGAGGCCGAGATGTGGGCGGTCGAGGGCCTCACCCACCGCTACCCCACCAAGGTGCTCGCCGAGATCCTGCCGACCTGCCCGCAGTACTGCGGGCACTGCACCCGCATGGACCTGGTCGGCAACTCCACCCCGAACGTCGCCAAGCACAAGTTCACGATCAAGCCGCAGGACAGGCTCGGCGCCATGCTGGAGTACCTGCGGCGCAGCCCGGGGGTGCGCGACGTGGTGGTCTCCGGCGGCGACGTCGCCAACATGCCGTGGCCGCGGTTGGAGGCGTTCGTCGACGCACTGCTGGACATCGAGAACATCCGCGACATCCGCCTGGCCAGCAAGGCCCTGATGGGCCTGCCGCAGCACTGGCTGCAGGACGACGTCCGCGCCGGCATGGAACGCCTGGCCGCCAAGGCCCGCGAGCGCGGCGTGCAGATCGCGATCCACACCCACGTCAACGCCGCCCAGTCGGTGACGCCGCTGGTGGCCAGGGCCGCACGCGCCATGCTCGACACCGGCATCCGCGACGTCCGCAACCAGGGCGTGCTCCTGCGGGGCGTCAACGACACCCCGGACGCGCTGCTCGACCTGTCGTTCGCGCTGCTCGACGAGGCCGAGATCGTCCCCTACTACCTGTACATGTGCGACATGATCCCCTACAGCGAGCACTGGCGGCTCGCGGTCTGGGAGGCGCAGGAGCTGCAGCACGCGATCATGGGCTACCTCCCCGGCTTCGCCACGCCGCGGATCGTGTGCGACGTCCCCTACGTCGGCAAGCGCTGGGTGCACCAGCTCGCCGACTACGACCGCGAGCGCGGGATCTCCTACTGGACGAAGAACTACCGCACCGCGTTGGAGATGTCCGACCCCGACGCGCTCACCCGGCGTTACGAGTACTACGACCCGATCTACACGCTGCCGGAGCGGGGTCGTGCGTGGTGGCGGGACCAGGTGAAGGCCGCCTGAGCGGAGCGCGTGGTCCGGTCTGCGAATCGCCCGGCGCCTTTACGTTGTAGATCAATTGCGTCGGGGATTATCCTCGGGTGAGTGACCCGTGATCTCGCCTCCCGGTTCCCGGTGGGCGCGACCGTCACGGCCGCCGCCCTGGAGGACGATCCGCACCCGCTCCTGGCGCGGCTCCGCGAGCGTGAACCCGTCTCGTGGGTCCCGGCTCTGGGCGGCTGGCTGGTGACCTCCCGGGACGCGGCGCTGCGGGTGATGCGCGACGCGTCCGCGTTCACCGTGGACGACCCGCGCTTTTCCACCGCACGGGTCCTCGGGCCGAGCATGCTGTCGCTGGACGGCCCCGCCCACGCCCGCCACCGCGGCCCGTTCGCCCGGTCCTTCCGCCCCGCCGCGACCCGCGAACGGTTCACCGCGTTCGTCGAGGCCGAGACCGCCCGGCTCGTCGACGCCCTGGCGCCGGCGGGCCGGGCCGAGCTGCGCGGCGAGCTGGCCGGCCCGCTGGCGGTCGCCGTCGTCGCCGAGGCGCTCGGGCTCGACGGGGTCGACGCGGCCGCCGTCCGGTCCTGGTACGGGACGTTCGTCGAGGCGGTCTCCGCCCTCACCGCCGGCGGCGATCCCCCGGCGGAGGCGGAGCGGTCCCGCCGCCTGCTCGCCGCCGCCGTCGAGGACGCCGTCGCCGCCTCCCGCCCCGGGTCGCCGCTGGCCGGCGCCGCCGGGGACGGGCTGTCGGCCGCCGAGGTCGTCGCGGACGCGGCGGTGCTGATGTTCGGCGGCATCGACACCACCGAGGGAATGATCGCCAACGCGGTCCTGCACCTGCTCGGCCATCCCGACCAGCTCCGGCTCGTCCTGGACGACCGGGACCTGCTGCCCGCCGCGATCGAGGAGTCGCTGCGGCTGGAGCCGTCCGCCTCGGTCGTGGACCGCTACGCCGCCCGCGACACCGAGCTCGCCGGCGCGCCCGTGCGGGCGGGCGACCTCGTCCGCGTGTCGATCGCCGGGGCCGGCCGGGACCCGGCCGTCTTCCCGGACCCGGACCGCTACGACGTGCGGCGACCCAACGCCGCCGACCACCTGGCGTTCGCACGCGGCCCCCATTACTGCTTCGGGTCCCACCTCGCCCGGCTCGAGGCCGTGACGGCCGTCGGCGCGCTGCTGGACCGGCTTCCCGGTCTGCGGCTCGATCCGTCCCGTCCGGCACGGCCGCGCGGCCTGGTGTTCCGCAGGCCCCCGCGCCTCGATGTGGTGTGGGACACCTGACCGCCCCGAAGCCCCCGAACGACCACGCCGACCTCAGCCTTTGTGGGAGCATCGCCGAATGGACGTCGAACGCCGAGTCGAACTGCGCTTCGTAGAGGAGAGCCGCAAGGCCGAGACGCACACCAACCTGTCCGCCGTGCGCCAGGACGGCCGCTGCCTGTGGGTCGCGGGCGACGAGACTGCCACCGTGGAACGGTTGACCGCCGTCCGGGACGAGGACGGACGCGTCACCGGTTACGCCGACCAGAAGACCGTGCGGCTGGCCGACCTCGTCCCGCTCCCCGCCGCCGACCCCGACGAGGAGGCCGACATCGAGGGGCTGGCGTGCGCCGACGGCTGGCTGTGGGCCATCGGCTCGCACAGCCTCAAACGCAAGAAGATCAAACCGGGGCACCGCCCCGCCAAGTCCCGCCGGCGGCTGGCCACCGTCGTGCGCGAGGACAACCGCTTCATCCTGGCCCGGCTCCCCCTCGTCACCGGCGCCGACGGGCTCCCCGAGGCCGTCCGCGCGGACGGGGACCGCACGGCGGCGGTGCTCGGGCTGAACAAGGACTCCATCACCGACCTGGTGGCCGACGACCCGCACCTCGCGCCGTTCCTGTCCATCCCCGGCAAGGACAACGGCGTCGACATCGAGGGCATCGCGGCCCACGGCGACCGCATCTACATCGGTCTGCGCGGCCCGGTGCTGCGGGGCTGGGCGGTCCTCATCGAGATCCGCCCCGACACCGACCCCGCGGATCCGCGGCGGCTGCGGCCCCTCCCCGTCGGCGGCGACGGCGCCCTCTACCACACCCACTTCCTGGACCTCGGCGGCCTCGGCATCCGCGACCTGTGCCCGCACGGGGACGACTTGCTCGTCCTCACCGGGCCGAGCATGGACCTGGACGGGCCGGTGCGGCTCGTGCGGTGGCCCGGCGCCGTCACGACCGCGGCGCCCGAGATCGTCACCTCCGCCGACCTCGAGGTTCTGGGCGAGCTGCCCCACGGCGACGGCGACGACCACGCCGAGGGCATCGCGGTGCTCGACGAGGGGCACGGCCCCGGCACCCGCCTGCTCGTCGTCTACGACAGCCCCTCCCCCGCCCGGCTCACCGAGGAGGGCGGCGTGCTCGCCGACGTGCTGGTCGTCGACGGGTGACCCCGCGCCTGCGCCCCCCCGAGCGCGCATCCCACACTGCGGTCCCACGCGTCCCAGGCGGCGCCTCACACATCCCGGGCGGCGTCCGCGGCGAACTTTCGGGGACGCCGCTTCGTCGGACAGGTGGGGGATGGGCGAGGCCGATCGCCCGTCCCCCGCCGACGTCCTTCTTCTGGACAGCAGACGATGGGGACTGGATACTTCACGCTATGGACGGTCAGCCCTCATTCCCGGTGAGAGCGTCCGACACGGACCGGGACCGGGTGCTACGCGTCCTCAGCGACCGCGTGGCCGAGGGCCGGATGTCCAACGAGACGTTCGAACGCCGCGTCGACCAGGTCCTGCACGCCCGCAGCCGCGCCGAGCTCGCCGACATCGTGCACGACCTGCCGCCTCCCGGACGCGTGGTGCGGCGGCTCACCGAGATCGTCTCCTCGGTGTCCCAGGCGACCGCCCGGGTCGAGGCGGCCTGGCGGGCGCCCCGGCTGCCGCGGTTCATGCTGCCGCCGAAGGAGCTCAGCCGCATCCTCGTGGGACGCGCCCCCGGCTGCCAGTTCATCCTCACCGACCTGACGGTCTCCCGCTTCCACGCCGAGATCTACCACGCCGGCGACGACTGGATGATCAGCGACCTCGGCTCGATGAACGGGACCCGCGTCAACGGCTGGCGCCTCACCGGCCCCGCCCGTGTCCGCCCCGGCGACGAGGTCGGCTTCGGCAACTCCACCTTCATCGTCACCGCCCCCGACGGGTACACCCGCAGGCCCGCCCCCTAGCGGCCTCCCGCAGCACCCGTGAACGAGGCCCTCACAGCGGCGGGCGGCGTCCCTCCCACGGGGTGCTGAGGACGACCGTGGTGCGCGTCGCGACGTTGGCCGCGGCGCGGATCTGCTGCAGCAGCTCCTCCAGCTCGTTCGGCGACCCGACCCGGACCTTGAGGATGTAGCTCTCCTCCCCCGCCACCGAATGGCACGCCTCGATCGCCTGGAGATGGGCGAGCCGCTCGGGGGCATCGTCGGGGGCCGCCGGGTCGATCGGTTTGATCGACACGAACGCGGTCAGCGGCAGACCGATCTGCCGGCTGTCCAACTGGGCCGTGAACCCGACGATCACCCCGCGCTTCTGCAGCCGCCGCACGCGCTGGTGCACCGCCGACACCGACAGGCCCGTCTCCTTGGCCAGGTCGGTGAAGCTCATGCGCCCGTCGTCGGCCAGCAGCGCCAGGATCTGACGATCGATCTCCTCCACGCGGGAAATCTAGCGCGCCCCGGCCGGTGCCCGAACGTGTTTCCCGTGACGCCGGGTCCGGATCCGCGTGCGGCCCGCGCCCGGAGCCCGCCGGGCCGGCCTAGCGGCGGGTGCCGCGCAGCGGACCGCAGCTGCCGCGCACCACGAGCTCGGTCGGCACCAGGACGGGCCCTCCCCTGCCGCGCCGGGCGGGCTCGCGCAGCAGCATCTCGCACGCGCGGAAGCCGATGTCGCGGCCGGGCCGGGCCACCGCGGTGAGCGGCGGGTCGCACAGCTCGGCCCACGCGACGTCGTCGACCATCGCGATCGACACGTCGGCGGGGACCCGCAGGTCCAGCTCCCGGGCCACCAGCACCGCGGCCTCCCCGAGCAGGTGGCCGGCGGCGAGCAGGGCGGTGACGTCGTCGCGGCGCTGCAGCAGCCCGGCGGCCGCGGCGTAGGCGGCGTCGCCCGCCGGGCGGGCCGCGACGACGAGGTCCTCCTCCACCGGGATGCCGAGATCGGCGAGGGTCGCGCGGAACGCGTCCTCCCTGACCCGGGACGGGCTGGCGGGGGCGGCGCCGAGGAACCCGATGCGGCGGTGCCCGAGCCCGACGAGGTACTCGGTGAGGGACCGCACGCCGCCGGCGTCGTCGGCGAGCACGGCCGGGATCTCCGGCAGCCCCGGCAGGTTCCGGCCGGCGAACACCACGCTGGAGCACACCCGGGCGGCGCCGCGCCAGTCGGCCTCGGTCCCGGCTGGGTGGGCGATGACGCCGTCGACGCGCTGCTCGACGAACCGCTCGACGATCTCGGCCTCGCGGGACGGGTCCCCGTGCGCGGCGTCCACGATGACGTGCCCGCCGAGCGTGCTCGCGCACGCGAGCACGCCAGCGATCAGCTCGGCGCAGAACGGGTCGGTCACGTCGGGGACGACCAGTCCGATGCCGCCGCTGCGCCTCAGCTTGAGACCCCGGCCGAGGGCGCTCGGCCGGTAGTCGAGCTCGCGCGCGGCGGCCAGGACGCGCTCGCGGGTGGCGGCGCTCACCGAGCCGGTGCCGGAGAACACCCGCGACACCGTGGCGATGCCGACACCCGCCGCGGCCGCCACGTCCTTGATCGTCGCCGACCGGCGTGCCATGACCGTCCCTCCCGTCGCACCGTTGCGATCATCTTCTCACGAAGAATCCTCCCCTGAAAACGTTTCCATGATGTTTACTCCGGAAAGCGCAATGAATGCCCAGATATCCAGCTACTGATGGAAACGTTTCCCATGGAGGATTAGATGGCCAAGATCGTGCTCGACCGGGTCGACAAGGTGTACTCCGGTGGAGTCAAGGCCGTCGACGGTCTCGACCTGGAGATCGAGGACGGCGAGTTCATGGTGCTGGTCGGCCCGTCGGGCTGCGGCAAGTCGACGGCGCTGCGGATGATCGCCGGGCTGGAGGAGATCACCGCGGGCAAGATCACCATCGGTGACCGGGTCGTCAACGACCTCGCCCCCAAGGACCGCGACATCGCGATGGTCTTCCAGAACTACGCCCTGTACCCGCACATGACCGTCGAGCAGAACCTCGCGTTCGGCCTGAAACTGCGGGGGACGCCGAAGGCGGAGATCAAGCAGAAGGTCCGCGAGGCCGCCCGGATGCTGGGGCTCGAGCAGTACCTCAACCGCAAGCCCGCCGCGCTGTCGGGCGGTCAGCGGCAGCGGGTCGCGATGGGCCGCGCGATCGTCCGCCAGCCGCAGGCGTTCCTGATGGACGAGCCGCTGTCCAACCTGGACGCCAAGCTGCGCGTGTCCATGCGCGCCTCGCTGAGCCAGCTGCACGAGCGGCTCCGCGTCACCACCGTGTACGTCACCCACGACCAGGTCGAGGCCATGACCCTCGGGTCGCGGGTGTGCGTGCTGCGCGACGGCCGGCTGCAGCAGGTCGACACCCCGCAGCGGCTGTTCGACAACCCGGTCAACCTGTTCGTGGCCGGCTTCATCGGCTCGCCCGCGATGAACTTCGTCACCGCCGAGCTGCACACCGGCGACGGCGGCGCCCAGGTCTCCTTCGCCGGGTACACGCTGCCGGTGCCCTCCGAGATCATCGACGGTCGTCCCGGCCTGCGCGACTACCTCGGGCGCTC
>DATCLF010000386.1:0-4755 GCA_036564055.1 Spirillospora sp.
CCATCACGAGGCCGACGGGCTCGACCGGCGCACCGCCGAACGGCTCATCGGCGGCGCAGACGACCACGCCCGGCTCCACGCGCTGCTGTCGGCCGCCGCAGGGCCCGCCCTTCCCGAGGAGCTCGCGGGCGAGGAGGCCGCCGTCGCCGCCTTCCGGGCGGCCCGGCACACCGCCCGCAGATCCCGCATGGCCGCCCTGCGCCGCTTCCTCACGGTCAAGGCCCTGGTGCTGATCGGCGGCTCGCTCGTCCTGTCGGGGGGAGCCGCCGCCTACGCCGCGATGAACGGGCACCTGCCCGGCTACGAGCGCAGTCCCTCCCCGAGGCCGAGCCCGACGCTCGACGACCAGACGGGCGGGGACCGGCACGACCACCGTCCGGCGACCCGGTTGTCGACGCCGTCCGCGTCGCTGACCGCCGGGCCGCCCTCGACGAAGCCGCCCGCCTCCTCCGGGCCCTCCTCGCAGACCACGTCCAAGAAGGGCGGCCGGCAGAACGCGCCGGGTCAGCAGGAGCACGGGGTCAGCGAGAACCCGGACCAGCCTCCGCGCGGCCCCGGCGACAACAACGGCTCGCCGCCGGGTGAGAACTCGGGCAACGGCAAGGGGAACAAGGGCAACAACGGGAACAACGGAAGCCCGCCCGGTCAGAACTCGGGCAAGGGCGAGGACGACAAGGACGACGAGGACGACGACTGACCCGGCTCACGCGGTGGTCACAGGCAGCCTTCGAACTGCGGGACGTCCACGTCCGAGATCTTGAGCCCCGACGACCCGAACCACTTGTGCATGAACCGGGACATCGATCCGTCCTGGTACATCTGGGTGATCGCCTTGTTGAGCGCCTCGCAGCCGTCCGGGTCGCCCCGGCGGATCGCGATGCCGGTGCGCCGTTCCCCGAACCGCGAGTTCAGCAGCCGGAAGTCCGCGCCCTGCCGGGCCTTCAGGCCCGCGAGGATCGTGTCGTTCGTCGTGATGGCGTCGATCCGGCCGTCGCCCAGCATCGTCATGCAGTCGTCGTAGGACCTCGCCTCCACGGGGACCGCCTTGACCTGCCGTTCCACGGTGACCGCCTCCGCCGCCCCCGACCCGGTGACGGCGCAGATCCTGCGTCCTTCGAGGTCCCGGACGTTGCGGACGTCGCGCTCGTCGCTCCGCACGAGGATGTCCTGGTACGACAGGAGGTACGGCCCGGCGAACGCCAGCCGCTGCTGCCATTCCGGCTCCAGCCAGAACGTCAGCACCATGTCGACGTCGCCGTTCTGCAGGAGCCGCTCCCGGTCCGCCGCCAGCGCGGGAGCGAACCGGATCTCCTTTCCCATCCGCTCGGCCAGGTAGCGGGACACGTCCACGTCCAGCCCCTCGAAGGTGCCGTCCGGCCGCCGGAGGCCGATCCCCGGCAGGTCGGGCCGCACCCCCGCCACCAGCGTCGTCTTGTCGAGAAGGGAGTCCTTTTCGGCGTTCCCGCAGCCCGTCATGACGAGACCGAGCATCACGACCGAGGCGAGCAGTCGCCGCACCGCGGACCTCCAAACCCGAGCACGGTCCGTTTGCGAGGGAACACCGAACGCCAAGGTCCCAGCCCGGTGTCCCACGGCTCCACCATCTGTCCGCATCCGGCCGCCCGGACCGCGCGGTCAGTGTTCCCGCTCCCCTGGGACGGCCAGGATCGACTGGATCGTCGCGATGACGACGCCGGCGGTCTCCTCCGGTTCCAGGCGTCCGCCGCGGCTCTCCTCCGCGGCGCCGTGCAGGACGTACTGGATGACGCTGACCAGCCAGTCCAGGGGAAGGTCGGTGCGGAAGACCCCCTGGCTCTGGCCACGGCGGATCAGGCCCTCGACGCGTTGGGCGTGGGTGGCGTGCAGGTGGCGGACGCGCCCGGCCGGCAGGGCCTGCTGAGCGGCCGTCAGCAGCGCCGTGGACTCGGCAACCAGGGCCCAGCTCGATTCGAGCAGCCGGCTCAGAGCGTCGCGCGCGTCCCCGCTCAGATCGACCGCCGACAGCACCTCCTCGCCCGCGCGCAGGGCGTCGGCCAGGGCGGCCTCGACGAGTTCGGCCCGGTTGCGGAAGTGGCCGTACAGCGTCATCCGGCCGACTCCGGCGGCCTTGGCGATGTCGTCGATGCTCGCGTGCGGGTCCCTGCTCAGGCATTCGCGGCTCGCGGAGATGATCCGCGCGATGCTGCGCTCGGCGTCGGCACGGCGGCGCCGACCGGACGTGGCGGGCATGGCGAACACCCTAACTCGTACAAGCATGTACGTGTTACTCTGCCTCCAGAACTCGTATATGGCTGTACGAGTTAAGGAGGTTCGCGGTGACAGACCACGCGCACGACCCGTCCGCCCGCGATGCCGCGCCCCACGCGCTGCGGTGGCGCATCCTGGGGTTGCTCGGCATCGCCCAGCTCATGCTCATCCTCGACGTCACCGTCGTGGCCATCGCGCTGCCGAACATCGAGACCGACCTCGGCCTGAGCCGCCAGACCGTCACCTGGACGGTCAGCGCCTACACCCTCGCCTTCGGCGGGCTGATACTCCTCGGCGGACGCGCCGCCGACCTGTTCGGCGCCCGCCGCGTCGTCCTCACCGGCCTCCTGGTCTTCAGCGCGGCGTCCCTGGTGACCGGACTCGCCGACTCGGCCGTGCCGCTGCTCGGCGGCCGCATCGCGCAGGGAGTCGGGGCGGCGCTGATGTCCCCGTCCGCCCTGTCGCTCGTGGTGCACCTGTTCGACGGCGACGAGAGGAACAGGGCCCTCGGCGTCTGGTCCGCGCTCGGCGGAGGCGGCGCCGCCCTCGGCGTGCTCCTCGGCGGCCTGCTCACCGCGGGTCCCGGCTGGCCCTGGGTCTTCTACGTCAACGTCCCCATCGGTCTGGCCATCATCGCCGCGCTCGCCCGGATGCTGCCGCGCGGGACGGCGGCGGGCCCGCGTCCCCGGCTGGACGTGCTGGGCGCCCTGCTGGTCACGGCGTCCTCCGCCACCCTCATCTACGCGCTCATCCGCGCCGGGGACCACGGCTGGTTCACGGCGGCGTCCGGGGCGCTGGTCCTTCTGGCCGCCGTCGGCTACGCGGCGTTCGTGGCCAGGCAGAAGACCGCCGCGACGCCCATGATGGACATCGCGCTCCTGACCCGGCGTCCCGTCGCCACGGGCACCTTCCTGGTCCTCATGGCGACGGCATTGATGATCGCGGTGTTCTTCCTGGGCACGTTCTACTTCCAGCACGCGGAGGGCTTCGGCGCGCTGCGCACCGGCCTGCTGTTCCTCCCCGTCGCCATCGCGACGATGCTGGGAGCAAACACGACGGGCCGTGTGCTGGCACGGGCGGGAGCGCGGACGCTCGCCGTGGCCGGCCTGATCGTCGCGGCGGCCGGCATGGCCGTTCCCGCCCTCTCGATGCACCCGGCCGCCGTCACCCTCGGCACCGCCGTGGCGGGCGCGGGGACCGGCGCCATGTTCGTCGTCGCCTCCGCCACCGCCCTCGGGCGGGTGGCACCCCACGAATCCGGCATCGCCTCGGGCATCGTCAGCACGTTCCACGAGTTCGGCGCGTCCCTCGGGGCCGCCGTCACCTCCAGCGTCGCCGCGGCGAGCCTCGTCGGCGGCACCCTGGCCGGGTTCACCGACGGCTTCACCCTCGCCGCCGTGGCCGCCGCCGTCGCGGCCCCGGTCGCCGCCGTCCTCACACCCGGACGTCCCCACCCCGGCTCGCAGACGCCCGAAGGCTCCGCGGTCCCGGAGGGCTCGTCCTCGCCCGGGGAGGTGTGACGACCCATGACGCGAGGAATGTCTTCTTGCTCCCAGCGCCGTTCTAGGCTTGCCCAATGCCGCTGCTCGTGCTTTCGCCCCGGTACACCTCGGATTCGAAGGCGCTGCGCGCCGCGTGCGGCCGGGTCGGCTGGAAGTCGGAACGACTCGGCGGGTGGCGGGCGCCCGCACGGCTGCGCGGACAGGACGTGGTCCTCTACGGCGAGCCGACCTTCGTCGAGGTCATCGCGGCGCAACTGGGCATCCGGCTCCTCGACGTGCCGCGGGACTGGCTCCCGGGACTGCCCGAACACCACGTGCGCCGGCACATCGAGATTTCGACCCTGGGCGCGGTCCGGCAGGGCCTCTCCGAACCGACGTTCGTCAAGCCGTCCGACGGACGCAAGGCGTTCGAGGGCAAGGTCGTCACCGACCCCGGCGAACTCCCCGGACGGGACGTCCTGCCCGATGACACCTCCGTGTACGTCTGCGAACCCGTCACGTGGGACGTCGAGTTCCGCTGCCACGTCCTCGAGGGCACGGTCGTCGCCATGTCGCCGTACATGCTGGACGGGGAACTCGCCCTCACACCCGACGGCCTGTGGAAAGCCCCGGACGACGACGTCCGGCAGGCGGCGCAGTACCTGGAGAAGTTCCTCGCCGAGGTGCGCGTCCCACCCGCGACCGTCATCGACGTGGGACGCATCCACGACCGCGGCTGGGCGGTGATCGAAGCCAACGCGGCCTGGGGAGCGGGGATCTACGGATGCGCCCCGGACGAGGTCCTCAAGGTGCTGGCCCGCGCGTGCCTCCGCCCGAGCCGGGTGACGGCGGCCGACCGCGACTGGCTCGTCGAGAAGGTCGAACTCGCCATGGACGACTGAGCCCGCGTCCGCTGAGCCTGCGTTCACCATCCGCGCCGGGGCTTGATCGAAGCTCGCAAGACTGCGTACCGTAAGCTCCTGTAACCTCCCTGTGACCACCTGCCCAGCGGATGGACCCCGTGAAA
>DATCLF010000387.1:0-39589 GCA_036564055.1 Spirillospora sp.
ACCTGAAGGCCTGCTACGAGTTCGGCCTCCTGGAGGACTTCGACCACCTGTACCGGTACGCCAACCTCTACGAGATGATCGAGCACCGCAAGGCGGAGAAGATCGTCGACGGGCTCACCGAGGTCATGCCGGGCCGCCCCACCTACCAGCAGCACCGCGACCCGCTCGACAACGTCCGCCAGCCCTACGACCGCGAGACCGCCGCGCCCCTGTCGAAGCTGCACGCGCTGACCATCATGGCGGCCGAGCAGCAGACCATGAACTTCTACATGAACATGGGCCCGCTCTACATGGAGCCCATCGCCCGGCAGCTCTACCAGGAAATCGGCATGGTCGAGGAGGAGCACGTCACCCACTACGAATCCATGCTCGACCCGCACGAGACCTGGTACGAGCGCCTCGTCAACCACAAGTACAACGAGTGCTACCTCTACTACTCGTTCATGCAGACCGAGAGCGACCCTCGCATCAAGGGCTTCTGGGAACTGCACCTGAACATGGAGCTGGAGCACCTGCGGCTCGCGTGCGACCTCATGCGCCGCGCCGAGGACCGCGACCCCGAGGCGATGCTGCCGCGCGAGCTGCCCGAGCCGGTCACGTTCGAGCAGAACAAGACCTACATCCGTCAGCTGCTCGCCACCCAGATCGACTACACCACGCTCGGCACCGGCATCGTCCAGGAGGCCCACGAGCGGTTCGAGGCCATGCAGGACCGGATCAACGCCGAACGGCCGTCGACCGAGATCGTCATCGACGAGCACCGGCACAAGTTCGGCGAGGAGTACCGCCTGGAGACCGAGGGCCCGCACCCGGTCCCCCGCCTGCGCGAGAAGCCCTACCAGTAGGCCACGGCAGGACTCTTCCGAGACACCTCCCCATCTCCACTTCTCTCCCCGCCGCAGGCGGCGCAACGACGAAACGAGGGATCGGACCGTGAGCACGAAACCCACCGCGAAGTCCACGGCGAAATCCGCCGCGAAATCCACGCAGTACTCGTCCACCGACGACCTGATCGACCTGCTCAAGGCGCAGCACGGCCAGATCCGCGACCTGTTCGACGAGGTGATGCGCTCCCAGGGCCGGGAGCGCAGGGACGCGTTCCGGTCGCTGGTGCGGCTGCTCGCCGTGCACGAGACCGCCGAGGAGGAGATCGTCCACCCGATGGCGCGGCGGCTTCCCGGCGGCGACGGGATCGTGGACGACCGGCTGGCCGAGGAGCGCAAGGCCAAGGAGGTGCTGTCCGAGCTGGACGGCATGGACACCGACGACCCCGGCTTCCTCAAGACGCTCGACAAGCTGCGCATGGACGTGCTCACCCACGCCCGCGCCGAGGAACGCTACGAGTTCCCCCGGATGCGGGACGAGTTCACGCCGGAGCAGCTGCGGGGGTTCGCCGCCGCGGTGCGGGCCGCCGAGGCGACGGCCCCCACCCGGCCTCACCCCGGCACCGAGAGCGCGGCGAAGAACCTGCTCACCGGTCCACCGCTGGCGATCATGGACCGCGTCCGCGACATGATCCGCGGCGCCCTCGACAAGCGCTGACCACGCGATCGGCCCGCGGGCCGGCCGCCGGGACCCGCGTCGCGATCGTCACGGTGCGGCGGGGATCGGGGCGCGTTCGTCCAGCAGGCCCTCCGCGCGCAGGTCCGACCAGACCTGGGGCGGGATCGTCGCGCCGAACCCGGCGACATTGCGCCGCACCTCGTCCGCAGTGCGCATGCCGACGACGATGCCGGCGACGACGGGATGCAGCAGGGGGAAGGCCATGGCCGCCTGCGGAAGGGTCACCCCGTGCGCCTCGCACACGTCCGCGATCCGGTGCGCCCGCCGCAGCATCTCCGGGGGTGCGGGGACGTAGTCGAAGCGGGCGCCGGACGAGGGCCGGTCGGTCGCGAGCAGACCGGAGTTGAAGATGGACGCGGCCAGAATCGAGACCCCGCGCTCGGCGCAGGCGGGCAGCAGCTCGTCCAGGGCGCTCTGGTCCAGGAGGGTGTAGCGGCCGGAGAGCATGACCACGTCCACGTCGGTCTCCCGCACCAGGCGGGTCAGCTTCTGCGGGTCGTACATGCCCGCGCCGATCGCGCCGACCACGCCCTCGGCGCGCAGCTCCGCCAGTGCCGGATAGCCGTCGCGCAGCGCGTCCTCGAAGTGCTCCTCGGCGTCGTGCAGATACAGCGCGTCGAACCTTTCCACGCCGATGCGGGCGACGGAGTCCTCGACGCTGCGCCGGATGCCGTCCCGGGTGAAGTCCCACACCCGGCGGTGGGTGGCGGGGACGGCGAAGTCCTCGTCCATGCGCCCGGCCGGGTCCTGGGGCACCAGCACCCGGCCGACCTTCGTCGACAGCGTGAACTGCTCGCGCGGCTTCGCGCGCAGCAGCTCACCGATGCGGCGTTCGGACTGGCCGAGGCCGTAGTGCGGTGAGGTGTCGAAGTAGCGGATCCCGCTGTCCCAGGCCGCGTCCAGCGCCTGCGCCGCGGTGGCGTCGTCCAGTGGTGCGAACAGCCCGCCCAGCGGGCCGCCCCCGAAACCGAGTTGGGTGACCTCGACGTCGGTGCGGCCGAGCCTGCGCGTCCTCATGCAATCACGTCCCGGTTCTCGTTCATGGCGTCGATTGTGGTGCGCCATGGCTCACCGGTCGGTGGACGTAGGGACTCATCGAAGGTAGAGCCAGCCCCACCATGCCGGATCTCAGACGGTCTGCCCGGTGCTTCCGCGTGCCCCGCAGGTGTGAGGATCGTCGGGCTCCAGGAGGCGGCTCAGCAGGGCGTGCCAGCTCACGGCGCCCACCACGCCGCCGTCGTCGTCCACGACGGCCACGAGCGGGCGGCCCGTGCTGGTCATCGACGCCGCGGCCTCCAGGATCGTGGCGTCCGGAGCCACCGCCTCCGCGCCGCGGCGCCCGCGGGACAGGCAGTCGCGCACGCGCCGTCCGGTGCACTCGGCCATGAACCCGTCGGCGTGTTCCTCGTCGATCACACGGGCCAGCGACGGCCGCTCGCCCACGTAGGACGGGACGACCGAGCACAGCACCTCGCTCACCGACAACACGGCCACAAGACGGCCCTGATCGTCCACGACCACGAGACCGGGAACGTTGTGCCGGTACATCGCCCGGACGGCGTCCGGCAGTGGATCGTCCGGTCCGACGACCGGAACCTCGTCAACGAACTCGCGCACCTGCACGGCCGCCCCCCGCCACCGACTCTCCCCGGGGACCCGCCGGCACCGACGACCGGCCGGGCGTCCCGGCAGCCCACCGGACACTGTAGGACTCCGTGATCGAGCCCGCCAGGCCGGGTGGGCCAGTGTTCGCTCACTCATGCGTGCCCGGCGGCAGGCGCGGGCGGGCCCGGCCGGTCACGGCGACGGATCACGGCGACGGATCACAGCGACAGGTCGCGGCGGCGGAAGAAGACGACGCCGGCGACGGTGAGCGCGGCGGCGGACGCGCTGAGCACGACCAGCGGCGTGAGCGTCAGGCTGGACGACGGCAGCGTCGGGGTGTGGGTGAACGGCGACACGTCGACGGCCCACTGCGGCAGCTTCAGGATCGGGCCGAGCTGCCCGATGAGCAGGCACACCGCCAGGGCCGACCAGGAGATCGCGACCGACCACCTCGGCAGCAGGCCGATCAGCGCGATCACGAACCCGGCCAGCGCCAGCGTCGCGGGCAGGTGCACCAGCGCGGCGCCGACCAGATCGGCCGTCCTGTCCGCCGAGCCCGACGCTGCCGCGTACGCCGCGGCGTTGGCCAGCCCGTTGACGGCGAGCACGACCGCGGTGCCGAGCATCGCGCAGACGATGTGCGAGGCCATCCACCGCGGCCTGCTCACCGCCGTCGCGAGCACCGCCTCCAGCGGCCCGGTCTCCTCGACCCGCATCCGCAGCAGGGCCTGGACGGTGTACCCGGCGGCGACCACGGCCGTGAGGCTCATCATCGCGGAGAAGTAGACGTCCACCAGGTCGCCGCCGCCTCCCATGAGCTTGGCCATCTCGTTGATCTGCTCGCTGGTGGTGAGCAGCTCCTCGGCCTGGTCCCCGATCGCGCCCAGCACGGCTCCGAACACGACCAGCCCGGACGCCCAGCCGTACAGGACGCCGCGCTGCAGCCGCCAGGCGAGCCCCAGCGGGCTGAGCAGGGCGGACGAGGCGGTGGCGGGGCCGCGTCGCACCGGCAGCATCCCGGTGCCCACGTCGCGGTGGTCGGTGAGCCGGTAGGCCGTCACCACCAGCGCCGCGAGGAACGCGGCGTGCGCCAGCAGCGGCCAGGGCCGGTCGGCGGCCCACGGCTCGGTGAGCTGCCCCCACCCGATCGGCGACAGCCATGACGGCCACAGGCTGCGCACCTCCAGGCCGCCGGGCTCGGGGGAGGCGAGGCCGTCCCCGACGCCGCGCAGCAGGAAGGCCAGCCCGAGGACGGCGGAGGAGATGCCGTTGGCCGCGCGTGCGCTCTCGGTGATCTGCGCGGTCACGGCGGCGACGCCCGCGAACGCGGCGCCGGTCGCGCCCAGCGCGGCGCCGAAGGTCAGCGACCCGGCGGCCGGCAGCCCGGCCGCCGCCAGCGCGCCGGTGACCAGCACCGCCAGGGCCGCGTCGGCGGCGAGGACCACCAGCAGCGCGGCGGTCAGCGGGGCGTACCGTCCCACCACCGTCGCGCCGATCATCTCGGCCCGCCCGGTCTCCTCGTTCTGCCGGGTGTGCCGCGCGACCGCGAAGATGTTCATCAGCGCGGTGAGGACGGCGAGGAGGCAGAACCCCTCGGCGACGACGACGCCCTCCAGGCTCGGCTCCGGGACGACGCCGTTGAGCACGCGGGACACCGCGCTCGCGGCGTTCGACCGGGCGTAGGCCGCCTGTTCTTCCGCGGTGTCGTAGACGCCGGTGACGCTGGAGGCCACGGCGCCCGTGACCGCGGCGAGGGCGAGCATCCACACCGGCAGCTGCACGCGGTCGCGGCGCAGCGCCAGCCGTGCCAGCCGGAGGGTCCCGGTGAACGCGCTCATCGGACGGCCTCCACCGTCGCCGTGTCCCCGCTCCGGTCGTCGTAATGGCGCATGAACAGCTCCTCGAGCGTGGGCGGGTGGCTGGTGAGGTCGAGGACGCCCTGCTCCGCCAGGTACCGGTGGACCTCCGGCAGCGCCTCGGGCTCCACCTCGAAGCGCGCCGTGGTCCCGTCGCCGTCCCGGTCGACGCGCAGGTCGTGGACGCCTTCGAACCGGTCGAGCTCGGCGGGCGGCGCCGCCGTCCGCACGCTGATCCTCGTGCGGGTCAGATGGCGCAGCTCCTCCAGCGTGCCGGACTCGACGGTGCGGCCGTCCCGGATGATCGACACGCGGTCGCACAGCTTCTCGACCTCGGCGAGGATGTGGCTGGACAGCAGGACGGTCCGGCCGCGCTCCCTGGCCTCGGCGACGCAGTCCTGGAACACCGCCTCCATCAGCGGGTCGAGACCGGAGGTGGGCTCGTCCAGGATGTAGAGCTCCACGTCGGACGAGAACGCGGCGACCAGGGCGACCTTCTGCCGGTTGCCCTTGGAGTAGGTGCGGCACTTCTTGCGCGGGTCGAGCTGGAAGCGCTCGATCAGCGCGTCGCGCCGGCTACGGTCGAGACCGCCGCGCAGGGAGCCGAACAGGTCGATGGCCTCCCCGCCGGACAGGTTGCCCCACAGGTTGACGTCGCCGGGGACGTAGGCCAGGCGCCGGTGCAGCTCGACCGCGTCCTTCCAGGGATCGCCGCCGAGCACGCTCACCTCGCCCGAGTCGCGGCGCAGGAGGCCGAGCAGCACCCGGATGGTGGTGGACTTGCCCGCCCCGTTCGGACCCAGGAATCCGTGGACCTCGCCCGTCCGGACGGTGAGATCGAGCCGGTCGAGCGCCCGCACGTCGCCGAACGTCTTCGTCAGGTCGCGCACGCGGATCGCCTCGGTCATTCGCGGTGCCTCTTTCTGTCGTCGCCCGGCGTTCACCCGAGCGCCTGCTGACCAACGGTCAGTGACCGATGGTAGACCGGTCCGGCCGTGTCCGTCCACGGCGGGTTAGGTTGGGACGGTGGACGAGACGAAGCCGCCGGACACCCGGGAGCGGATCCTGGAGACGGCCCTGGACCTGTTCGTCGAGCGCGGCTACCAGGCCACCTCGATGCGGGAGATCGCGCACCGGCTGAACCTCACCAAGGCCGCCGTCTTCTACCACTTCCCGTCCAAGCCCACCCTGCTGGCGACGCTGTGCGAGCCGCTGTCGGAGGGGCTGGAGGAGGTGCTCGAACGCGCCCGGCTCGTCGAGGACCCGGTGCAGCTCAGGCGCGAGCTGATCGAGGGGGTCCTCGACGTCTACCTCCGCAACCGCAAGCTCCTGTTCGTCGTGTACAAGGAGGCGGCGGTCGTCGCGCAGGGCGGCGTGTTCGAGCGCTTCATCACACTGATCCAGGAGATCCACGCGGCCTTCGCCGGCCCGTACCCCGACCACACCGTCCGCGTCCGCACGGCGCAGATCTTCGCGATGCTCGGCGACCCGGTGTTCCTCTGCCAGGACGTTCCGGCCGACCGGCTGCGCGCGGAGATCCTCGCCGGGGTGTGGGCGCTGCTCGACGAGCCCGTCGCGTCCGGCCTGGTCACCCGGCAGGAGGCCGGGCTGGAGCCGCGCGCGCCGCGGCCCCGCCGGCGCCGGCCCGGCCGTCCGAGCGTGATGAGCGGGGAGAAGGCCGAGCTCGCCCGGCGCATGTACGCGGCGGGCGAGCTCGGCGTCGGGGAGATCGCCGAGCGGCTGGGCGTCTCGCGCGCCACCGTCTACCGGCATCTGAACGAGCCCGACCGGGCGGCGCGCTCGTTATGAGACATTAGTGAGACAATTTCACGGCAGTTTTGAGACATTCTCGCCGTGGACGGCGCGCCGCTCGCCGAGGCGGAGACGGCGCCGCAGCGTCGCCGAGTCGGACGCGAGCGCGGTCACCAGCACGCCGGGCCCGGCGAGGGGCATCACCGCGAGCCCCTCGGCCGCGTACGGCTCCCTCGCCGGGCCGGGGCCCGCGAGCAGCACGCTCCCCGTGCATCGCGCACCGTCCAGGACGGCGCCGCTCACGTGGGCGACGTCGTCGGCGAGCCGCAGCTCGTGCCGCAGCAGCGGACGCCCGCCGAGCGTGACGTCGGCGCGGGCGGTGCAACGGCCGGGCCGCTCGCCGTGCCGCCCGAGGACGAGCTCCTCGCGCCAGCGGAGCGCGGCGCCCTCGGCGAGAACGATCTCGGTGACGGCACGGTGGCGCGCACCCGCCGTGACGATCGCGGGTTCCAGGGCGAGGTCGAGACGTCCGCCCGGCGCCACCGTGGCTCGCACGCGGGTGACGGACTCGCCGGGGACCAGGGGGCGGCCGCTCACGGGATCGGCCTGTGGACGGTGACGAGCTCGGTGCCGTCGGGGAAGGTCGCCTCCATCTGCACCGACTCGAGCATCTCCGGGACGCCTTCCATGACGTCGTCCCGGGTGAGGACGGTCCGGCCGGACTCCATCAGTTCGGCGACCGAGCGCCCGTCGCGCGCCCCTTCCAGCACGTGGACCGCGATGAGCGCGGTGGCCTCCGGCTGGTTCAGCCGCAGCCCGCGGGCCCGCCGTCCGCGTGCGACGGACGCGGCGACGTGGAGCAGCAGACGCTCCTGCTCGTGCGGGCTGATCAACACGACCAGGACCTTGCAGCGGGTAAAAACGCACCCGGAATAAATCGACCGCTGATTTAACGACGAATTAACGCGGCGGCGCCGGCGGCGGGTACGGCCATTAGGGAAACATCCGACGATCGCCTGGTCAGGAGGGATTCTCATGACTGGGGTCATGCGGGCTCCGCGCAGCCGCGGCATGCTCAGCGGACTGCTGCTGGTGCTCCTGGCACTGTGGGGCGGACTCATTCCTTTCATCGGCCCCTACTTCGACTTCGGTTTCGGTTCGTCCGACGCGTGGGTTTACAGCGCCGATCGGCTCGTGCTGTCCATTCTTCCGGCGGCGGCCGTGGGCCTCGGAGGGCTGATCCTGCTGTTCGCGGCGAACCGGCCGGTGGCCCAGTTCGGCGGGTGGCTGGCCGCGCTCGGCGGCCTCTGGTTCGTCGTCGGCACGACCCTCGCCGGACTGTTCGACATGGGCGTGGGGGCGCCGCTCGGCGGTGAGGCGCGTCAGGTCGCCGAACGGCTGTCGTTCTTCGAGGGACTCGGCGCGATCATAGTGCTGCTCGCGGCGCTGGCGCTCGGCCGCTTCCTCGTGGTCGGCGTGCGCGAGGCGCGCAAGGCGGAAGGCGCGCGCATGCGCGGCGGCGCGGGAGCGGAGGCGTCCGCCGTCCCGAAGCAGACGGGCAGGCGGAACCCGTTCCACCTCGGCCGGCACAAGGGCGAGAAGAAGAAGGAGCGGGAGACGACCTCGCAGCGCAGGAGCTGACGCCGGAAACCGACAACGCGGAAACCGGCGCGGCGCAAAGTCGACAAGCGCGAAAGCCGGCGCGGCGCAAAGGCTCCGGCCGCGTGGCCGGGATTCGGTCGTGCGCCCGTGGGAGGAAATTGACATCATCGAAAGATGAGTGCCGCACCACGGTTCCCCTGGGTCATCGCGCTGACGGTCGCGGGCGTCGTCGTGGCGCAGGCTCTCGCCGCCCTCTACATGTGGCGGCTGGCGAGCGTCCATCACGCGGCGGCCATGGGCGCGGACGGGACACCTGGTGTGTTCGTCGCCCACGAAACCCGGGGTGTGAAGGCACCGCTGACGTCGCGGCCCGACTGCTACGGGACGTTCGTGCCGGACGGCGGCGACGTGGTGGTGCGCGACGTGCGGGCCTTCGAGGTGTCCGCGTCGGGGTGCGTCCGCGGCAGGACCTACCGGGCGCATTACGTCCGCGGCCAGGCCGTTCCTCTCGGCTCACAGGCCTGGAAGAGCGACCGGTGGGGCGCCATCGTCCTGACGACGTCCACACCGGTGACGGCCGTTCTCGGGATCCTCGCGGTCTTCTTCCACCGGAGACGACGCAAGGCCGCAGGCGCCGGGCACCACCCGCTCCGATGAGACGAGACGACCTCGGCCACGGCGCGGACGGCGACCGTCACTCCGTGCCTTCTGCGCCCGTGTCCTCGACTCCGTCCGCGCTCTCGACCTCGACGGGGTCGAGGTCGAGGAGGCGGGTCCAGATCCTCCGGGCGGTGTGCTGGTAGTCCCTGGTCACCGTCACCAGGCGCCGATGGGGCTCGGGGTCGCAGAGCTCGTCGGGGAGCAGGGGGTCGTGAAGGATCGTGGTGATCGCCCTGCTGCCGAGCAGGAGGGACTCGCGGGCGAACTCCTCGGGGCTGAGATCGTCGAGGCGTTTGCGGCTCTGGGTCAGCTCGTCCGCCGTGGCGGTGAGCGTGGCGACGAGGCCGTCGACGTCCCAGAGGCCGCGCAGCTCCCGGTCGGTGTCCGGTGTCAGGTCGTCGATGGTGAAGACGGCCGCGTCCGGCGCCATGCCGGTCTCGGCGAGGGCGCGGCGCAGGCCGCCGATGCCGGCGCGCAGGTTGTCGGGACGGACGTGCAGGGCGCCGCGCCACACGTGGAAGCCGAGCAGCCGCAGGGCCCGGTCGTGGTGGCGCAGGACCGTGCGGTCGGTGCGGGGCGTCGTGGAGTTCTCGACCGCGACCCATCGTCCCGTCCAGGGCACGCGGGAGCGCTGGCGGGTCGCCCACTGCTGGACGTGCGGGTAGGCGCGCAACCGGTCGGGGCGGCCGATGTAGACGCCGCGGCCGTCGCGTTCCAGCACTCCTTCCTCGTTCAGGCGCGTGGCGGCCATGCGGATGCTCGGTGCGCTGTGTCCCACGATCTCTCCCGCACGGCACAGCGCGGAGATCGTGAACCGGGTGCCCGGGCGGGCCGTGATGAGATCCAGCAGGAGCTTGCGGGCGGAGAGCTCGAACATTTGTAACGTCTCCTTGGCGAAATCATTCAAGAATACGTTATATGTGGGTGGGTCGTTCACTATGGCCTGGAGGAGACGATGGCAGACGTGCGGGTCGAGGTGTCAGGGACGACCACCACGATCTGGATGGACCGTCCGGAACGGCGCAACGCCGTCGACGGGCCGATGGCCGCCGAACTGCGCGACGCCTTCGCCGCGTTCGAGGCCGACCCGCGGCAGCGGGTGGCGGTCCTCGCCGGCGCCGGCGGAACGTTCTGCGCGGGCGCCGACCTGACCGCGGTGAACGACCCCGCCCGGCGCAACGAACTCGATCCCGACGGCGGCGGCACCGGGCCCATGGGGCCGACGCGGATGGTGCTCAGCAAGCCGCTCATCGCCGCGATCGCCGGCTACGCCGTGGCGGGCGGGCTGGAGCTCGCGCTGCTCGCCGACCTGCGGATCGTGGAGCGCGACGCGGTGCTCGGCGTGTTCTGCCGCCGCTGGGGCGTCCCCCTCATCGACGGCGGCACCGTCCGCCTGCCGCGGATCATCGGGCTGGGCCGGGCCCTCGACCTGATCCTGACCGGACGCCCCGTCAAGGCCGACGAGGCCCTCGCGATGGGCCTCGCCAACCGGGTCGTGGAACCCGGCACGGCGGTCGAGACCGCCCAGGAACTGGCCGAGCAGATCGCGTCGTTCCCGTTCGAGTGCGTCCTGACCGACCGGGCCTCGACGTACGCGGGCCTCGACCTGCCTCTCGCGGAGGCCCTGCGGGCCGAGGGCGCCGCGGGCGTCCCGGTCGTGGCGCGCGAGGGAGCGGCCGGGGCCGCCCGATTCGTCGCCGGTGAAGGCCGACACGGACGTTTCGCCTGAGAGGAGACCACCCCCGATGAGCCCCATCACCCGCGAGCTGATCGTCCGTGGCGCACGTCAGCACACCGACAGGGTCGCCCTCGTCTTCGGCGAGGACGAGCTGACCTACGGCGAGGTCGACGAGCTGAGCAACCGGCTCGCCCGCGCGCTGGCGCGCGAGGGCGGCGGCCACCACCGGCGCGTCGGCCTCCTGGTGAACAACAGCCTGCTCAGCGTGCCGCTCGACTTCGCCTGCGTGAAGGGCGGGGTCAACCGGGTCCCGCTGAACTCCCGGCTGGCCGTCGCCGAGCACGTCAGGATGCTCACCGACACCCGCTGCGAACTGGTGGTGTTCGGCGCCGACCTGCACGACCGGGCCCGCGAGCTCGCCGCCGCACTGCCCGAGGTGAGGTTCCTCGGACTGGAGACGAGCCTGGACGGCGAGGAGCCCCTGATGGAACGGGCGAAGAACGAGCCCGCGACCCTGCCGGAGATCGACGCCAGGCCGGATGACGTCATCCTCACCCTGTTCACGTCCGGCACCACGGGCACGTTGAAGGCGGCCCAGCACACACAGGCGTCCTACGCGGCCATCTGCCGCAACGTCCTGCTCAACCTCTTCCCGGCCACGGGCGAGGACGTCATGCTCCACGCGGCGAGCCTCATCCACGCCAGCGGGGTGTTCGTCCTGCCGCTGTGGCTGCGCGGCGGACGCACCGTGATCCTCCCCGGCTTCGTGCCGGACGCGTTCCTCAAGGCCGTCCCCCGGTACGGCGCCACGGCGATCAACCTGGTGCCCACCATGATCCAGATGCTCGTGGAGCACCCGGACTTCGCGACCACCGACGTGTCGACTCTTCGCCGGGTCATCTACGGCGCCTCGCCCATGCCGCGTCCCGTCATCGACCGCGCCATGCAGGTGTGGGGCCGGGACCGGTTCTGGCAGTACTACGGGCAGACCGAGATCCCGCTGTGCATCGCGGTGCTGCGTCCCGAGGACCACGTCGGCGACCGGCTCGCCGCCTGCGGGCAGCCCGCCGCCGACGTCGACCTCCGGCTCGTGGACGAGAACGGCCGCGACGTCGCCCCCGGCGAGCCCGGCGAGATCGTGGTGCGCGGGCCCTCCGCCTGTGCCGGGTACCTCGACGCCCCGGAACTGAACGCGGAGACCTTCCGGGACGGCTGGGTCCACACCCGCGACGTCGGCGTTCTGGACGACGACGGCTTCCTGTACCTCAAGGACCGGACGTCCGACATGATCATCACCGGCGGGTACAACGTCTACCCGCGCGAGGTCGAGGACGTCCTTCTGGAGCACCCGGCGGTGCGCGAGGCCGCGGTGGTCGGCACCCCCGACGAGCGATGGGTGGAGGCGGTCACGGCCGTCGTCGTCCCCGCCGAGGGAACCGAACCCGACGACGACCTGCGCGACCGGCTCGTCGCGCACGTGACCGAAAGGGTCGCCTCCTACAAGAAACCACGCAAGGTGATCTTCGCGGACGCCCTCCCCAAGACCGCTGTCGGCAAGCTCGACCGCCGAACCCTCCGCACCCGGCTCACCGGCGACGCGCAGGCAACGTGACGTCCCGCCATCGAGGAGGCCCGGGGCGCCGGCCGGGGCGAACGCCCTACGCTGCGGGATAATTCCCGGTGAGAATCCAACGTGCGGTGAAGGGACGACGTGGTATTCAAACGGATGCTAGGAGCCTTCGGGGTGGGCGGTCCGTCCGTCGACACGGTCCTCGCCACCCCGTCGTGTGCACCGGGCGAGCTGCTGTCCGGTGAGGTGAGGATCAAGGCCGCCGATTACGACGTCGAAATCCAGCGGGTCACACTGGCGCTCGTCACCGTCGTGGAGGTCGAGGGCGGCGACCACGAGCACAGCGGCGGCATGGAGTTCCACAGGGTGGACGTCTCGGGACCGTTCACCCTGGCCAAGGGGCAGGATCGCACCATCCCGTTCAGCCTGGACGTCCCCTGGGAGACCCCGCTCACCGAGGTCCACGGTCACCATCTGCACGGCATGGCGCTGGGGGTGCGCACCGAGCTCGCCGTCGCCAAGGCCGTCGACAAGGGCGACCTCGACCCCCTCGGCATCGTCCCGCTTCCGTCGCAGCGGCGGGTCCTCGACGCCTTCGGCGAGCTTGGCTTCGCCTTCAAGAACGCCGACGTCGAGTACGGGCACATCGCCGGCGTCCCCCAGCAGCTGCCCTTCTACCAGGAGATCGAGTTCTACCCGCCGCCGACACACCATGGCCGGATCAACGAGGTCGAGCTGACGTTCGTCGCGAACCCGCACGGCCTCGCCGTGATCCTCGAGGCCGACAAGCGCGGCGGCTTGTTCACCTCCGGCGGCGACGCGTTCGGCAGGTTCCAGGTAAGCCACGAGGAGGCACTGCACCTCGACTGGGCGGCAGAAATCTCCGCGTGGCTGGACGCCGTCGCCGAACGCCACGCGAGCGCCCCTCACCCCGGCCACGCCATGCACGGCGGCCACCACGGGCCGGGCTGGGGAACGGCGGCCGCGGCCGGCGCCGCGGGCATGGCCGCCGGCGTCGTCGGCGGAATGGTCGCCGGCGAACTCGCCGAGGAGGCCGTCGAAGAGTTCTTCGAAGGCGACGAGGACTGACGCCGTCCGGAGCCGGCCCCTCCGTCCGCCCTCTGCGGCGCACGGCGGGGCCGGCGGAACGGAGATCGCGGGTCACTCGTCGTCGAAGGGCGAGGGCGCAGGCGGCGGCAGGTCCGGCACGCCCATCGACTTCAGGAGGTGCCGCAGGACGAGGTCGTTCTCCAGCATCAGATCGAACGCGTCGTGCTCCTTGTAACGCTGCACCTGGCCGACGATGTGATCGGCGAGTTCCCTGGCTTCGGCGCGGCGGTCCCTCACCATCTTCTCGACGACGCCCGCCACCTGATCGGGCCTTTGGGCGAGCGCCACGGCGTACGGGGTCAGCCATTCGCTCCGCCCGCTTTCGAGGAAGCGCTGCCACAGCAGGCGGCGGTCGCTGAACTGCTGCACCAGGAGCCGGGAGAGGTCGTCCTCGTTGACCGCGTTCTGGCGCCGGATCGACGCCTCGCGCTGGTTGTCGCGCACCGGCCTTTCCATCGTCACGATCGTCCGGTGCTCGATCGGCCGTGCTTCGCCGTCCGGGTGTCCTCCGGAGACGAACTCCAGCCTCGTGGCGGAGAAGAGCTCCCCGATCACGTGATCGAACCGGCTCTCCGCCTTGGCCGTCTCGTACGGGGCGAACTCGCGTGATACCGCGCGGACGCGGGCGATCAGGCGTTCCTTCAGAGGGAACTGCTGTTCGTCGGCGCGCGCCACGAGCGCCTCGGGATAGGCGTGGCCGGTCACGCACCAGGTGAAGTGGACGACGACGGAGAAGTCGTAGCCGTCGCCCTGCGCCGGCACTTCGAACCGGATGGTCGACGGCTGATGAACGGCCCTGAACACGTTCTCGGAGCGTTCGAGCCATCGGCGGACACGCGTCCAGGCGGTCACGTACGTCGGCTTTTCGACGGGGCCGTGGTTCTCGCAGCCCGAAAACAGAGTGCTCATGCCGTTCGCTCCTTCAACGCAAGCCCGTAGAACCGCATGCGCGGACGCAGGCCGGGTTCGGAACAGAGGTCATCGCGCAACGCGTCGAAAGGGACGCCGTCCTTCGCCCATTCACGCAGCGCGTTCCACGGCCCCTGCCCGCAATGAGGGGAGAGCAGGACCTGGCGCCACAACGTCCCGATGAGGACGGGATCCGCGTCGTAGTGGGCCAGCAGTGGCGGGCGCCCGTCATGGGGGAGCTGGGCCATTCTCGTCAGGCAGTCGGGAACGAGCGGGCCGAGGGCACGCGAGGGCACCCAGGCGAGCAGCCTCCGGACGACCACCGGGGAGCCGCCACCGGCGTACAGCTCCACGACTGCGTCGCAGATGGCCGACCTCAACGTGAAAGGGCGGCGGTGGGCGATCTCCCGCAGAGTGTCCATCGCTCCGGCGGGGGCCCTGTTGCCGAGGATGGTGCCGCACAGCCGGACGGCGGTCGACTGCCGTCCGATGCCTCCCGGCCGGGTGTCGCGGGACCACGTCCACAGAAGGTCGGCGACGTGGTGATGCCTTTGCGGACGTTGGACCACGACGGCCTCCAGCGCCCATGCGGCCGCCAGGTGGAGCGCCTCAGACTTGCTGTCGGCCCATTTCCTGATGCAGTGCTCGTAGACGAAGTCGAAGTCGTACGCGGCGAAACGCGCGACCGCCTGGGCCGCCTTCATGCGCACACCGGGATCGTGGTCGCGGGCGAGTTGCGACAACCAGGAGAGAAGCGCCCGATGTGAGACGACGTAGTCGAGCCAGACGGAGTCCAGGACGGCCTCGACGAGTTCGCGTCTGATCGACAGGGTGCGGTCCATCGCCCGCGGATGCGGCTGTTCCTCGCCGATGGGCCTGAGCCAGGTGTCGAGCATGTGCTCCAGGGGAGGCAGCGCGAGCTTGGCGTCCTTCCCCGGTTTCTCGATCTCGAAGAGGAGCACCGCGAGGTCATAGGCCGCCCGGCACACCTGCACCGTGGGCAACCCGCCGAGCACCGCACCCGCGATGACGAAGGCGCGCCTGCCGAGGTCCCGGTCGTCGTCCTCCTGACGCAGCTCCTTGCGGGCCTTGCGCCGCCAGGAGCTCGGCCGGTTCGCGCGGACGTCCTCCACCGGCCGGCCCGCCCGGAGCCCCTCGGCCAGGTCCGCGGCCAGCTCCCCGGCGTCCTTCGGGTCGGTCGGCATGTCCGTGATGCGTGCGATGATCTCCGGGATGTCGGACCGCACCCCGGCGAGCCGGTCGGCGAGCTGGCGCCGGAGCACCTCGTGCACGTCGGGCGGCCGGTGGTCGATGACCAGTCCGGGGAGCGCGCTCGTGTCGGAGTTCCCGTCCACCACGATCACCAGCCGGGCGTTGAGCGCGGCGAGGACGGTGGAGCACCCCAGCACCTGAGGTTCGGTGGGCCGCCTGGCCCAGCTCAGCCCGGACGCGTCGTACAGGTAGCCGTGGCCGGGGGCGAGCTCGTCCTTCCCGAGGTGCGCGGGCGGTTCGCCCGAGCCGATCATTCTCAGCTCGCGGTGACGGTGAGCCAGGGCGGCGAGTGCGGCGGTCCTGCGGCCGGTGCCCGGTCGTCCCCTGAGCACCGCGACGACCCCGTCGTCCAAGACTCGGATCAGCTTCTCCCGGGTCGGCGTGTCGACGAACCGCCGTTCGACGTCGTGCCGGCGCTCCAGGGGGACGGGGGCCACATGCCAGGTCTCCTCGCCCCCCGACCGGATGCTGATCTTGTCGCCGAGGACCTTGTCGCCGCCGAACGCGTCGCCGTCGTAGGCGGTGTTCCGCGCGGCCGCCCGGAACTCGCGGCGCATCTCACGCAGGCGCTGGTGAGTGGCCCGCAGGTCTGCCCCGCTCCGGTCGTTCTCCGGAAGTGTCTCCAGCTCTTCGTTGTCCTTGTGATCGTCGGCCATCGCGGGTCCCTAATGAACGTGCTTGTCGCCCAGGACCTTGTCGCCGCCGAACGCGTCGCCTCCGTAGGCGACGTTCGTCGCTTGGACCTGCGACGGAGCCGCCGGCGAACCGGCGTCCCGCGGCTGCGGAGCCGTCCGGGGAGGCTCACCGCCCTCGGCTCCCTCCTCCGGGGCGTACGCGGCCAGTTCGGGGATGTCCTCCGGGCGGAAACCGGGCATGTACAGGTAGGCCGTGTAGCGCTGCTTCTTCACCTCGACGCGGACCGCTTGGAACTCGGTCGCCTGCGGACGCCCGGGCCCCTGGCTGATGTAGTCGTTGTAGATCTCCGACGACACGATGACGCCGAGGTCCGCCTCCGGGCGTGCCCGCATCGCCGCCCGCAGCGGCTCGGAGTCGCGCAGGCGCGCCGGCTGCACCGCGTGCCGGCCCGGCCATCCCATCGCGCCGTCCAGATGGATCAGGCCGACGTGGACGGCCATGCGGACCCGCAGGCGGGTCCACGTCTCCTCCGCCCGGCGACGGTTGTAGGCCGCCAGCCCGGCGTCCAGCTCGCGGACGAACTCGTCCATCAGACGGCCCACGTCGGCGCCGCGCGGCAGGGTCACGTTGACGCCGTCGCCGGTGTACTGCCGCCGCCATGCGCGCCGGTCCAGCCGGGCCCTGTCCGCGGCGTCGTCGAGCGCCCGGTCGAGCGCGGTCTGCAACGTGCGCTGTTCGGCGTCCTTACGGCTGCTGTAGTCCTCGATGTCGACCGTGAACAGGACGCGGTACTCGGGAACGCTCATCTTCCCACCTCCGATGCTCGGGTCGTGGCCCAGCATCGGGCGTCCTCACGGAACGCAACCCGGAATAATCCGGGTTCACCACGACTCGGTGCTCACGCCAGATCGGCGAACGCGGCGAGCCGGGTGCGGTCGGTGATGACCACGTGGCGCCGGCCGAGGTTCGCGACCAATCCTTCGGCGGCGAGCGCGCGCATCGTCCTCTGGACGGTGTCCTCCTTCGCCCCGACGAGCCCGCCCAGCTCCGCCTGACTGATCGGGACGCCGAGATCGACGCCCAAGTCGCAGGGACGACCGTGGCGGTCGGCGAGTTCGAGCAGGACGCGCGCCAGGCACTGGCCCGTCGCGTACCCGGCGAAGTCGAGCCGCCGCTGGTTGGACCAGCGAAGCCTCCCGATCATCATCTGGTTCAGCGTGAGCGACACGGAGGGATGCCTGCGCAGGAAGGCGACGAACGCGTCACCCCGGATCTGGCAGACGACCGCCCGTCTGCACGTCACGACGGTCGCCGACCGCACGGTCTCCCCGAGGACCGCCATCTCGCCGATCAGGTCGCCGCTCACGCGCAGCGCCAGCAGCGCCTCGGTGCCGTTCTCGACCCGCGCGGTCACCTTGACCAGCGCGTCCACCAGCAGCCAGACCGACCCGCCCGGCTCGCCCTGACGCACCAGCGTCCGCCGGGGACCCACCGTGTACAGCGTCCCCAGGCGGAACAGGTCGGCTCTCTCCCGAGCCGGAAGCAGGCTCAGGAAGGTGTCCTTCGGCCACGCGCGACTTTCGTACACGACAGCCTCCCGGTCCGCCCTTACGGCTTTGCGTACTCGCCTTTACTGGTCCCGTCCAGATGCGTGACCGGGACTGTTCGGCGGTGGGGCGCGGGCCGGGGGTGTCGTGGGAGTCGCTGAGGGGAGGATGCGGGGGGCGGTGCCGCCGTGGTCCAGGACGTCGGCTCGCACGGGGTCCGCGGTGGGGCCGGCCTGGGCGGCATCGGCCTGGGCGGCATCGACCTGGACGGCAACGGTCCGCGCAAGGGGGTGAGAGCGGTGCCGCGCAAGACGTCGCGCAGGCCGCTCGGGCGGCTCGAGGCCGAGGTGCTCGCCGCGCTCGCCGGTCTCGGCGGCTCGGCCAGCACGGCGGAGCTCGTGGAACGGCTGGACGGCGAACCCGCCCACACGACCGTGAACACCATCCTCCACCGCCTGCACGAGAAGGGGCTCGTCACCCGCACCCGTGAGGGCCGGCACTACCGTCACAGTCTCACCGTCGACGAGTCCGACCTGGTCGCGGGCCGGATGCACGAGCATCTCCGGCACGCCAGCGACCCCGTGGCCGTGCTGAACCGGTTCGTCCGGACGCTCAGCGGCGAGGAGACCCGCCGCCTGCGCGAGATCCTCGACGGGCGAGAGGAGCGCGAGTGACCCGGACGGTCAGCCGAGGGTCACGAGCGCCACCGAACGGCATCCCCTCTCCTCGTCCGCGGCGTTGTGCTAGAACTACGCCCATGATCCGCAGGGGTCTCCTTCTCCTTCGCGGCCACGGCGGGGCCTGACGCGACCGGCTCCCCGCCGTGGAGCAGGCCGCTGCGCCGGTCACCCGACCGTCCGAGAAGGAAACCCCTCAGATGAGCAACACGGCGTTCCCGACTCTGTCCACGCCCGCCGGTCCGGTACCCGAGAACGCACCCGCGTGGAACCGGCAGCGGCATTCGCAGATGCCCTTCCACCGCTACCGCGACGTGTACTCCCGCGTCGAGGTGCCCCTCTCCGACGCCGAACGCGAGTGGCCGACGAGGAGGCTGACCCAGGCGCCGCTGTGGGTGCCGGTCGACCTGCGCGACGGCAACCAGGCCCTCGCCGAGCCGATGGACCCGGCCCGCAAGCGCCGTTTCTTCGAGCTCATGGTCGCCATGGGCTACAAGGAGATCGAGGTCGGCTACCCGTCGGCGTCGCAGACCGACTACGACTTCGTCCGCCTCATCGCCGACACCGACATCGCCCCGGACGACGTCACGGTCGCGGTGTTCACGCCTGCGCGGCGCGACCTCATCGAGCGGACGGTCGCCTCGATCCAGGGCATCACCAACCCGGTGGTGATCCACATGTACACCGCCACCGCGCCCATCTGGCGTGAGACCGTCCTCGGCCACGACCGTGCCGGGCTGAAGGAGCTGATCCTCGCCGGCGCCCGCGACGTGCTGGAACTCGCCGGCGACATGCCGAACGTGCGGTTCGAGTTCAGCCCCGAGGTGTTCAACCTCACCGAGCCCGACTACGTGATCGAGATCTGCGACGCGGTGACCGGGCTGTGGGGCGCGTCGCCGGAGCGGCCGGTGATCCTCAACCTGCCCGCCACCGTCGAGGTCGCGACGCCCAACGTCTACGCCGACCAGATCGAGTACATGGACAAGCACCTCCCCCGGCGGGACTCGGTGATCCTGTCGGTTCACCCGCACAACGACCGGGGCACCGGGATCGCCTGCGCCGAGCTGGCGATGCTGGCCGGGGCGCAGCGGGTCGAGGGCTGCATCTTCGGCAACGGCGAACGCACCGGCAACGTCGACATCGCGACCCTGGCGCTGAACCTCCACGCCCAGGGCATCGACCCGATGATCGACTTCTCCGACATCGACGAGATCCGCCGCGTCGTCGAGCACTGCAACCGGATCGAGGTCCACGCCCGCCACCCCTACGTCGGCGACCTCGTGCACACCGCGTTCAGCGGCACCCACCAGGACGCGATCAGGAAGGGCTTCGCCGAGCACCGTGCCCGCGCCGCCGCCGAGGGCCGCCCGGAGAGCGAGATCGAGTGGCGGGTGCCGTACCTGCCGATCGACCCGGGCGACATCGGCCGCAGCTACGACGCGGTGATCCGCGTGAACTCGCAGTCGGGCAAGGGCGGCATCACCTACCTCCTGGAGAGCGAGTACGGCATCGACCTGCCCCGCCGCGTGCAGATCGACTTCGCGCGGCACGTCCAGGCGCACACCGACGACACCGGGGCCGAGGTCACCGCCGCCGAGCTGTGGAGCCTCTTCGAACGGACCTACCTCGCCCCGCCGGCCGAGGAACGGGTACGGCTGACCGGGTTCGAGGCGGGTGAGGGCGGGGGCGCGAGCCGAGCCCGGATCGACCTGGAGGTCGACGGCATCGCGCACACCGGAGAGTACGAGAACGTCGGCCCCGTCGAGGCCCTCACCCGCGCCCTCGCCGAACACGGGATCGTCGTCGAGGTGCTCGGGCTGCACCAGACGAGCATCGGCGCCGGCAACGACAGCGACGCGCTCACCCTCATCGAGTACCGCCGCCCGGGCGGCGTCGGCTGGGCGGCGGGACGGGCGGAGTCCGTGCTCGCGGCCGGCATGAACGCCGTCATCACCGCAGCGAACACCGTGGCCGCCGCGAACATCGGTGCCGCGGCCGGTGCCGCCGAGGTCCCGCGGCGCGCTGACCCGCACCGGGCCGCCTGAGCCCGTGGACCCGCCGGCTCCTCCCACATCCGCCGCGGTGGGAGGAGCCGGCCGGGCCCCTGCGACCTGGACGATGACCTCGGCGCCCGGTTGTGTGCGGGCCGGTCGGGGGACAAAGGGGTGTGGCTCCGTGGGTGCTGCACGTGGACTTGGACCAGTTCCTCGCCGCCGTCGAGATGCTGCGGCGTCCCGAGCTGCGGGGGCGGCCGGTCGTCGTCGGCGGCGACGGCGACCCGACCAAGCGCGGCGTGGTCAGCACGGCGTCGTACGAGGCCCGCGCGTACGGCGTGCACTCCGGGCTGCCGCTGCGCACGGCGGCGCGGCGATGCCCGGACGCGGTGTTCCTGCCCGTCGACCGGGAGGTCTACGAGGCCGTCTCGGCCCGGGTCATGGCGACGCTGCGGGAGTTCGACGCCGTGGTCGAGGTGCTCGGCTGGGACGAGGCGTTCCTGGCCGTGAGCGGCGACGACCCCGAGGCCGTGGCCCGGGAGATCCGGCGACGGGTGCGCGCGGCGACCGGCCTGGAGTGCACGGTCGGCATCGGGGAGAACAAGCTGCAGGCCAAGCTCGCGACCGGCTTCGGGAAACCGGCCGGGATCTTCCGCATCACCCGGGACACCTGGTTCGACGTCCTCGGCGACCGGCCGACCGACGTGTTGTGGGGGATCGGGGCCAAGACCGCCGGACGGCTCGGGAAGCTGGGCATCGCCACCGTCGGCGACCTCGCGGCCACCGACCCGGACGTGCTCGCCGCGGAGATCGGACCCGCGACCGGCCCGTGGCTGGTGCGGCTCGCCCGGGGCGAGGACTCCTCGCCGGTGACGGACGCGCCGTACGTCCCGCGCTCCGCCGGCCGGGAGACCACGTTCCAGCAGGACCTTCGGGAATGGTCGGACGTGCGGCGCGAGGTCGTCCGCCTGGCGAGGCGCGTCGCCGACGACGTCGCCGCCGACGGAAGAGACGTCGTGCGCGTCGTCGTGAAGGTCCGGTACGCGCCCTTCTTCACCGCGACCCACGGCCGGAGGCTGCGGCGACCGGGAATCGAACCGTCCCGCATCGAGCAGGCCGCCCTCGACGCCCTGGAGATGTTCACCGACCGGCGCCCGGTGCGGCTGCTCGGCGTCCGCGCCGAGTTCGCGCGCTGAGCCCGGCGGGCGGGGTCAGGGGAGCGGGATGCGCAGGGACGTGCTGCCGCGAAGGTCCAGCCAGGCGGCGTCCGGGGTGCGGACCATGCGCAGGACGACCTCCTCGCAGGCCGGGCAGCGGGCGACCAGCCCGGGGGCGCGCCGGTAGAGGCGCAGGGTGGCGACGGGACCGGTCCGTGAGCAGGACGCGCAGCGGGCGTCGGCGGTGGTGACGTCGAAGGCGAAGATCTCGCTCAGCGGGCCGGCCAGCGCGTTGCCGTCCACATGGTCGTCGGTCGTCTCGCCGTGGTCTCCGGTCGTCCTGGGGTCACCGGTCATCGTCAGCCTCCTGTCGGGCCGAAACGCTCAGTCTTGATCTTGCGGGCGGGATGGCCGAGGGCGACCAGGATGTCGGCGGCGGTCTCCACGAAGCCGGTGGGCCCGCAGATGAAGCAGTCCGGTTCGAAGTCGGCGGGCCAGCCATGGGCGTTCAGGTCGGCGACCGTGAGCCGGCCGGGCGGACGCGACGAGCCCTCGGGCGCCTGCCGGGTGTAGAGGTGGGCGACGTCCAGCCCGGGGGAGCCGCGGCGCAGCTCGGCGGCGTAGAAGCGGTCGGCGGGCGTGCGCACCGAGTAGACGAGCCGGAACGGGGTGCGGCTGCCGGCCCGGGCCCGGGCGCGGATCATCGCCATCAGCGGCACGATCCCGGAGCCGCCCGCGACCAGCAGCACCGGCGCGGTGTACGCGGGACGCCAGACGAACCAGCCGCCGACCGGCCCGCGGATCTCCACCGGGTCGCCGAGCGACAGGCCGTCGGTCAGGTAGGAGGAGACCTCGCCGTCCGGGACGCGCTGCACGGTCAGCTCGACCCGCTCGCCGTCGGCGGGCGCGGCGATCGAGTAGCTGCGCTGGGCGGTGTAGCCGTCCTCGGCGGTGAGCCGCACGTCGACGTGCTGGCCCGCGTCGTGGCCGGGCCAGCCCGGCACGTCGAACACCAGGGACCGCGCGGAGGGCGTCTCGAACCGGGACTCGGCGAGCCGGGCGACGTGCCAGCTCAGTCGCCGTCGTAGCGCTGCTCGCGCCATGGGTCTCCGTAGTTGTGGTAGCCGGCCGTCTCCCAGAAGCCGGGCTCGTCGTCGTTCATCAGGCGCAGGCCGCGCACCCACTTGGCCGACTTCCAGAAGTACAGGTGCGGCACCAGGAGACGCGCCGGGCCGCCGTGCTCGGCCGGGAGGTCCTCACCGTCGAAGCGGTAGGCGATCCAAGCCTGACCGTCCAGGACGTCCTGGAGAGGCAGGTTCGTGGTGTAGCCGCCGTAGGAGTAGGCCAGTACGTAGTCGGCGGCGGTGTCCACGTCGGCGAACAGCGTGTCCAGCGACACGCCCTCCCATCGGGTGCCGAGCTTCGACCACTTGGTGACGCAATGGATGTCGACGGTCGGCGTCTCGCTGGGCAGTTCCATGAACCGCCGCCAGTCCCAGCTGTGCTCCCGGCCGGTCTCGGTCGTGATCGTGAACGTCCACTCGTCCGTGCTCACCCGCGGCGTCGGACCGGCCGACAGGACGGGGAAGTCCTCCACCAGGAACTGGCCGGGAGGAAGGTTCACGTTCGTGCCGCGTCTGCGGCCGTGGAACCCCGGTGAAACGATGCCCATCCGCAACCCCCTTTCGGGGCTCGTCCACAAAGGGGGATCGATGCACGGCGCCATTCCCGGCGGCCGTACGGCCGAAACCCGTCCGGGAACGCCCGAATGATCACACCCTCGACGGTGTCCGCGGGCCCGGGATACGCTGCGTCGCTGGGGCGTGGCCCCGCCTCGTCGGCATGGACGAGCCGCCTGAACGAGTCGCCTGAACGGAGGGAGCCGCGGTGCCGTTCGCACGCCCGGCCGATCGTCCGGCAGCACGCATGGTCGCCCGCTGGGCGATCGGGCTCGTCGGCTTGGTCCTGCTCGCGGGAACCGTCACCGGCTGCGGTGACGACGACGCAGGCTCTGCGGAGAAGGAGAAGAAGACGACGACGCTGACGGTTTTCGCGGCGGCATCGCTGACCGAGACGTTCACGACGCTCGGCAAGACCTTCGAGCGCGCGAACCCGGGGGTCGAGGTCCGGTTCAACTTCGGCGGCAGCTCCACGCTGGCGCAGCAGATCGTCCAGGGAGCCCCCGCAGACGTGTTCGCGTCCGCCGGGCCCGGCCCGATGGACACGGTCACCGGCGCCGGGCTCGCGGCCGACGCCCCGCAGATCTTCGTGCGCAACTACCTGGAGATCGCGGTCGCCCCCGGCAACCCGCACAAGATCTCCGGTCTGAAGGATCTGGAGAAGCCCGGCATCAAGGTGGTCGTGTGCGCCGAGCAGGTCCCGTGCGGCGACGCCGCCAAGAAGGCACTGCTCGCCGGCGGCGTCAGCATCGATCCGGTGTCGCTCGAAAAGGACGTCAAAAGCGCCCTGAACAAGGTCGTCCTCGGGGAGGCCGACGCCGCCCTCGTCTACCGCACCGACATCAAGGCCGCCGGCGGCAAGGTGCGCGGCGTCGACTTCCCCGAAAAGTACGACGCCATCAACGACTACCTCATCACCGTATTGTCCAAGGCGCCGCAGCGTGACCTGGCCTGGCGCTTCCTCCAGATGGTCGTCTCGGACCAGGGGTGGAACGTCCTCCTCCCGGCCGGATTCGTCAAGCCCTGACCCGTCCCGGACGCCGCCCCGGTCCGCCGGATTCTCGCGGACGTTTCGGCCGGGTGGCCCTCGCCGTCACGCCGGACGGCCGGTCCCTGTACGCGGGGATGGAGGGCCCGCTGTCCGCCGATTCGCCGGACCCGGCGAACCCGGGACCGCGACGCATCATCCACTACAAGGGCTTCTCCGGCGGCCGCTACAAGCCCGTGGCCCAGTACGCCCACCGGACCGATCCTTCGCTCAGCCTGGTGGAGCTGGTCGCCCTCCCAGGCGGTGGCCTGCCGGCTCTGGAGCGCGGCCACACCGAGGGAGTGGGCAACACCATCCGCGTCTACAGGACGTCCACGCGGGGCGCACGGGACGTCTCGAAGGTCGAGTCCCTCGCCTCCGTGCCCGGTGCGGTGCTGAAGAAGCGCCTGCTGGTGGACCTGGAGACCTGCCCGCCGTCCGGCGCCACCGCCAAGCAGCCGCAGCCGAACCCGCTGCCGGACAACGTCGAGGGAATGGCGCTCGGCGGACGCGCCCCCGGCGGCAGGAACGTCCTGTACCTCGTCTCCGACGACAACGCCAACGCCACCCAGACCGCACGCGTCTACGCGCTCTCTGGCGACCTGGGGCGACGGTGAGACCTGGGTCCGGCGTGCTCGCTTCCGGGCGCGCCGGACCCCGTCCGCGCCCCGGGCGCGTCACACGGTGCCGGCGGTGAGACGGTAGGTGGTTCCGGTGCTGCTCGGCACCCAGGCGTCCGGGGGCGCGGCGGCGAGCGCGTGCTGGGCGCGCCAGCCGGTGCAGTGTCCCGGCACGAGCAGGTCGGGGGCCATGGCGGTCAGCTCCCGCACGGCCGGCGGGATCACGGGCTCGAACGCCTTGCCTTCCAGGTGCAGCCCGCCGAGCAGCGAATGGAGACGGTCCACGCCGGTGAGGCGCCGCGCGTGACGGACGATGTTGACGACGCCCGCGTGCCCGCAGCCCGTCAGCACCACCAGCCCGCGGCCCCGCAGATGGGCGACGAGGGCCTGGTCGTCGATGACGGTCGGGTCGTGCACCCGGCCGGTGCCCGTCCACGCCTGGTGGCCGGGCGGCATGCCGCGTTCGAAGTCGGTCGTCCGGTCCACCTCGCCGGTGATGAGAACCGAGCCGTCGACGTGTCGCACATGATGTCAGCCTAGGCGGGTCGACCTGCGCCGTTGCCCGGCGCGCGTTTCGACGACACCGAATTTCCCCGCCCGGGAAACGCCGCGAGATGTCAGCCGCGCCGAAGTGCGTGCGACGTTTTCTCCTTCTCCGGGTTCTCCGGTCCGTCGACCTGCGGGACGAGCCGGCAGATGTCCGCGAGCGTCGTGCCCCCGCTCACGTGGCGGGCGACCGCGGCCAGCATCGCGCGGAACGACTCCCGCGACTCCTCCGGCAGCACGTCGAGCATGCGCTCCTCGACGAGGCCGACCCGGACGCGCAGCTCGTCCAGCAGCTTCGCGCCGTGCTCGGTGGCGACGACGTGCCGGTTCCTGCGGTCGGACGGGTCCGGCCGGCGTTCGACGAGGCCGGCGCGTTCCAGGTCGTCGAGGAGGTAGGTCATGACGGTGCGGTCGACGCCGAGGCGCTCGGCCAGGGCCCGCTGGCTGCCCGCCTCGCCCTGGACCGCGGCCGCGAGCACGAGGTAGCCCCGCGACCCCCCGGGGACGTCGCCGACGGCGGCCTCGACGGCCTTGACGTGAGCCCGGAAGATCGCGCCGATGGCGTACCCGAACTCGTCCTCCAGCCGGAGCGCCCCGCCCCCCGGGGACTCCGTCCGGGCGCCGCGCTGCTCAGTCACGCCGTCCAGCGTAGTTCACCGCGCTCTCGCTCCACCGTTCCGCATTTGTTGCCGATCGGAGAAATGGACGTCGCCCTTCCGCGCCGCGGCGTCCTACGCTCCCACTGACGAAACATCCTCGCGACGGGAGGCGCCGTGAAAGTGCGCATCAATGCGGAACGCTGCCAGGGCCACGGTCGCTGCTACGACCTGGCCCCCGATCTGTTCACCGACGACGAGGAAGGCTACGGAACGGTCGTGGACGACGGGGTGGTCCCGCCGGAACTGGAGGCGGCCGCCAGGCGCGCGGCGTCCAACTGCCCCGAACGCGCGGTCGAGCTCGTCGAGGAGAGCTGAGATGACCGACGACGGTCGTTTCGGCAAGAACTACGCCGAGCTGCGCGCCGAGAACCCGCCGGGCACCGCGACCGAGGTGATCACCGGGCCGGTGTCCGACTGGGCCACCGACTTCTCCCACACCGAACCGGAGTGGGCCGCCGACCCCTACACCATCCAGGACGACCTGCGGCGGCGGTGCCCGATCGCGCACACCGACCGGTTCGGCGGCGCCTGGCTGCCCACCCGCTACGACGACGTGGCCGCGATCGCCTACGACACCGAGCGGTTCTCGTCCCGAGGGATCATCGTCGGCAACTACCGTCCGCCCCGGGAGATCGCGCCCGTCGGCGTCGTCCCGCCGATCTCGTCCGACCCGCCGTTCCACAAGGACGCGCGCAGGCTGCTCCTGCCCGCGTTCACCAAGAAGGCGGTGTCGAGGTACGAGGAGTCGACCAGGGAGTACTGCCGCTTCCTGGTCGACGCGCTCAAGGGACGCGACGTGGTGGACGCCGCCACCGAGTACGCCCAGCACATCCCGACCCGCGTCATCGCCGACATGCTCGGGCTTCCGCCCGAGGACGCCCCCCGCTTCTACGGGTTCGTCGAGAAGTCGCTGGAGGCCGTCAACAAGCCGGCCGAGGAACGCGTCGCGTACACGAACGAGCTGTTCGACTACCTGCTCGCCCAGGTCCGCGACCACGTCGACAACCCGCGCGACGATCTCACCACCTATCTCGTCAACGCAGAGCTGTACGGGAAGAAGCTGGAGCCCGCCCACGTCGCCGGGTCGATGGCGCTGCTGCTGATCGCCGGGATCGACACCACGTGGAGCGCGATCGGGGCGTCCCTGTGGCATCTGGCGAAGACCCCCTCCGACCGGGAACGCCTCGTGGCCGAGCCGTCGCTGCTGCCGACCGCGATCGAGGAGTTCCTGCGCGCCTACGCGCCCGTCACCATGGCCCGCCTGGTCAAGGAGGACATGACCTGGCGGGGCGTGGAGATGAAGGCCGACGACTGGGTCCTGCTGTCGTTCCCGGCCGCCAACCGCGACCCCGAGCAGTTCGAGCGCGCCGACGAGGTCGTCATCGACCGCGAGGCCAACCGGCACGCCGCGTTCGGCCTCGGCGTCCACCGCTGCCTCGGCTCCCACCTGGCGCGGATGGAGCTGCGCGTGGCGCTGGAGGTGTGGCTGGAGCGCATCCCGTCGTTCACCCTGGAGGACCCGGACGCGGTCACCTGGTCGGCGGGCCAGGTCCGCGGTCCCCGCAGGCTCCCCGTCCGGATCGGCTGACCGCGGATCCGCCGCGAAGCCGCCTGGGAGGCGTCCGACCGTTCGAAGTCCGTCGTCCGAAACCGTCCGACGTCGTTTCGACGGTTGTCGGACGGTCCGCCCCGGCCGTTCCATGGATCCGCTGATCTTTCGGAGCGCCGGGGCGAGGACGGGGTGTCGATCCCGCCGCCGGCCAACGGATCATGGGGGCGATGTGAGAACGCTCAACGGGGCAGTGCGAGCACGTGACGGGGAGACGATCGCCGGCGGCGAACCCGGCGGCGGGACGCGCGGGGGCGTCTCGGTGGGGTTGCTCGGGCCGCTGTCGGTGTCGGTGGACGGGCGTCCGGTCCGGCTGTCGGCGGGCAGGCTGCGGGCGCTGCTGGCGGTGCTGGCGCTCTCGTCCGGCCAGGTCGTGCCGGTCGAACGGCTCTCCACCGCGGTGTGGGCGCACGAGGGGCTCCCCGGCAACGTCCGCCGCAGCGTCCAGACGTACATCGCACGGCTGCGCAGCGCGCTCGGCCCGGACGCGATCGGGAAGGAGCCCGTGGGCTACGTCCTGCGCGCCGACCCCGACCGGGTCGACGCGCTGCGATTCGTCAGGCTGCTGAACGCCGCCTCCTGCGCGCGGGGCACCGACCGGGAACGGGCGCTGCTCACCGAGGCGCTCGGCCTGTGGCGCGGCAGGCCGCTGGAGGGCGTGCCGTCCGGGTGGCTCCAGGAGTCGCAGACGCCCTGGCTGGTTGAGCGGTACCTCGCCGCCCTCGAACGGCGCATCGACCTCGACCTGTCCGCCGGACGGCACGACGAGCTCGTCGTGGAGCTGAGCGAGCTGACCGCGCGGTACCCGCTGCGCGAGTCGCTGTGGGCGAGGCTGCTCGTCGTCCTGTGCCGCGCGGGCCGCCAGGCCGAGGCTCTGGCCAGGTACGAGACCGTCAGGTCGCGGCTCGCCGAGGACCTCGGCACCGAACCGCATCCCATGCTGAAGAGGATCTACGCGGATCTCCTGGCGATGAGAACGCCCGCGCTCTGACGCGACGCCAACGGCCGCCCTTATCGACGGTTTCGGGTTACGGACGATTGATTAACGCCCGGCCGCTTGATCAGAATTGCGGCCATGGGCGAACGGGACCAGGACGGCCGGCCGCACGCCCTCGCACAACCGCAGCTCCCGCCCGATCGCCCGCCGGAACAGGACGGCGACGCGTCGGAGCCGTCCGACACCTGTCCCTACCAGGGGCTGGCGCCGTTCGACACCGAACGATCCGAGCTGTTCTTCGGGCGCACGCGGGCGACCGAGAACCTCCTCGCGCGCCTCGGGGCACGGCTGGGGAAGCACGGGACCGTCCTTCTCGTCTCGGGTGTTTCGGGCGTCGGCAAGTCGTCGCTGCTGCGCGCGGGGCTGATTCCGGCGCTCGCGGAGGGGCGGCTCCCGGTCCCGGGGTCGCGGCACTGGCCCCGCCTGGTCGTCACGCCGACGACGGAGCCGCTGCGCGCCCTGGCCGAGGCGTGGACGGACGCGTTCGGCGGCCCCGCCGGAGCGATGTGCGACGCCGGAACGGTGCTCGACCGGCTGCGCGACGACCCGCGCGAGGTCCTGCGCGGCTCCCGTGGCCCCGCGGGCGGCGGACGCGTCGTCCTGGTGGTCGACCAGTTCGAGGAACTGTTCACCCTCGTCTCCGACGAGCGGGAACGCCAGGCCTACGTGCGGGCCCTGCACACCCTGGCCGACGGCCCCGGAGGCTCCGCCGTGGTCGTCGGCGTCCGCGCGGACTACTGGGACCGGTGCGCCGCCTACCCGCAGTTCGCCGAGGCGATCCAGGACGGCCAGGTCATCGTCGAGCCGATGGCGGAGCCGGACCTGCGGCTGGCCGTCACCGGCCCGGCCGCCGCGTCCGGTCTGGAGGTCGAGCCCGCGCTGGTGGAGACCATCCTGGCCGAGCTGCGCGACGAGCAGGCCGCCGGCGACCCCTACGGGCCGGGCGCTCTTCCCCTGCTGTCGCAGGCGCTGCGCAACACCTGGGACCGGCGCGAGAACGGCCGTCTCACCGTCCGAGGGTACGAGGCGTCCGGCGGGATCCGGGACTCGGTGCGCAGGACGGCCGACGACGTCCTCGACCGGCTGCCGCCGCGGGACCGCAAGACCGCCCTCAGGATCCTGCGCCGCATGACCCTGATCACCGCCGGCGGGCGGGTGGTGCGGCGACGGGCCACGCCGGCCGAACTGCACGCCGCCGCGTCCGCGGACACCGCCGAGGACAGGGCCCGGGTCGAGGCGCTCCTGTCGGCGTTCGCCGAGCGGCGCCTGCTCACCCTGCACGAGGGCACCGCCGAGATCGCCCACGACGCCCTGCTGACCGCGTGGCCCACCCTGCGGCAGTGGCTCGAACCCGACCTGACCGCGCAGGCCGTCTACGACCGGCTCGTCGAGGCCGCCGCGGAATGGGACGAGCACCACCGCGACCCCGCCTTCCTGTACCGCGGCGCCCGGCTCCAGGCCGTCGACGACGTGCGGCCCCGCTGGGACCGCGACCCCGACGGCTTCCCGCCGCCCGGACCGACCGTGGAGTCCTTCCTCGCGGCGTCGACCGCGGCGGCGCGCAGGACGGTCCGGCGCCGCCGCCTCGTCCAGGCCGGCCTGGCGACCCTGACGCTGGTCGCCGTCGTCGCCGCCGGAGCCGCCGTCCGGGCGGCGGACGAGGCCCACCGCCAGCGCGCGGTCGCGGTGTCGCGCCAGCTCGCCGCGCAGAGCGAGGTCACCGGCGACGTCGCCCTGTCGGCGATGCTGGCCGTCGCGGCGTGGCGGATCGCCCCCACCGACGAGGCCCGCACCCGCGTCCTGGACGCGGCGACCCGCACCGGCCGGGGGAGCCTCCCGGGACACGAACGCGGCGTCACGGGACTGTCGTTCGACCGCAGCGGCTCGATCATCGCCACGGCGGACGACGGCGGCGCCGCGCGGCTCTGGGACACGGCGACCCGCCGGCGGCTCGGCGCCCCCATCACCATGCCGGGCAACGAATGCACAGCCAACCTCGGCGTGGTTCTCTCCCCCGATGGTCGGACGCTGGCCACGCATTGTCTCAGCACCGTGCGGTTCTGGGACGTGGCCTCCCATCGCGAGGTCGGCGCTCCGATCCGGAACGAGAAAGTCGTGTCGGCGCTCGCCTACAGCCCGGACGGCAGGACCCTCGTGACGGGCGACCTCAGCGGCGTCGTCCGGACATGGGACGCGAAAACGCACCGCCCCGCCGGGCCGCCCATGGGCCGCGCCGACGACCGGCCGTCGCTGCCGAGAGCGATCCACGCGGTGGCGTTCAGCCCGGACGGAACGACCCTCGCCGCGGCGAGCGAGGACGGGACCGTCCGGCTGTGGGACATGGCCACCTCACGGCAGCCGGGCGAAGTGATCGACGCTCACGACGCCGGAGTGAAGGACGTCGCGTTCAGCCCCGACGGCACGACCCTCGCGACCGTGGGCGCGGGCGACGGGGCCGCCCGCCTGTGGGACGTGAAGTCGCGGAAGGAGACGGGCACGCTCGACGACGACGGCGGGGGCTTCACCGCGATCGCCTTCAGCCCGGACGGCACACGGATGGTCACCGGCGGGTTCAGCGGCCGCACGATCCTGTGGGACGTCGCGGCCCGCAGGAAGGTGCTCACGCTCGCCGCCAACCACGAGACCGTGGATCACGTCGCGTTCAGCCCGGACGGGCGGCTGCTGGCCGCCGGCGGCGCCGACGGCGTGGTGCGGCTGGCCGACCCGGCGGTCCACTTGCAGGTCGGGACCACGATCCCCGCGTCGAACGCCGTCGCGTTCAGTCCCGACGGACGGACCCTGGCGGCCGGTGCGCCCGGCGACGAAGACCCCTCGATCCGGCTGTGGGACGCGGCGACGCAACGTCCGAAGGGACCGCCGCTGGTTCCGGACGACGCCGACGACCCAGTCTCGGCGATCCGGTTCCTGCCGGACGGGCGCACGCTCCTGACCTACGGACTGACGGGGCTGCGGCTGTGGGACATCACGACCCGCCGCGAGATCGCGCACGAGAGCGCGCTGCGAGGCATCGCCGAGCTCAGCCGCGACGGGCGATTCGTCGCCGTCAACGGGGGCGGCGCGGTCGTGTTCTGGGACGTCGCGCGCCGCCGCGAGTCGGGGCCGCGCATCCGCGTCCCCGGGCACACCGACGTCCTCACGGCGATGGCCCTCAGCCCCGACGGCACGACACTGGCGACCGTGGGCCTCGACCGGCGGGTCCGGCTGTTCGACGTGGTCGCGCGCCGCCCGATCGAGGGCTCCCCTCCCCAGGCCGCCGGAGGGGTGGTCAACGACCTGGAGTTCAGCCCCGACGGCCGTACCCTCGCCGTCACGGCCGCGGACTCCTCCGTCCGGCTGTGGGACGTGGCCCGCCGCCGCGCCGTCGGCGTCGCCATGGCCGGTGACGGCGGCCCGGTCACCGCGCTCGCGTTCAGCCCCGACGGCCGCACCCTTGCGACCACCTCGACCGACGACGCCGTGCGGATCTGGGACCTGGCCACCCACCGGCAGATCGGCCCCCCGATGACCGGGCACACCCGCGACGTCACCGACGTCGTCTACGGCCCGGACGGCTCCACCGTCGCGACGGTGGCGCGCGACGGCACCGCGCGGCTGTGGAACGTGACGATCCCGGACGACCCGGTGGCCGCCGCGTGCGCCAACGCCGGCCGGTCCCTCACCCGCGACGAATGGAGGAGATACGTTCCGCAGGAGGAGTACCGGCGGACCTGTCCCTGACACCGACCCACGACCACCCGGGAAGAGGAAGCATGTTCCTGCGAGGCTTCCGGCGGCGGACCGGCCTGCCGGCCGAGGAACTGGACGCGCTCTTCCGCTCGATCATCGCGCAGAGCCGCACGGTGCACCCGGTGGCGGCCGACTTCCTCGACCACTTCATGGACGGCGCCGGACAGACCCGGACGATGTCGCAGCGCTGGCTGCGCTCGTTCCGGGTGATCCGCCGCGCCGAACGCAAGAACCAGCGCAGGTTCGAACGGCAGCTCGCGCGGGAGGCGCGACGGCTCCGCGACGGCGACTCCACCTGGCTGAACGACCACTGGGACGCGCGCATCAACGCGTTCATCGGCACGGAGCTGTTCTACGTCAGCAGGATGAGCCTGTTGCGTTCGCAGGGCTCGTTCGTCCTGACCCGGAACGGACGTGAGGTGAAGGTGTCGGGCACGGTCCGCCACCACTGGGTCGATCCCTACGACTGGGACCGCGGGCGGTGGGTCTACATTCCCCGGCACGGCTTCGTCCCCATCGCGGTCGGCCGGGATCTCGTCGAGGCCGACGAGGCGCGCAACTTCCTGATGGAATCACGTCATGTCCAAACGCTGGAGGGCACCTGCCGGGACGGCCGGTGGCCGCGCAGGGGCAGAACGGAGTTCACGTGGGCGCTGGTGAGGACCGGCCAGTGACCGCGGGCGACACGCGTCCACCCGGCTCGCCCGATCCGGCGGAACCACCGGAACCGGCGGATGCGAGCTCGCCGCCCGATCCGAGCGGGGCGCGCGGCGTCGACGACTACGTGGCGGCGCTCGTCCGGCTCAGGCGCTGGGCGGGCGAACCCTCTCTGAGCCGGCTCCGGGCCCTCGGCGGCCGGACGGTCACCGCGGACGGGGTGGCGGTCGACGCGCTGCCCAAGAGCACGGTCTCGCACGTCCTCCGGCAGACCGGCAAGCTGCCGCGGTGGGAGTTCGTCCGGGCCTTCGTCACCGCCTGCCTCCGCTACTGCGACTACCCGGACGAGCAGATCCACGCGGAGCTCGAACGCTGGAGGGCGGCGCGGGCCGCGCTGGCGGGCACGGCGCCGCAGGACGAGCAGACCCCGGTCCGGGACGTGCCGGACGACCCTCCGGCGCCGGAACCACCGGCCGCCGAACCCCGGCCGGACGCCGCCGCGGACCGTCCCGGCCGCCAGGAGCACGACGAGGCCGTCGCGCTCCTGGTGCGGCGTGTGGCCAAGGAGGAGGACCGGGCGCGCAAGGGACTGCTCGGCGGATACAGCATAGCGTCGGTGGCGTTCAGCCCGCCCGCCGCCGTATGCGACTCGGCATCGCGCGACTCGGCACCGTGCGACTCGGCACCGTGCGACTCGGCACCGCGCGACCCCGCGCCGGGCGATGACGTCGCCGGCGACCTGAACTCGGTGGGCCGGTTCTTCGAGAGCCTCGACTCGCGGCGTCTGCTGGTCGTGGGCGAGTCGGGGGCCGGCAAGACGATCCTCGCCATCGAGCTCGTGCTGCAGCTCCTGGAGCCGTTCCTCACCGGTGACGCGAGCGCGGGCGACGCGCGGATGGTGCCCGTCCGCCTCAACGCGGCCCGATGGACCCTGGGAAGCCCGTTCGAGCCGTGGCTGGCCGACCAGATCCGCAGGGACTTCGGCCTCCCCGCCGGGGACGCGCTCCGGCTGGTCAGGGACCGGCGGGTGCTGCCCGTCGTGGACGGTCTAGACGAGCTGGACCCCGAGCCGTCCACGGGCCCGCCGCGCCGCGCGATCGGGCTGCTGGAGGAGCTGAACCGCTACAGCGACCTGTCCGGACGGCGGCCCGGACCGGTCGTGGTGACCTGCCGCGCCGACCGGTACGCCGAACTGTTCGCGGCCCGGTGCGACCTGGACGACGCGGTCCGCATCCACCTGCGCGACCTGACGGCCGGGCAGATCGGCGCGTACCTGCGGGCCCGCTGGCCGGACGGCCACCCCTGCGCCGTGCACCGCGACGCCGTCGAGTCGGCGCTGGACGGCCCGTCCGGGGCGGCCGTGCACGCCGCGCTGGCCACGCCGTGGCGGCTGCTGCTGCTCGCCACCGCCGTGGAGTCCGGCGCCCCTCCCGCCGAGCTGCTGGACGCCGACCCGGGCGCCGACCCCCGGGCGGCTGCGGCCGCGATCGCGGCGCGGCTCCTCGACCTGTACGTCCCGGCCGCGACCCGGCTCACCCCCCGCACCGCCCACGGCACCCCGTACCGGCCCGACAGGGTGCGGGCCTGGCTGGTGAACCTCGCCGCGCACCTGCGCCGCCAGGCCGCCGAACCGCACGGGCCGCCCGGCCTCACCGCGATCGACCTCGTCCCGCACCTGCTGTGGCCGATCGGCGGGCGGCGCCGGGTCCGGGCCCTGCACCTTCTCGCCTGCCTGGCCGCCGCCGTCCTCGCCATGCTCGCGTTCTGGACGGGGTCGGGGATCGACGCCCCCGGCGACCTCCGCGACGGGCTCGACGCCGGTGAGGCGCTCACCCTCGCCCTCATGGCGGGCTGGGTGGCCATCGCCGGGGGCCTGTCGCTGTCGCCGTGGCCGTCGGCCGCAGGGGGACGCGCCAACGTTCCCCGCGCCCGCCGCGTGACCGGCGCCCTGCTCGGCGTCCTGGCGGGCCTGCCGCTCGGGGTGGCCGGCGGCCTGATGGGGCTGGCGTTGACCGGCGGCCGGGCGTTCGGCCCCGGGTACGCCGTCACCGCGGGCGGTGCGGGCGGCGCGGTGCTCGGCGCGGTCATCGGGATGACCGCCGCCGGGCGCTCGGAGGGCATGACCGTCTCCGCGGCGGTCCGCAGCGAGCCGATGACGCTGGTGGGCTTCGGGCTGTGCGGGGCGCTCACCGGGCTGGCGCCGCTGCGGCTCGCGGACGCCGGGCCGGTCCCGCTGGCGCTCGGCGTCACCGGCGCGGCCCTGCTCGCCGTCGCGCTCGGCGTCGTCTTCACCATCACCACGGGCGGCTGGAGCAAGGACGCCGAGCTCGTGCATCCCCGCGAGGCCCTGCACCGCAACCCCGCCATCGGCACCGCCTTCGGCCTCACCGGCGGCGTCGCCGCCTTCCTGGTGTTCCTCATGAACCGGGACGCGGCGACGTCCCTGGCCTGCGCGCTGGTCGGCGGCGTGACGTTCGGCCTGGCGTTCGGTGCGATCGCCTGGTGCCGCGCCATGATCGGCCTGGCCGTCGCCGCGGCGCGCGGCCTGCTGCCGCTGCGGCTGTGGACCTTCCTCGACTGGGCCTGCGAGGCGCGGCTGCTGCGGGTCAGCGGAGCCACCTACCAGTTCCGCCACCGCGAGCTGCAGGACTACCTCACCCCACCCGAACACCCGTCCCCGTCGCGCGAGGCCCACAGGTGACCGTCGTCGCGTCCCCTTCTCGCGGCGGCGGCCTCGGCGTGCCCCGCTCTCGGAGCCTCACGGTAGAAACGCCGGTCCTCATATCGGCCTCAGATCTGCTTCACGGCCGCTTCACCACAGGAATCCCGCGGAGGCCGGGATGGTTGGAACCGATGTGAAGAAGATCGGATTTCTTTCGTTCGGTCACTGGAGCAACGTCCCGGGCTCGAAGACCCGCACGGCGGCGGACGCGTTGCGGCAGTCGATCGACCTCGCCGTCGCCGCGGAGGAGCTCGGCGCCGACGGCGCCTACTTCCGGGTGCACCACTTCGCCCGGCAGCTCGCCTCGCCGTTCCCGCTGCTGTCGGCGATCGGCGCGCGGACCTCGCGGATCGAGATCGGCACCGCCGTGATCGACATGCGGTACGAGAACCCGCTGTACTTCGCCGAGGACGCCGGGGCCGCCGACCTCATCTCCGGCGGCCGGCTGCAGCTCGGCATCAGCCGGGGGTCGCCGGAACAGGTGATCGACGGGTGGCGGTACTTCGGGTACGAGCCGTCCGAGGGCGACACCGACGCCGACATGGCGCGCAAGCGCACCGAGGTCCTGCTCGAGGTGCTGAAGGGCGAGGGCTTCGCCGAGCCGAACCCGCGTCCGATGTTCCCCAACCCGCCCGGCCTGCTGCGCGTCGAGCCGCACTCCGAGGGGCTGCGCGAGCGGATCTGGTGGGGGTCCGGCTCCAACGCCACCGCCGAGTGGGCGGCGCGCCTCGGCATGAACCTGCAGAGCTCGACGCTCAAGAACGACGAGACCGGCGAGCCGCTGCACGTCCAGCAGCGCAAGCAGATCGAGGCGTACCGCAGGGCGTGGAAGGAGGCCGGGCACGAGCGGGAGCCGCGCGTGTCGGTCAGCCGCAGCATCTTCGCGCTGACCACCGACCTGGACCGCGCCTACTTCGGCCGGGACGCCGACTCGCGCGACCAGATCGGCATGCTCGACGAGCGGACCCGGGCGGTCTTCGGCCGCTCGTACGCCGCCGAGCCGGACGTGCTGGTCAAGCAGCTCGCCGAGGACGAGGCCATCCAGGCGGCGGACACGCTCCTGCTCACCGTCCCCAACCAGCTCGGCGTGGACTACAACGCGCACGTCCTGGAGAACATCCTGACGCTCGTCGCCCCCGAACTCGGCTGGCGCTGACGACCGCTCGCGCTACCCGGGGGCGTCGTCCTCCAGCCCGAACACCGCGGCGACCTTCCGGACGAGCTCGTCCTCGGAGATCGAGGCGTCCACCGTCAGCCCGTGAAGGCCGCGCTCCCGCACCTGCGCGGCGAGCCGGTCGGTGAACAACGCGTCGCGTTCGAGCAGGTTGCGCAAAGCGCGCCGGGGATCACTGGTCCTGGCGAGGAATCCCCACCTCTCACCTCCGCGGCCCTCGAACACCATTTCGCGGAACCTGGGATCCGGAAGCAGCCATACGGCCCGGTTCAGGTCGGCGAGCAACGGATGCACCAGTTCCGGCAGCAGACGGAATCCTTCTGCGACCACCGGCCGGTCGGCGGGCGATTCCAGGAGGTCCGCGATGATCAGCTCGAAGCCTTCGCCGCGGAACCAGTGGAACGTGTCGAGCATTTCCCGGGGGCTTCGGGAAACCCACCGCTCGTCCATGTCCATCGCGGCGAATCCGGCCAGGTAGGGGGCCTCGTCAGGCGGTAGGCGGCGGACGTGGCCGGGCATCGCCGCGTCGGTGTCGTACACGCGCATCCCGTACCTGTCGGCGAGGCGTCGTGCGACCGTCGTCTTCGCCGATCCGCTGCCGCCGCCGATCCAGAACACGTGGCTCAGCCGCTCCCGCACAACGCCGGGAGAAAGGTCCGTGCACCGGGGATCGGGCGTTCCGGCGTCCCCGGCGTGCGCCACGGGCGGCCCCCTCCTGAGCACCGGCTTCGAGATGGACGCCGAATCATACCGCTCTTATCGAGACATCGGCGACGGTCACTTCCCTTGAAGATCATTAAACGACTGTTTAATATCACCTCCGTGAACGCATCGCACGGGTCGCCGGAGGACGGAGAAGACGCCGCCGCGGCCACGCGTATCCGAGACGCAGCGATCAACCGGTTCGGCCGGGACGGCTTCTCCGTCGGGCTGCGGGCCATCGCCGAGGACGCGGCGGTGTCGCCGGCGCTGGTCGTCCACTACTTCGGCTCGAAACGCGGCCTGCGGCGCGCGTGCGACGAGCGCGTCCGCGAAGTGATCGCCACCGAGAAGCGCGCCGCCGCGACCGACGGAACCGCCGCCGGGCTCCTCGCGCAGCTCGCCGACGTGGAGCGTTTCGCCCCCGTCGTCCTGTACGTGGTCCGGTCACTGCGCGAGGGCGGTGACCTGGCCGCCGAGCTGTTCGAGGACATGGTCGGCGACGCGACCCGGTACCTGGAGGCGGGCGTGGAGGCCGGGGTGATCCGGCCGAGCCGTGACCCGGCCGCCCGCGCACGGGTGATGGCCTATCAGGCGATGGGCTCCATGCTGATGTGGCTCACGCTGCACCCGGAACAGGCCGACCCCGAGTCTTTCGGCAAGGCCCTCCGTGCGTACATGGAGGAGGTGACGGCCCCGATGCTCGAACTGTTCACCGAGGGGCTCTACACCGACCGGTCGCTCCTGGAGGAGTACCTCCTGTACGTCCCGGACCCACCACGCGAACAGCCCCGCGACTGACCACGGACCGATGTTCGCCGTCCCGCCGGACGGCCCGCCGAGCGATTTCGGCCCCATCCTTCTCCCCGCTCAACAGCGAGGGCTGACCCATGACCCCTGCCATAGAGATCAACGACCTGCGCAAGTCCTTCGGAACGGTGAAAGCGCTGGACGGGCTGGACCTGACCGTCGAGACCGGTCACGTCCACGGTTTCCTCGGACCGAACGGCGCGGGGAAGTCCACCACGATCCGGATCCTGCTGGGCGTTTTGCGCGCCGACTCGGGGCACGTCCGGCTGCTCGGCGGCGACCCCTGGGCCGACGCGGTGGACCTGCACCGCCGCCTGGCCTACGTCCCCGGCGACGTGGAGCTGTGGCCGAACCTGACCGGCGGCGAGGCGATCGACCTGTTCGCCCGGCTGCGCGGCGGCGCCGATCCGGCCCGCCGGGACGAGCTGTGCGAGCGCTTCGACCTCGATCCCACCAAGAAGGGCCGCACCTACTCCAAGGGCAACCGCCAGAAGGTCGCGCTGATCTCCGCCCTCGCCGGCGACGTCGATCTGCTGCTGCTCGACGAGCCGACCGCCGGCCTCGACCCGCTGATGGAGGCGGTGTTCCAGGAGTGCATCCGCGAGGCCCGCGACGCGGGGACGACGGTGCTGCTCTCCAGCCACATACTCGCGCAGGTGGAGGCCCTCGCCGACCGCGTCTCGATCGTCCGGCACGGCCGGGTCGTGGAGACCGGCACGCTGGCCGAGCTGCGGCACCTGACCCGCACCACCGTCACCGCCACCACCGGCCGGGACGCCGCCCGCGCCCTCGCGGACCTCCCCGGCGTCCACGACCTGCGCGTCGAGAACGGGCGGCTCCACTTCGACGTCGACGGCGACCATCTGGCCGCCGTCGTCCGCCGCCTCGGCGAGCTGGACGTCCAGGCCCTCACCGCCCACCCGCCGACCCTGGAGCAGCTGCTGCTGCGCTACTACGGGGACGAGCTGCCCCACGCCGGCAACGGCGCGGCCGCCGAGGCGACGTCATGACCGCGGCGACCGTCCCCGCGCCCGCCCGCGTCACGTCCGGAGGGC
>DATCLF010000388.1:0-8880 GCA_036564055.1 Spirillospora sp.
GGCCGCACCCGATCTTCGAGCGGGAGGGCGACGACCTGCACTGCACGGTCGAGATCCCGATGACGGCCGCCGCCCTCGGGACCAGCGTCACCATCGAGACCCTCGACGGCCCCGAGACCGTCGACATCAAGCCCGGCACGCAGTCGGGGCAGGTCATCACGCTGTACAACCGGGGCGTCCGGCACCTGAACGAGTCCGGCCGCGGCGACCTGCTCATCCACGTGAACGTGGAGACGCCGACCCGGCTCGACGAGGAGCAGGAGCAGCTTCTGCGGCGCCTGGCCGAGCTCCGCGGCGAGGAGCGCCCGCCCGGCAAGTTCGCCCCGGGCCAGCGCGGCGTGTTCTCACGCCTCAAGGACGTCTTCAACCAGCACTGAAGGACGGTGGCGGCGGCCTACGAGGAGGGCCGCCGCGGCGAACCGAGGCGGGACGGCACAGGGCGCCGATGAGCGGAGCGAACCGGAGAGCACCGCGCGGAGCGAACCGGAGAGCACCGCGCGGGCGGGGACGGCGCGCATGAGCCCGCCGGTGTTCCTCGCCCCGACGGACGCCCTGGACCGCGACACCGTCGTCCTCGACGGTCCCGAAGGGCGGCACGCCGCGACCGTGCGGCGGCTGCGGCCCGGTGAACGCGTCGACCTCACCGACGGCGACGGCCTGCTCGCCGAATGCGTCGTCACCGCCGTGGACCGCGCCTCCCTCACCCTCGACGTGCTGACGCGGCGGCGGCCGCCCCCGCCGTCGCCGCGGATCACGGTCGTCCAGGCGCTGCCGACGGGCGATCGGGGCGAACTCGAGGGCGAGACGATTACCGAGGTCGGCGTGGACGAGATCGTCCTGTGGTCGGCGGCCCGCTGCGTCACGCGATGGCGGCCCGAACGCCGCGACAAGGCCCTCGCCCGCTGGCGCGGCACCGCCCGCGAGGCCGGCAAACAGGCCCGGCGGAGCCGGCTGCCCCGCATCGCCGACCTCGCCTCCACCGCCGACGTCGCGGGCCGGATCGCCGCGGCGTCCCTCGCGGTCGTCCTGCACGAGGAGGCCGACGCGCCCCTCAGCGCCGTCGAACCACCGACCGACGGGGAGATCGTGGCGGTGGTGGGCCCCGAGGGCGGCATCACCGCCGAGGAGCTGGAACGGTTCTCCGCGGCGGGCGGGCGCCCGGTCCGGCTCGGGCCGACCGTGCTGCGGACGTCGACGGCCGGGGTCGCCGCCGCCGCTGTGCTGCTGGCGGCGACGGGACGCTGGTAGCCGGAACGGCGCCGGTAGCCGGAACGCCGCCGGCGAAGGTCACGCGCAGAACGCGTGCGGAAACGCCCCCGTCAGGGGGTGTCGCCGGTTCCGCCGCCCTGGTCGCCGGTCTCGGACGTGCTCGGCGGCGGCGACGTCGGCGTCTGGGTCGGCTCGTCCGGTTCCGACGGCGTGGACGGACCCGGTTCCGGCGAGGTGGAGGGGTCCTGCGGCGAGGGAGAGCTCGTGCACGACTCGTTCTTGGAGTCGTCGTCCTGCTCGGGGCCCGGTGACGTGGCGACCGTGGGCGAACCGGGCGACGACCCGGCGCCGCAGGACGCGATCCCCTGCGAGGAACTGGGGCTCGGGGTCTGCGAGGTGCTCGGCGCGTCGGAGGCGGTGCCGCCCGGCTCCGACGGCCCGGTGGACTCCGCGGTGCCCTGCGTGCCGGTGTGGTCGCCCGCCGCGTGGTCGTGCCCCTGCTTCGACGGTCCCTTGCTGCCGACGGACTGCTGGATGAGGTCGATGGTCTGCGGCGCGGTCACGCCGAGCCCGGCGATCGCCACGGCCGCGGCCGCGGCGAGGACGGGACGCGCCCACCCGACGGTGAACCGGCCGAACCCGAAACCGCCGGGCCCGAAACGACCCGGCCCGAGACGCCCGAGCCCGAAGCGTCCCAGCCCGAACCTGCTGCCGGAGCCCTCGGCGATGCGGGCCCTGATGCGTTCGAGGCCGTCGCCCGCGGGGTTGACCTTCTCCGCCTCCGCGTGCAGGGCACGGCGGAGGATCTCCGCGTGCCGGTCGTGGGGGTCGGTGGTCATGAGAACTGCTCCAGGACGTTGCGTAGCGCGGCCATGCCGCGTGCCGTATGACTCTTCACGGCGCCGCGGGAGATGCCCATCGCGTGGGCGATCTCCGCTTCGGACAGGTCGGCGTAGTAGCGCAGGACGAGCGCCTCCCGCTGGCGCGCCGGCAGCCGGGACAGGGCGTCGATGACGGCCGAGCGCTCCAGTTCCCCGATGGCGCCGGCCTCCGCGCTCGGCGCGTCGGGCAGGCCCTTCGGGGCGTACTTCTCGACCACGGCGCGGTGCCGCAGCACCGAACGCGACCGGTTGACCACCGCCTGCCGGAGGTACGCCAGGGCCTTGTCGGGGTCGCGGAGACGCCGCCACCCGTTGTGCATCGCGACGAACGCGTCCTGGACCACCTCTTCGGCCGTCCCGGCGTCGCGGACCAGCATGGCCGCCAGTCGGACCAGCGAGCGGTAGTTGGCGCTGTAGAGGGCGGTCACCGCCTGATCAGCGTCCCAGGCGACGGCCACCGCGCCCGCCGTGCCCCTGGCCACAAGGGTCTCGGTCACGTCAGTAGGACGCGCGCCCTCGTCGGTGGGTTTACGAAAGGGCATGTCCTGGTTTGCCTCGGTCACCTATCCGCCGCCTTCACCGTCCCCCGACCGCCCGTCCGCGGGGCCGCCCGGGCACGGCGTGGAACCGGGCGCGCCGCAAAGCCTTGCGAACCGGGGGTGCGCCCTGAGCTGACCACCCTAACCAGTGGGCGGTCGCGATGCCGACCGCTGCGCGGAGGCCGGTCGGCGGAAACCCTACCGAGCCGCGCCGTCGCGGGCCACGCGAACGCCGTCCCGGTAGGATTCGGGACCGGTCCCGGCCGCCGCGAGGGGAGAGGCGAGGAAGAGGGATGACCGACTGCCTGTTCTGCAAGATCGTTTCGGGTGACGTGCCCGCCAAGGTGGTGCGCGAGTCGGAGCGCACCCTGGCGTTCCGCGACATCAACCCGCAGGCGCCGACCCACGTGCTGGTGATCCCCCGCGAGCACTACGCCACCGTGGGCGACCTCGCCGCCGCCGACGACGCCCTGCTCGGCGAGCTGATGCGCGAGGCCCACCAGGTCGCGGTGGACGAGGGCATCGCCGACGGCGGCTACCGCGTGGTGTTCAACACGGGCGCGCAGGCCGGCCAGACGGTCTTCCACGTGCACGCCCACGTGCTCGGCGGACGCGGCCTCAACTGGCCTCCCGGCTGATCGCCCGGCCCGGCTTCCGCCGCGCGGTTTCCGGCCGGAGGTCCGGCGGGGCCGGCCTCCCGGCGCGGTCCGCCCGGCCCGGGCGCCCGTTCTCACCGCGGCGAAAACCCTCCGCGACGTGTCGGAGGCGGCCAGTACGATGGAACCGACACACCTGGACACCCGGAGCAGACAGAAGGCAGGTCCGAAGGCCGCAAGGCCCGGCTGATGGTCGAATCAACGCACACGAGGTCAACGCGCACGGGACGCGACGACAGGACAGGATCGCACTCCCAGGTCAGGATCGTTGTACCGGACGACCACTCGATGGTCAGCGTGCTGGGCTCCCGGGACGAGCTCCTCCACGTCATCGAACGGGCGTTCGCCGACGACATCGACATCCACGTCCGCGGCAATGAGATCACGGTCACGGGACCGCCCGGTGAGACCGACCTCATCTCCCGGCTCTTCAGCGAGATGCTCGACCTGCTCAAGGGCGGCACCCAGCTCACCCCCGACGCGGTCGAGCGCAGCCTGCTGATGCTGCGCGGCGACGGAGACGCGCGTCCCGCCGAGGTCCTCACCCTCGACGTGCTGTCCAGCAGGGGCCGCACGATCCGCCCGAAGACCCTGAACCAGCGCAACTACGTCGACGCCATCGACAAGTACACGATCGTGTTCGGGATCGGCCCCGCCGGCACCGGCAAGACGTACCTGGCGATGGCCAAGGCCGTCCGCGCGCTACAGGACAAGAAGGTCAACCGGATCATCCTGACGCGTCCCGCCGTCGAGGCCGGGGAGCGGCTCGGTTTCCTGCCCGGCACGCTCTACGAGAAGATCGACCCGTATCTGCGGCCGCTGTACGACGCGCTGCACGACATGGTCGACCCCGACTCGATCCCCCGCCTCATGGCGTCCGGCACCATCGAGGTCGCCCCCCTGGCCTACATGCGGGGCCGCACGCTGAACGACTCGTTCATCATCCTGGACGAGGCCCAGAACACCTCGCCCGAGCAGATGAAGATGTTCCTCACCCGCCTCGGCTTCGGCTCGAAGGTCGTGGTGACCGGGGACGTCACCCAGGTCGACCTGCCGAACGGGCAGAAGAGCGGGCTGCGGGAGGTCCAGGAGATCCTGGAGGGCGTCGAGGGCATCCACTTCAGCCGCCTCGACAGCAGCGACGTCGTCCGGCACAAGCTCGTCACCGACATCGTCGACGCCTACAACCGGCACGCCGCGCGCGGGCCGGAACGCGGCGCCGCCGGAAACGGACCCGCCGGGGGTCGCGGCGGGAGCCGCAAGCGGGGGCGGTAGTGAGCATCGAGGTACTGAACGAGTCCGGCGTCGAGGTCGACGAACAGGCCCTCGCCGACCTTTCCCGCCACGTCCTGGACGGCATGCGCGTCCACCCGCTGGCGGAGCTGTCGATCCTGCTGGTCGACGAGGCCGCGATGGCCGAGCTGCACGAGAAGTGGATGGACGAGCCGGGCCCGACCGACGTGCTCTCCTTTCCCATGGACGAGCTGCGGCCCGGCCACATGTCCGGTGGAGGCGGCGAGGACGGCGAGGCCGACCCGGGGCTGCTGGGCGACGTCGTGCTGTGCCCGGCGGTCGCCGAGAGGCAGGCGAAGAGAGCCGGGCACAGCACCCGGGAGGAGCTGGAGCTGCTGTGCACGCACGGCATCCTGCACCTGCTCGGCTATGACCACGCGGAGCCGGAGGAGCACCGGGAGATGTTCGGCCTGCAGGCCGGGCTCCTGACCTCCTGGCGGGAGAAACGCGGCGGCTGATGACCAGCACGCAGGCGTGGCTGTCCGCCCTCGCGGGGGGCCTCGTCATCACCGCGGGCCTGCTGGCCGGTACCGAGACGGCGCTCGCCCGGGTGTCGCGCGTCACCGTCGAGGAGATCGTGCGGGAGGGACGCCGGGGCGCTCGGCGCCTCGCCGAGGTGGTCGCCGACCCGGCCCGCTACCTCAACGTGGTGCTGCTGCTGCGCATCGCCTGCGAGCTCGTCGCCACCGTGATCGTCGCCGGGCTGTGCATCTCCTGGCTGGACGAGACCTGGCACGCCTACGTCATCGCCGCCCTGGTCATGATCGTGGCCAGCTACGTGGTGGTCGGCGTCGCGCCCCGCACCCTCGGCATCCAGCACGCCGACAGGATCGCGCTCGCCGGGGCCGCGGTGATCCACCCGGTGACGCGGGTGTTCGGTCCGCTTCCCCGGCTGCTGATCGCGCTCGGCAACGCCCTCACCCCCGGCAAGGGGTTCCGGGAGGGGCCGTTCGCGTCCGAGGCGGAGCTGCGCGACCTCGTCGACCTGGCCGAGCAGCGCAGCCTCATCGAGCCCGTCGAACGCGAGATGATCCACTCGGTGTTCGAACTCGGCGACACGCTCGTCCGCGAGGTGATGGTGCCGCGCACCGACATCGTGTTCATCGAGCGCACCAAGACGCTGCGGCAGGCGCTGTCGCTGGCCCTGCGCAGCGGCTTCTCCCGAATCCCCGTGGTCGGGGAGAACGAGGACGACGTCGTCGGCATCGCCTACCTCAAGGACATCGTCCGCCGCACCCAGGAGAACCGCGAGGGCGAGTCGGTGGAGACCGTGGACTCGGTGATGCGGTCCGCCACCTACGTCCCCGACAGCAAGCCGATCGACGAGCTGCTGCGGGAGATGCAGGCCCGCCGGATCCACGTCGCGATCGTCATCGACGAGTACGGCGGCACCGCCGGGCTCGTCACCATCGAGGACATCCTCGAGGAGATCGTCGGGGAGATCACCGACGAGTACGACCGGGAGATCCCGCCGGTCACCTGGCTGCCGGACGGCGCCGCCCGCGTCACCGCCCGCCTGCCCGTCGAGGATCTCGCGGAGCTGTTCGACGTGGAGGTGGACGCCGAGGAGGTCGAGACCGTCGGCGGTCTGCTCGCCCACGCCCTCGGCCGCGTCCCCATCGAGGGTTCCACCGCCGAGGTCGGCTCCCGCGACGGAAGACCCGTCCTGTCGCTCAAGGCCGAGACCATCGCCGGGCGGCGCAACCGGATCGGCACCGTGCTGGTGCGGCGGATCGACGGTGCCGACGCGGACGCCGCGGACGGCGACGGCTCCGGCCGCCCGGCGTAGGGCCGTCCGGACGGGGCCGCCGGCCGTCCGCGGGACGGCGGAGGACCCGAAGCCGGGCGGGGCCCGTCAGAGGGTCGTCCTGAGTTCGCCGTCGGGCCCCGCGACGAGGACCGCGGCCTTGGCGCCGAGGTCGCGGACGGCGGTGAGGTCGGACGGGTCGGGCGCGTCCGCGGAGGTGACGACGGCCGCGGCCTCCAGATCGTCGGCGCCGCTGGAGACGGCCATCGCGACGGCGGTCTTCAGGGCCGACAGCTTCAGCGACGGCAGGTCCACGGTGGCGGCGGCGTAGGTGCGTCCCGTCGCGTCGCGGACGGCGGCGCCCTCGGCGGCGCCCGTGCGGGCCCGCGCCGCCCGCGCCAAGGTGATGATCTTCGCGTCCTCGGGGTTCAGCTCGCTCACGGACCCCAGCCTACGGGCACCGCGGCCGGCACTTGCGGTCCCGGGTCACCGGGTCGCAAGTCACCGCCAAGCCGGCGGCAAGGGCCGCGGGCGATCCTCCCGGTGCAAGGAGAACCTCATCCGGGGGAGAAGTGATGTCCCGTCTGCTCTACCGCCTCGGGAAGGCCGCGGCGCTGCGGCCCTGGCGGTTCATCGGCGTCTGGGTCGTGGTCGTCGCGGCGGCCGCGGGCCTGGCCGGGGTCGCGGGAGGCGCGCTCCACGACGACTACACCCTGAAGGGCACGGGGTCGCAGCAGGCCACGGACCTGCTGAGGGAACGCTTCCCGGCGCTGTCGGGGGCGGACGCCAGGGTCGTGGTGCACGCGCGGTCCGGCACGGTCGACCGGGCGGCGCTGGACGCCGCGGCCGCGAAGCTGCGCACGCTGCCGCACGTCAGCGCCGTGGACCCGCCGCGCCCGAGCCCCGACGGCACGACCGCGCTGATGACCGTCCGGTACTCGCTGCCCGTCACCGACCTCGCGCCGGGGGAGACGCTCGACCGGCTGCGGTCGGCGACGCGGGACCTGGAGGAGTCCGGTCACCAGGTCGAGTTCGGCGGCCAGGTCCCGGAGAACGTGACCGCGCCGGGCGGGACCGCCGAGGCGATCGGGGTCGGGGCGGCGCTCGTCATCCTGCTGCTGGCGTTCGGTTCGGTCACGGCGGCGGGGCTGCCGCTCGCGGTCGCGCTGGCCGGCCTCGGCGCCGGGGTGTCGGGGATCACGCTGCTGGCCGCGGTCACCGACGTGGCGACCACGGCGCCCACGCTGGCGACCATGGTCGGGCTCGGCGTCGGGATCGACTACGCCCTGCTCGTCCTGACCCGGCACCGCGAGGGCATGGCGCAGGGGCTGGACGTCCCCGAGTCCGTGGCCCGCGCCAACGCCACCGCGGGACAGTCGGTGATCTTCGCGGGGTTCACGGTGCTGCTCGCGCTGTGCGGGCTGGTGCTGTCGCGCATGCCGGTGTTCATGACGATGGGGTTCACCACCGGGCTGGTCGTGACGGCGACGATGCTGAGCGCGGTGACGCTGCTGCCCGCGGTGCTCGGGCTGGCCGGGCGCCGGGTGCTGCGCCGCCGCGACCGCGCCGCCGGCGCGGCGATGGCGGTGGAGTCGCCGCGGATCCGCCGGTGGGCCGAGCACGTCGGGCGGCACCCCTGGCCGTGGCTGCTGGCCGCGTCGGTGCTGATGCTCGCGCTCGCCGCCCCCGCGCTCGGCATGCGCACCTGGCCGAGCGACGCCAGCAGCGAACCGGACTCCAGCACCGTCCGGCGGGCCTACGACCTGGTCGCCGACGCCTACGGCCCGGGCGCCAACGGGCCGCTGGTCGTCGCGGTCGACCTCACCAGGGTCGACGAGTCCGCCCTGCCGGGGCTCGGGCAGCGGCTCGCCGCCACCGACGGCGTCCGCGAGGTCGCGCCGCCCCTGCTGTCGGACGGCCGCGACGCCGCCGTGATCATCGTCACGCCCGAGTACGGGCCGCAGGACGAGCGGGTGACCGGCCTCGTCGACCGGATCCGCGGCGACGTGCTGCCGCCGGGCTCGGAGATCACGGGGCTGACCGCCGTCTACGTCGACCTGTCGCGGATGCTGTCCGACCGGCTCTGGCCCGTGATCGGCGCGGTCGTCGCCACCTCGTTCCTCATGCTGGTGATCATGTTCAGGTCGCTGCTGGCGCCGCTGAAGGCCGCCGTGATGAACCTGCTGTCGATCGGCGCGGCGTACGGGGTGCTCACGGCCGTGTTCCAGTGGGGGTGGGGCGCCGGGCTGCTCGGCCTGCCGCACAGCGTCCCGGTGTCGAGCTTCATCCTGCTGCTGCTGTTCACGGTGCTGTTCGGCGTGTCGATGGACTACGAGGTCTTCCTGCTGTCGCGCGTCAGGGAGGAGTGGCTCGCCGGCGGCGACGCGCGGGCCTCGGTGTCGGCGGGCCTGGCCGCCACCGGCCGGGTCATCTCCAGCGCGGCGCTGATCATGGTGACGGTGTTCCTCGGCTTCGCCGCCGACCCCGGCCTGGTGATCAAGCAGGCGGGGGTGGGGCTCGCCGTCGCCGTGGCGCTGGACGCGACGGTCGTCCGG
>DATCLF010000389.1:0-9210 GCA_036564055.1 Spirillospora sp.
ACGTAGGGGAGTCGAAACAGATTCCCCACGACGTCCGGCCACGGCCGGACTACGTTCCGAACAACCGCGAGACCCGTGGCCCGTCACGGTCTCGGGGCACCCACCCCTGATGCATAGGAGCGCTCATCATGGGCCAGCCCAGCGCATCCAAGCCCACACCCACCACGTCCCCGAGAAGCCTGTTCGCGGCGAGCTTCGTCGGCACGTCCATCGAGTGGTACGACTACTTCCTCTTCGGAACCGCCGCCGCGCTGGTGTTCCCCACGGTCTTCTTCCCGTCGTCCTCGCCCGAGGCGGCGACGCTCGCGTCGCTGTCGGCGTTCGCCGTGGGGTTCATCGTCCGACCCGTCGGCGCCGCGGTCATCGGGCACTTCGGTGACCGGATCGGCCGCAAGGCGATGCTCGTCCTCACGCTGATCCTCACCGGCGGGTCCACCTTCCTCATCGGAACGCTGCCCACCTTCGCCGCGATCGGCATCGGCGCGCCGCTGCTGCTCGTCGCCCTCCGCCTCTGCCAGGGCTTCGGCGTGGCGGGGGAATGGGGAGGCGCACTGCTGATCTCCACCGAGAGCGCCGGACCGGGCCGCCGCGCGTTCTTCGGCAGCTTCGCCCAGTTCGGCGTCCCGGTCGGCGTGCTGACCTCCAACCTCGCGTTCCTCTCCGTCTCCAACCTGGACGACGACAGCTTCTTCTCCTGGGGCTGGCGCATCCCGTTCCTCATCAGCGCCGTGCTCGTCGTCGTCGGCTTCGTGATCCGCATGAAGCTGGCGGAGTCGCAGGAGTTCAGCCGGGTCAAGGAGCGCAACGCGGTCGCCAAGGTCCCCATCGGCGACCTGATCCGCCGCTACCCCCGCAACCTCGTCCTCGCCGGCCTGGCCGCGATCGCCCCGCCCGCCATCGGCTACGCGGTGACCGTGTACATGCTCACCTACGGGACGAAGGAAGCCGGGTTCGAACGCAACGCCCTGCTCGCCACGATCCTGGCCTCCTGCGTGGTGTGGATCGCCACGATCGTCATCGCGGCGATTCTGTCGGACCGCTACGACTCCAAGCGCGTCTACGCCATCGGCGCGGTCACCGCCGTGGTGTGGCCGCTGCCGATGTTCGCGCTGGTCAACACCGGAAGCGTCCTGCTCGCACTGATCTCCTTCACGGTGGCGGCGATCGTGCAGGGCATCATGGCCGGCGCGCAGGGCGGCCTGTTCACCGAGCTGTTCGACACCAAGGTCCGCTACAGCGGCATCTCCGTCGCCTACGCGGTCGGGGCGACGGTCTCGGGCGCGGTGACGCCGGCGCTGCCCGCCCTCCACAGCAGTTTCGACTCGTGGGTGCCGGTCGCGCTGTTCCTGTCGGCGCTGGGACTGGTGAGCCTGGTGGCCGTCCTCGGCGTCCGCAGCGTCGTGGGCGGGCCGGAGGCCGCCGACACCGGCGACCTGGCTGCCGCGTCCGAACGGATCTGACCCCGCATCGGCGCCGCGGGCGTCCCGACCCGTTCCCGGGACGCCCACGGCACCGTCCCCGCGGCTCCGACGGCTATGACGACAACGCCGACGCCGCGACCTTCTCCGGACGCGCCGCCGCAGGGATCTCGCAGACGGACGAGTACCCCTGCGACTCGATCCCCAGCGCCACGTTCGTCCTGCCCCCGAAGTTGGCGAACGCGATGTAGGAGGTGAGCTCCACCATCGCCGCCGGGCCGAGCCGGCCGAGCAGCCGCTTCGCCAGCTCGTCGGTGACCGTCGGCGGCGTGGCGGTCATCGCCTCGGCGCACTCCAGCACGTCCCTCTCCAGCGGGGTGAACACCTCCGACTCCCGCCAGCGGGGCACCTGGCTCGCCTTGGACAGGTCGAGGCTCTGGTTGTGCGCCTTGAAGTAGCTGAAGTCGATGCACCAGCTGCACCCCAGCTTCGCGGCGACGGCGATGTGCGCGAACGACTTGAGGTTCGCGTCGACCGCGTCCAGCTTTTCGATCTTGTTCGTGAGCCACACGGAGGTCTTGACGAGCCCGCGGTGGTGCCACATCACCTCGACGGGCTCGGGCACCTCGCCGAACCTCTTGCGGCTCATCCGCTAGACGAGGGCACCGGTGAGTCCGGTGAGCTGCGCTTTCGGGACACGAAGCGCCATGGTGGGTCCTCCTCGGCGTTGACACCTTCGCCATGCAAGACCCCGCTGGACGCGCGAACGTGACATCACGCGGCCGGTTCACGTTCCGAAGTGCCGGAACATGAAGGAAGGCTGGTCTTTCGCCGGAGACGTCCAACGAAAGACCAGCCATGTCGGGGCTACCCGAGGCGCCGCCTGAGGTCCTCGGCCTCGGCGGCCTTGCCGTGGTGCCTGTTCGCCGCAGAGCTGCCCGGGCCGAGAACCTGGTCCAGGATCCGCGCCGTGTCCTCGTGGAGGTCCCGGGACTCCTTGAGCACCCTCGCCAGTTCTTCTTGAGGAGTCTTGTCGGTTGCCACAGAAATGCCTCCTTCGGGCTCTTGTTTGGATGCTTGTCGGCGACTGTAACGCAGGAAGCGCAGCCGCACTATGGCATCACGTGGTCGACTCACGTTGCGTGTCCCGGTCTCCGGCGTTCTCGGTGCCGCCGCAGGGCTTGCCGCGCGGGGGCGGCTTGGTCGCGGCGGCCCGCAGGATCGAACAGATCCGCCCCATCCCGCGCATCCCGTCGAACAGCGCGGACGCGAACCGGGCGTCGCCGAGAAGGTGGTCGTCGAGGAGGTACAGGTGCCGCCCCCGGAAGCCGCTCGATCTCCGCGAGCGCCGCGTCCGCGGTCTGGGTGCAGGTCCACGGTCCGGGTGTAGAGGGAGGAGCGGCCTCGTCCGGCGGCGAGGTGACGTGCGGCCCGCCGAGGCACACGTACGCGCCCCGGCCGCGGTACAGGTCGGCCGGCTCGTAATGCCCGCCGCGCGGAGGTGATGTAGACCTGGATGACCACCAGGCCCGGAAGTTTTTACGCGCGTGTCCCCATTGACGCCGCCGGGACGTGCCAGACGATGATCATCTCGGGGAGATCATGTGAGGATCTCGCGCAAATCTCACGCAGGTGCGCCCGCCGCGCATCGGGCGCGCGCATCGGGGGCACCGGGTCGGTTTTCCGATCCGGTGCCCCCGGTCCGATGCCCCGGCCGCTTCCCGGGTCGTTCTCCGGGTCACGTATGGACGGGGATCTTCTTCGTCTCCGCCGCGGCGGGCTTGGCCATCGGCACGCGGACGGTGAGGATGCCCTTGTCGTAGGACGCCTTGATGTCGTCGACGTTGACGTCCGAGGGAAGGGTGAAGGACCGCGTGAACGAGCCGTAGTGGAACTCGGTCCGCCGCCCCTCCTTCTTCTCCTCGCGCCGCTCGGCGCTGATGCGCAGAATGCCGCCGCTGACGGTGATGTCGACGTCCTTGTCGGGGTCGATGCCGGGCAGTTCGGCGCGGATCACGTGGTCGCCGTTCTCGACGTAGTTCTCGACCCGCATCGTGTGACCGTCGCCGCCCCGCCAGAGGCTGAACGGCGATTCGAGCCAGTCGAACAGATCCGGCAGGATTCCGCGAGGTTCACGCCGTTCAAGGGTGCCCATGAATACCTCCCTCTGTTCTCAGAGCACGGGCGCCCGCACCGGTGAGCGCGGATCGCCCTCTCTTTCGGGCGCGTTCCCACTGCCATGCTTCCTATTCGCAGGTGCAGGACCCCATGGCCGTAGGTCGCCGGCGCCTGGGACCAAGGTCCTGTGAACGCCGTCCGTGGAAACGCAAAAGCGCGGTAGATATTCCGCCGCTCAAATGGCGCGGGCGCGCGCGGGGAGGAAGAGACCGGGTGCGGTGAATTCCGGTCCCGGGGAGGCGGATCAGTAGTTGGGGTTGTTCCCGGTCGGGATCTCGATGCTGATCGGTTTCGCCTCGGAGAGCACGAGCAGCGCCGCCTGGCGGAGCAGCTCGTCGAACATCCAGTAGGCGTCCCGGACGGGCTTGGGCGCGTCGGTGATCTCCAGGATGCCCTCGCGGACGGCGACGAACGGCGGCCAGCCCGTCTTGAGGAGGTTGTCCCAGAACGGGTAGCGGGGGATCTTCAGCCAGCCGGCGATCTCGTCGCCGAGCACGTAGCGGGTGAGGGCGCCGAGGACGCGCTTGGTGACGACGCCTCCGTCGGCGAACGCGGCGAGGTTGAGCAGCATGTCGGCCAGTTTCACGCCCTCCGGCGTGGGCGCCAGGACCGGGTCCAGCACCTGCTCGGCCTGGGCGTCGGCCTCCGGCCACGAGTTGGGGATGTACTCGTCCTTGATGCCGAGCATGTGGGCGCAGACCTGCCACGAGTGCAGGAAGGCCTGGGACTCGTGCTCGGGGATCGGGACCTCCCACTTGACCAGGTTCTGCATGACGGTCGTGGGGAGGCTGTGCCAGGTGACCATCATGTCCGCCTGGCTGATCGGGATCTCCTCGTCGGCGACTTTCTGCCAGTACGGGGAGGTCGGCAGCAGGTGGCGGACCGCCGCGTGCACCAGCCGCGTCTTGACGCAGGTGACGATCATCTCGCCGTCGTCGTCGTAGGCGTTGCGGGAGCCGATGTCGTAGCCGAGCTTGGCGGTCTTGGAGATGCGGTCCTTCATGTCCGCGCCGCCCGCCGAGTAGTAGACCGCGCGGGCCTCCTTGGGGATGACCGTGCTCATCATCCCGCTGGCGAAGCCGTAGGTGACGCCGAGGTACAGGCCGCGCTTGTCGTTGAACTCGACCGCGGCGGCCAGCTTGTCCCGGTCGGCCCACGACGGGAGCCGACGCGCGCGCTCCATGAACTCCCGCAGGTCCGAGGGGAGGCCCGTGGGGAGCGGCTGGGCGTTCTTGGTCCAGGTCCGCAGCAGCTTGTTGACCTCGGGAACGACGCCGTCGTCGAGGAGCGAGGCGACGAGCTCGTCGCACTCGGGGTCCCACACCCACCGGGGGTCGGTCCCCTCTCCCGCTCCCGCCACCGAGCCCTTCGGCGACCACGTCCACGGGACGGCCCTCGCGGGCGACGCGACGCCCAGAGCGCCGAGCGCGCCCAGTGCCCCGCCCGCCATCAGCATGTGGCGTCTTGTGGGGTTCTCCATGCTTCGCTCCTCCTGACCGCGAGCACCGTGATGATACGCTGATACGTAAAGCGCTTCTATGTATCATCATTTGGGCCAATGAGAGCACAATGTCCCGGCCCCGACAAGACCCACCGTGCCGACGGACGGCGACCGAGGCAGAATCGTCGTCTCGGGAGGAGAACGTGGATTCTGTGCTGTCCCTGCTCGGGTCGTCCTCGGACGAGGAGTCGCTGCTCGAACGCGCCTACACCGACGCCGTCGAACGGGCCGGCGAGACCGACGAGGCCAGCACCCGCATCCTCGACGCGGCCTACGAACTGTTCTCCCGCATGGGCGTCCAGCGCACGACCATGGAGGACGTCGCACGGCGGGCCGGAGTCTCCCGCATCACCGTCTACCGGCGGTTCGCCACGAAGGACGCCCTGGTCGAACAGGTGGTGCGCCGCGAGTTCCGCAGGTACTTCGACCGGTTCCTCGCCGACATCCGGCGGGCGAGGACCGCCGCCGACCGGGTGGTGCTCGGGTTCGTCAGCTCGCTGCGCGCCATCCGCCGCAACCCCCTCATCGGCGGGCTCAGCGCGGCCGAACCCGACCTGCTCATGGCGTCGCTGATCAGCGACGAGGGACGCACGCTCGCCGCCGTCCGGCGCTTCGTCGCGGGCCAGCTCCGCCGCGAGCAGCGCGCGGGCACCGTCTCGGCCGACCTGGACGCCGACCTCGTCGCCGAGATGATGGTCCGGATCTCCGGGTCCTTCCTGGCGATCCCCAGCGAGCTCGTCGACCTCGACGACGAGGAGCAGCTCGCCGACCTGGCCCGGCGCTTCCTCGTCCCGATGCTGGACCCCGCACGGTGACGCCCTCGTCCTGACGGCCGGGCGCGCCCCTTCCCGAGGTCAGGAGGTCTTCGGCGGTTCCTGTGCCAGCAGGCCGTCGACCAGGGCGCGCAGACCGTCCGCGTAGGTGTCCCGCTCGGCGACCTCGGCCCACAGGTCGCTGCCGATGGCGGCCAGGCGCGGCAGCCTGGACGCGTCGAGGTGGTCGAGGGAGAACGGCCCGAGGTCCCCGGCGCGCCGGCGGGCGGTGTTGGCGCGCACGGTGACCTCGCCGGCCGTGTAGTACCAGACGCTGCGGAACACGTAGACGGCGTGCGCGGGGGTGCACCCGTGGTCGATGGCCGCCGCCACGATGTCCTCGACCATCCACAGGACCGACTCGTCGAGGCGGCCGACGAAACCGTCGGTCGTGACGATGTCAACGGCCCACGGCCACCTCATGGCGGCCTCGCGGATCGCGACGCCCACCCTGACGATGCGCTCCCGCGGGTCCTCGGGCAGTGATGGTCGTTCGACCTGGCCGATGTAGTGGTTGAGCACGAGGACGAGCAGGTCCTCCTTGCTCCGCACGTGGTGGTACAGGGTCGTCGCCCCGATGCCGAGCTCGGCGGCCAGTCCTCGGATCGTCAGCCGCTCCCAGCCGTCCCGCTCGATGATCCTGCGCGCCGCGGTGACGATCTGCGCGCGGGAGGTCACGGGCGGCCGGCCGGTGCGGCCCTGGGACGCGGGCGGTCGGGGCATTGTCCCATCATGCCGCCCTCGCCTCGCCGTGGTGAAACGGGCGCGGGCGGACGGCGCGGTCGACAGCCACGGGCGCCGATGATACTTTCGGAACGCGTTCGAAAAGTCGCCGGGCTTCAGGGGGAGCGATGACGGCGGAGAAGGCGGCCGTGCGGGCCGTGGGACTCGGGGACCTGCTGCGTCCCGTCCGGTGGCGGCTGGGCACGGCGATCGGGCTGCGGGCCGCGGCGGCGGCGATCGGCGTCGTGCCCTTCGCGGCGGTCGCCGAGCTGGCCCGCGTCCTGCTCGCCGAAGGGCCGCCCGACCGCGGCCGGGCCTGGACGGTGGCCGCGGCGGCCGCGGGGGCGCTGCCGCTCTGGCTGCTCCTGACCGCCGCGGCGGGCGCGCTCGCCCACCGCGCCGACCTCGACCTCCAGCTGTCGGTGCGGCGGCGTCTCGTCGACCGGCTCGGGCGCGTGCCGCTCGGCCGGCTCACCGACCGGGGCGCCGCCGGTGTCGGGAAGGCGGTCCAACACGACGTGGACGCGATGCATCACCTGGTGGCGCACTCTCTGCTCGACCTCGTCGCCGTCGTCGTGACGTCGCTGGTGTCGCTGGCCTACCTGTTCTGGGCCGACTGGCGGGTGACGCTGATCCTGCTGGTCCCGATCGTTCTCGGCGTCGTGCTGTTCGCCCGGCGGATCACGAGCATGACCGCGCAGATGGCCGCCTACGACCGGGCGTTGCAGCGCATCGTCCGGAGCGCCGTCGAGTTCGTCGAGGGCATCGCGGTGGTGAAGATGTTCGGGGAGGCCGGGCGCGCCCACCGGCGGTACGCGCGGGCCGCCCACGAGTTCGCGGACTTCCTCGACGCCTGGCTGTCGCGGGGCTACCGGCCGGGCGCGGCCTCGGCGGTGGCGCTGAGCCCCGTCACCGTCCTGCTCACGGTGCTGACCGGAGGCACGGCGCTCGCCTCCGCCGGGCACCTGGATCCGGTCGACCTGCTGCCGTTCGTGGTCCTCGGGCTCGGCCTGGCCGCACCGTTGCAGGCGATGGACTTCCACGGCGAGGACATCGAGACGGCGAACGCGGCGGCCAAGCGGGTCGGCGCCGTCCTCGCGGCGCCGGAGCTGCCGTCGCCCGCCGAGCCGCGGACGCCGGACGCAGGCGGGGGACTCCGGGTGGAACTGTCGGGGGTGGAGTTCGCCTACGACGCGGACCGGCCGGTGCTGAGCGGCATCGACCTGGTCCTCGAACCGGGCACCGTGACCGCGCTCGTGGGGGCGTCGGGCTCGGGGAAGACGACCCTGGCGAAGCTGCTGCCCCGGTTCTTCGACCCGACCGCGGGCACCGTCACGATCGGCGGTGTCGACCTGCGCGACATCGCGCCCGAGAGCCTCTACCGGCTGGTGACTTTCGTCTTGCAGGACGTCCAGTTGCTGGACGCGACCGTGCGCGACAACATCCGCCTCGCTCGTCCCGACGCCGACGACGCTGTGGTCCGGCGCGCGGCGCGGGCGGCGGCCATCGACGATCGCGTGGCCGCGTCTCCGCTCGGCTACGACGCCGTGGTCGGCCGGGACGTCCGCTTCTCCGGCGGGGAGGCGCAGCGGCTGTCCATCGCGCGGGCGATCCTCGCCGACGCCCCGATCGTGGTGCTGGACGAGGCGACCGCGCACGCCGACCCGGAGTCGGAGGCCGCGGTCCAGGACGCGCTGTCGGAGCTGGCGTCCGGGCGGACCGTGCTCGTCGTCGCGCACCGGCTGGCGTCGGTCGCGGGCGCGGACCGGATCGTCGTGCTCGACCGGGGCCGCATCGTCGAGCAGGGCACCCACGAGGAGCTGATCGACGCGGGCGGCCGGTACGCGCGGATGTGGCGGCTCCAGGAACAGGCGGCCCGTGCGGGAGCGGGCGACCGCGACGCCCGCGTCGCCGCGGCGGACGAGGGGGGACGATGATCCGCAGGCTGTTCACCGCGCTCGGCCCGGAGCACGGCCGCGCGCTGCGCGGGCTCCTGGCGCTGCTCGTCGGCGCGGCGGCGCTCCAAGGGCTGGCGTTCGTCCTGCTGGTCCCGATACTGCGGGAGCTGCTGGGCGGGGAGCCGGAGCGGGCCTGGCCGTGGGTGGCCGCGCTCGCCGCGCTGTGGGCGGCGTACGCGGCCGTGGACTACCGCGCGACGGTGGCCGGGTACCGGGCGGGGACGAACCTGAGCCGCGACCTGCACCATCGGATCGGCGACCACGTCGTGCGGCTCCCGCCCGCCTGGTTCACCGCCGACCGGGTCGGGGAGCTCGGGCGGCTGGCCTCGCAGCGGGTCGTCGCCGTCATGTCGGTGCCCGCGCACCTGCTGCGGCCCCTTGCCGACGCCTGCGTCACGCCGGTCGTCGTCATCGCGGCCATGGTCGTGTTCGACCGACGGATGGCGGCGGCGATGGCCCTCGCGGGGGCGGCCGCGGCCGTGACGTACCGGTGGGCCGGACGCGGCATGCGGGAGGCCGACCGCCGCGCCGACGCCGTCCACGCCGACGCGGCCTGCCGGCTCGTGGAGTTCGCCCGAGCCCAGCCGGTCCTGCGGGCCTTCGGCAGGACCGCGGAGGGC
>DATCLF010000390.1:0-6119 GCA_036564055.1 Spirillospora sp.
ACCCGAGCCCGGGCCTCAGACCGGCACGTCCGACTTCACCGAGAAGGGGCCCGGCCCCGGCGAGGAGAAGGAGAAGAAGGCCCGCAAGACCAAGTCCCGCGAGTCGGGGACGTGGAAACGGGGCGCCGCCGCGGCCGGGAGCCGCTGGAAGGCCGTCCGCCCGCGGTGGTTCAGGCGCAGGACCGGTTACGGCGTCGACGCGAAGCCGGCGGCGGGCGGGCTCACGGAGGCCGTCAGGATCCGCCCGAGGTACGGCGCCTACTGGATCACGGTGACGCTCATCGTGGTCTGGGCGCTGACGTCACTGGCCGCGGTGTACTCGCTGTGGCCCCGGGAGCTTCCCGCCGAGTTCATGCTGCTGCTCCTCTTCCCGATGATCGCGGCACCGGTCATCGCGCGGGACGAGACGCTGCGGTTCCACCTGTGGCTGTGGGCGGTGTGCGCGCTGCCGTTCGCGGCGGCCGTCGCGCTCGCCCTCACCGAGGCGGACGACGGCGAGTTCCGGGCGCTCGCCGGAAGCCTCGCCGCGCTGACCGTGGCGGGCCTGGGGCTGGCGGTGATGCCGCTGATCATCATGAACGGCCGCGGGCTGGACCGGCTGCTCGGCCCCGACGTGCTCCAGTACGAGATCTTCAACGTGCCGGGCGCCGGTCTCGACGACCCGTCCGCGCGCCAGGCCGCCGAGACCAGCGGCGCAGAGCTGCAGCAGCTGGCCGCGATCGACGGGGTGCGCATCGTGCACGGGCTCGTCCCGCCGCAGCTGCCGGGAAAGCCGGTCTGCTACGTCGACCACGCCGTCATGCGCGACAAACGGCTCGCCCTGGTCATGACGCGCCGCTGGCCCGCCGCCCACTACACCTGGACGAACGCGGGGGTGTTCTCCGCCGACGGGGTGGTGCTCCCGGGCGCCGACACCGGCGCCGCCACGGCGGTGAAGGGCCTGCGCCGGGTGATCCCGCTCGGGGTGCGGGTGCGCGTGTTCGTCGCGGTCCTGCCGGCGGACCCCGACGATTCCGGCCGGGCGGTCTTCACCCCGCCCCGCAGGGCCACGGTCGGCGCCGGGGAGCTCGAGCAGGTCCGCGCGCAGATCGCCGAGTGGCTCGAAGGGACCCGGCCCGTCGTGCGCCGCCGGCTCCTCGCGTCGCTGGTGCCCCACATCCGCCAGCCCGGCGGGTGACCCGCGGCGCTCTGCCGCACCCGCGGAGGGTTCAGCAGATCGGCGCGCGCCCGCCCGTCGAGCACAGCCAGCGGACGGCCTCCGGCACCGTGCGGACCGGCACGACGGTGACGCCGGTGCCGCGGGCCGCCGCGGCCGCCTCGCGCCGCTGCCAGACGGGAACGAAGAAGACCTCCAGCCGGGCGTCCGCCGCCGCGCGCACCTTCTCGGCGACGTCGCCGACCTCGCCCACGTCCCCGTTCAGGCCGATCGTCCCCGTCCCCGCGATGCGCCGCCCGCCGGTCAGGTCGCCCGGGGTGAGCGCGTCGAGACGGGCGAGGGCGAGGACGAGACCGGCCGACGAGCCCTCGACCCCGCCGAGGGGGTAGGCGACGGCCGAGACGGCCAGACGCATCGGCGTCGCCGCCAGCCACGACGCGGGCATCGTCCGGACCGTCGCGCTCCCCCACGAGCCGTCGGAGGACCGGGGCACGACCAGCACCCGCACGGACGTGCGGCCCGCGAGCGCGGTCTCCAGGTCGGCCTGCGCGCGCAGCGGGACCAGGGCGTCGTCCCCGCCGGCGGCGAGCACGATGTCGCCGGGGCGCAGGCCCTCCGCCGCACCGTCCTCGGGCGCGTCCTCCGCACCGTCCGCCGGTCTGGTGGGCGCGGTCACCTGAAGGCCGAAGGCCCCGACCGGGGTCCGTCCCGCGGCGAGCTGGGCGGCCAGCAGGACGGCGCGGGTCTGCGCACCGGCCATCGTGGTGTCGACCGGTCGCGCGTTCCCGCCGTCGTCGCCGTCACGGCCGGTGCCCCGTCCGTAGCGCCTGACCGTGTGCTCGCCCCTGATCTCGGCCAGCGCCCACTGGAACCAGGTGCTGTCGCGCACCCGGACGGTCATGACCGACCACGAGCCGCCGGCGGGCGAGCCGACCGGCAGCGCCGGACCCGGATCGACGCGGTCGTACGGCGAGTCGCGCAGCCCGAGGACCGTCAGGACGATCAGCACGGCGACGACCCCGGGGAGCACCCGGCGCCCCCGGCCCCTTCCCTCATGATCGGCCTGATCAGCCCGGTCGGCCTGCTCGCCGACACCTCCGATACCGGTCATACCTCCGTTATGCTGGCGCCATGGCGCGGATCTTGGTCGTGGACGATGATCCAAGACTGCTCAAATTGATCGCCGGTCTGCTGCGCAAGCGTCATCACCAGGTCGAGTCCGTGGCCAACGGCGAACTGGCGAGGCTGGCGCTCCGCCGGGGCGACATCGACCTCGCGCTTCTGGACGTCAACCTCCCTGACATCGATGGGCTCTCCCTCATCGACCAGTTGCGCGATGAGGGGAACACGACCCCGGTGATCCTGCTGACCGTCCGCGCCGAGCCGCACGAGCAGGCGCTGGGCCTGCGCCTCGGCGCCGACGACTACATCCTCAAGCCGTTCAACCCCGAGGTGCTTCTCGCCCGGATCCAGGCGGTGCTGCGCCGCAGCACCGGAAGCATCGCCCGCCACACCGGCGACACCCGCGGCGACCTCCTCGACATCCCTCCCGTGCGGATCGACCTCACGGCCCGGCAGGTCTTCCGGGACGGGGCCGACGTGCGGCTGGCCCCCATGGAGTACGCCGTGCTGGAGTTCCTCGCGGTCAACCGGGGACGGGCGGTCTCCAAGGAGGAGATCATGCTGCACGTGTGGGGCACCGACCGGGGCGTCTCCCGGACGCTCGCCGAGCACGTCTCCCGGCTGCGCCGCAAGCTCGGCGACGGGGTCATCGTGACGCGGACGGGCTTCGGGTACCTCATTCCCGCCGCTCCGGAGGAGTCCGCAACCACAGCTCCGTGACCAGGGCGTTCTGTGCCTCGAGGCGGCACCACAACTGATCGCCGTCGGCCTGCATGGTGGTGCGCCAGCGGGCCAGCCCGAGATGGTCGCCGACCCCGTCGGTGACGTGCGCCGGCCAGGGCAGCCCGACCCGCGTCCGCATCGGCTCCAGATCCGACCTCGTCAGGTGACGCGACACCGAACGCACGGTGTGGACGGTGAACTCGCCCTCCTCCCGCGAGGTGACCTGCTGGTGGGCGAGGCTGCCCAGGAGCGCCGCGTGGGTCCGGACCGTGTCGGCCACGATGCGCTCGGCCTTCTCGCCGGGCGCCCGCACCTCCTCCAGGTCGGTGAGCAGGCGCCCGAGCCCCTCGATCGCCGAACCGAGCAGCTCGGCGTCCTCGCCCCGCTGTCCGCGGACCGCGTCGCCGATCAGGCTCGCGGTGACCGACGCGATGGTCAGCTCGCCCGCCATCCGGTGCGCGAGACCGCGGGTGAACCTGTCGTGCCAGGTCTCCGCGATCACCCCCTCGTCGCGTCCGACGAGGACCGCGGACGCCGCGGTCAGCGGGATGGCGGTCCGCTTCCCGCTGGTGAAGACCGACCGCCAGGTCAGCGCCTGGCCGGCCGCGACGAGCGAGTCCCGGTCGAGTTCCGCCTGGTCGGGACCGGTCAGGTCTTCGATGCGGCTGGGCGGAACCCCCGCCCGGGCGTAGACCACCACGGGTAGCACGGGCGAACCCTCAGGTCTTTTCCGCGGCGGCCTTCTCGGCCACGAGCTGGTCGAGCGCCTTGTTCAGGTCGGTGCCGGTCTTGACGACCCGGACGTAGTGCCCGGTGAGCCGGCCGGCGAGCTGCGCGTTCAGGCCGCCCTCGCCGATGCCGCCGGAGAGCTGGTGCTCCTCGACCGCCACGATCGCGTTCCCGCGCCGGACCAGGACGTCGGTGACCTGTACTGGGTTCATGGCGTTGACGAGGAACGTCTGGGGATCGTGGGAGTACTCGATGATCTCCAGCCGCTCCCTGCCGTAGGCCTGGTTCAACAGGGCCTGGGCGCCCCGGAGCCGGTTCGCGCCGCGGCCGATGAAGGCCCCCCGCGCGTCCAGGCCCTTCACAGTGGGGGCGACGGCGATCTTCGTCTTGGTTCCGGCGACCCGGGCGACCGCCTTGATGGCCACCTTGCCGGTGATCAGCTCGTCGACGAAGCCCGCGAGCACCCTCTCGACGAGCTTGGGCGAGGTGACCGAGAGCAGAAGCTGTTCCTTCCCGCCGGCGCCTCCGGGAGCCACGCCGACGACGAGCGCGACGAGCTTGTGTCCCGGTGCCAGCTCGGGCGGTGCGGCCCCCTCCGGCAGGTCGAAGGCGTCCGTGCGCGGGAGCATGGCGTCACGGGCCTCCCCCGTGACGACGTCGTACACGGCGCAACGGAACCCGTCGGGCCCGGACGCCTTGATGTGCGCGGTCACCGTCATCCCGACGAGCGGGGACTCGAGACCGAGGTCGCTGAGGATCGTGTCCACGTCGTGTCCTTTCGTTGGCAGACGGAGCCCGGGGCTCCGCCTGGTTTCACCGCAGCCTAAGCGCGTTCCCCCTGCCCTTGAGAGTCCGTCCGATCAGGAAAACGCAACCCCGACGCAGAAAACTTCTGATCAGTTCCATCGGCCGTCACACCGGATGTACACAACTGTGTCATCGATGAATCAACATTCAACCTACACAGTATCAATATTTTATCAACATACTTGTCGCTGAACTCGCGTCCCGGACACGCGCGAGGCCGGGGCATCCCCTCTCGACTGGCATTTGCCGACGTCACCCGCGTGAACGGCCGCCCTCGGCGCGCGTCGCCGCCCGGATTCGATCTCGAAGCGGCCTGGGCCCGTGTCAACAAGTCGGTTCCGCGCCGACCGATCCGAGTTCGCCGGGCATCCAACTTGCTGAGCGAACACGATCTAACCTCGCAATCGCGACAAGCCGAGGGAGACGGATGGACATCATCGATCAGGACGTTGGTGGCACCCGCCCCACGTCCGACGAGTTCCGTACCCGCAATGACGAGCTGTTCGCCAAGCGGATGGAACTGCAAGAGCGTCTGAATGTCCTGCGTGCGAGGGCCGACTCCGGCGAACTCGACATGGTCTCGGAAATCGCGCTGCGCCGGACCGAGCGCGAGTTCGAGGACGTCACCTACGAGATCATGGTCGCGAACTTCGGCCTCGTGCGCCGGTACGTCGCCATGTTCACCTCCAAGTCCAGCGAGCACGGCGAGGACTTCGAGAGTGCGGGCAAGGTCGGATTGCTGTGGGCGATCGCGTCGTACAACCCGAAGCGCGGCCCCTTCGCCAGCTGGGCGTTCAAGCCGATACAGCGGGAGGTGCTCCGCGCGGTGCGGGACGCCGACCACCCCAACCTCAACCCGGGCGACTTCGAGAAGCGTCCCGCCATCCTCGCCGCCGAACGGGCCTACCTCGAGGAGGCGGGGCCGGACGCCGCGCCCGACTACGCCGAGATCGCCCGGCGCGCCGGAGTGACCGAGGCGCAGGTCCGCCGCGTCCTCGACGCCCCTCGGCTCGACAGCCTGCACGCGCCCGCCTCGGGCCCGGGCGAGGAGGAGGTCGGCTGGGAGGACCGGCTTCCCGACGCGTCGCTCAACATCGAGGACGAGGTGATGCTCCGCTTCGACCTGCGCGCCCTCAACAGCCGCGGGCTGCCGAACCTCGACGCGCGCGAACGGTACGTCCTGACGCGCCGGTTCGGCCTCGACGGCGAGCCGGAGCAGGCGCTGCGCGTCATCGGGGAGCGCCTCGGGCTCTCACGCGAGGGAGTGCGGCAGATCCAGCAGAAGGCGCTGGCCAAGCTCATGCAGCCCTTCCTCGACGACTCCGAACGTCCCAAGCGGGTCGAAGGGCGGGCAGGATGAACGACGGACGGAGCCGGGCGACCGGCCCCGGCGCAGGTCCGGCCGGTGGGGCTCCGGAGACGACCTGGGTCATCATCGACGACACGGAGGAGGCCGCCGCCCCCTCTGCCCAGTCCCAGCCCCCACCACGGCCGCACCAGCAGGCCGCACCGCAGCAGACCCCCCAGCAGCAGACCGCACCTGCTCAGATCGAGTCGCCCCAGGACGGGAAGGGCAACGAAC
>DATCLF010000391.1:0-2709 GCA_036564055.1 Spirillospora sp.
GGTCGAAGGTGATCACTCGCCGGTCGGGGACGCGCGGTGCGCTCATCCGCCGCGGACCGCCCGGCACGGGAGCGGCCGTCCCCCGGTGGGGCTAGTCCGGGACGACGGACGGGCGGCGGGGCGCCGACACGTCGGCCAGCGCGGTGCGGTGGAAGACGCCGGACGCGACGGCCGGCGGCGCCGCCGGGTACCGGGCGTTCTGCAGGTCGGCGACCGGGGTGAAGGAGTGCCCGCCGCCGGAGTTCACGGTGCGCGGTTCGTCCTGCCCGGAGGGCAGGGCGGGAGCGGGATCGTTCGGGTCGTCGAAGCAGTCCGTGCAGCGCTTGGGGAGCTTGGCCGTCGTGGAGCAGGCCGGCCGGTCCTCGCCGCATCCGGGAGCGGGAGCCGCGGTGACGGCGGACGCGCCGGCGTTCTCGTCCGCCTCGGCGTCGCCGGTCTCGGAGGACTGCCGCTCCGACGTCTCGGCGGGGGGCTGCGCCTGCGCGGGCGCGAGCCGCACCTCGGGGATCGGGTGGACGAGCCCGTGCACGAGGGGGACGTCCTCCGGGAGGTCACCGATGCGCGGGCTGGGGACGCCGGCCGCGTCGGCCAGGTCCCTCACGTCCCGGACGGTCCGGTCCTTGCCGTCGAGCAGCTCGTGCCGCCGTGTCTGCAGGTACCGAACGGGGTCGTCCCCGATCCGCTGCACGGGTTCGGCGAATTCGGTGACGTCGAGCCGCCATTCTCCGGCGGGCCGGATCCGCAGGCCGGCGTCCCGCAGGCCGGTGCCGCTCAGGCCGATGTCGCGCGCGTCGTTCGTCACGCGGGAGACGGCGGCCGAAAGCTCGGCGGTGTCGGGAGGACCGGGGAGAGTCCGGTCGCCGGGCACGGGGGCGGTCGCCCGCACGGCGCCCTCCGGGTGCGCCGGGGACGTGTCGGCCGAGGCGGAGTCGGTCAAGGCGGCCAGGGCGACCCATCCGGCCACCGCGAGACCGGCGACGGCGATGACGCGTGCGAGCGCGAGGAGCAGGGCATGCCGCGAACGATCCCCGGGGCGGTGCGCCCCCGATCGGATCGCTGCGGAGTGCATTTCCTGTCGCCTCCTCGCGTGGCGGGCCTTCTGCTCGTCCGTCACCGGCGCCGAAAGGCCGGCGCGCGACGTGCCGAGCACGAAAGTAGCACCGAAGAACACGCGATCAAGGAGCCATTGTCCGTCTCCCGCCTTTTCTCCGGATCTTTTTACCCGGAGGTGGCCTTGTGTTCTCCGGGACGAAGGAGACGACCCGCGATATCCGAATTAGCGGAATTGACCACTATTTCGGATGTGAGCTTCGGGAGGGTACGGCGAGATCGAGCGGACGAATCGACCGGACGCGCGGACGCGCACCACCGCATCTCACTACGCTCAGTGTTCGAGCAGTCACGAGATCCCCCCGGCCGAGGAGCACGATGCCGATGCGCGATCCACGGTCCGCGCTCGCGCGCCTGCGGTCGAAGCGTCATCGGCGCAGGCGCCGCAGGCGCGTCACCCGCACCGAGACCCGCGTCCTCGTGATCCCCCGCGTCCGCACCGTCCCGGTCTCCCGCGCGCAGCGGATCCGTTCCGGCTTCTGGACGCTGTACTCCCGTTGGGAATGGCGTGCCGCCCGGGCGCGCACCGAACGCGCCCGCCGCGCGGCCCGCTCGTACCGCCGGTAGCGCCCGAAGCGCCGGAACCGTCAGCGCGGGTGCGGCTCCAGCACGGCCTCGCGCCCGCGCACCGGCGTCCGCGGGCGGGGCGTGCGGCGGATGATGTGGTGGGCGATCCGCCGGGCCGCGAAGTCGGCGCCGTGGACGAACCGCATGACCGGCCCGAACGTCGCCGCCGCGGTGAGGCCCGCGAAGTAGAGCCCGGGCAGCGACGACTCGAAGTCGCGGCTGAGCACCGGCGACCCGAACCGGGTGGTGACGTGGGCGCGCAGCTCCGGCGACAGCACCGTCAGCCGTTCCAGGTCCGGCACGTACCCCGTCGCGGCGATCACGTGCTCCACCTCCGTCACCAGCCGCCGCCCGCCGCGGTCGATGGTGGTGAGCGCCACGCCGTCCTCGTGCTGGACGACCTTGCCGAGGTGCTGCCCCGTGCGGACCTGGACGCGCTCGTCGAGCCGGTCGCGCAGCCACCACGCGCCGGCGGGCGGCAGCGTCTCGCGCACGAGCCGCCGCCGCGTCCGCTCCGGCAGGTGGCGGACCAGGCCCGGCAGCTCGGCCCACACCCACGTCCGGTAGCCGGTGCCGAGCCCGGACCGGGGCCCGCCGCGCACCCTTTCCCACAGGGACCGCTCCTCGGCGGCCACCGCGTTCCAGGCGAGTTCGGGGGCGCGGGCGAGCAGATGCGGACGGGCGCCCGCGTCGGCCAGCAGGACCGCGATCTCCAGGGCGGACTGCCCGGCGCCGACCACGGCGACCTCCTTGCCCGCGAACAGGCCGAGATCGCGGTGGGCGCTGCTGTGCGAGACCAGCCAGGACGGCAGGCCCGCCAGCCCGTCCGGGATGTGGGCGAACGGCCCGACGCCGACCGCGACGACGACCGTGGACGCCGCGATCGTCTCGCCGGTGGAGAGCGTGACGACGTACCCCCTCCGGCCGCCTCGCTCGACGTTCACCACCTCCGCGTCCTCGGTGCCGGGGATCGCCACCGCGGCGAACCAGCGCCCGTAGGCGATGAACGTCTCCAGCGGGATCGGCCGTCCC
>DATCLF010000392.1:0-18432 GCA_036564055.1 Spirillospora sp.
TCTCGTAGTCGATCAGCTCGTTCTTCAGGTTGGACACCTGGGCGCTGAACGACTTCGGGGGGTAGCGCTTCGGGTCGAGGTCGAGCTCGCGGCACACCAGCGCCATGAGCCGGTTCGCGTCGGCCTGGTCGTAGATCGAGAAGCTCGTGGGGAACCCGAGCCGCTTGGCCTCGCGGCGCAGGATCCGGACGCACGCCGAGTGGAACGTCATCACCCACATCGCCCGCGACCGGGGCCCGACGAGCGCGTCGACGCGCTCCTTCATCTCGGCGGCCGCCTTGTTCGTGAACGTGATCGCCAGGATCTGGCCGGGGTGCACGTCCCGTTCGCCCAGCAGGTAGGCGATGCGGTGGGTGAGGACCCGGGTCTTGCCCGATCCGGCGCCCGCGACGATGAGCAGGGGGCCGCCGGAGTGGACGACGGCGGCGCGCTGCTGCTCGTTGAGGCCGTCGAGCAGGGGGTGAGCTTCGGTCGACATCACGTGCGAGTCTACGGCGCCGCGAAGACGTTTTCGGCGCGCCGCCCCCCGGGGGGCCTACTCGGTCTTGCGGTGCTCGTAGGCGGACTCGGCCGCCGCGTGGACGGCGGCGAGGTCGGCGCCGGCCGCGGCGGCGGAGGCGGCGGCGACCGCTCCCTCGACCAGCGGCGCGTCCGCGAGGAGGATGCCGCCGCCCGGGGCGTCCTCGATCACCGTCTTGGCGGTGAGGACGGAGCTGCCGAGGTCGGCGAGCAGCACGACGCCGTCGCCGTCGTCCGCCGCGGCGACGGCGTTCTCGACCAGTTCCAGGCTGGTGCCGAGCCCGCCGTCGGCGTCACCTCCGGCGGGCTCGACGACGACCTTGCCGACGCCCATCGTCCGCGCCAGCTCCGCGACCCCTTCCGCGAGCGTCCGGCTGTGGGCGATCACGACGATCCCGACCACGCCTCCTCACCCTCCCTCTGCTCACCCGGCCCCTGCTCACCTTTGCCCTGTTCATTTTGCTCCGCGTTCACTTTGCTCCGCGGTTCACTTTGCTCCGCGTCCACGCTCGCGCCGCGTTCGCCCCGCCCCGTGTTCACTCCTGCTTCGCGGTGACGTCGGCCAAGGCTCGCAGAATGAGCGCGGTGGACGACGCGCCCGGGTCCATGTGCCCGACGCTGCGCGCCCCCAGATAGCTCGCCCGCCCCTTGCGGGCCTGCATCGGGACGGTCGCCTCCGCGCCCTCGGCGGCCGCGCCGGCGGCGGCCCTCGCGCAGGCGGCCAGGTCCGCGCCGTCCGCCAGCGCCGACGCGTAGGCCGCGACGGCGGGCGCCAGCGCGTCGACCATCGTCTTGTCGCCCTCCTCGGCCTTGCCCAGCTCCTGGACGCCCTCCAGCGCGGCCCGCAGCGCCTCCCCGAGCGCGGCGGCGTCCACGTCGGCGGCGCTTCCGAGCGTCTTGCCGGCGCGGCGCAGGGCCGTCCCATAAAGAGGGCCCGACGCGCCGCCGGTCTTGGAGACGATGGCGCGCCCGGCGGCGATCAGCACCCTCCCGGGCGGGGCGTCGTCGGGCAGGGCCTCGGTGGCGGCGCGGAGGCCGCGGTCGAGGTTGTGGCCGTGGTCGCCGTCGCCGATCGCCGCGTCGAGGCGGGTGAGCCGCTCGGCGTCGGCGGCGACGAGCTCGGCGGCGTGCCGGATCCAGGCGGCGGCGTCCGCGGCGTTCATCGGCCCCACCTCAGCCCCGGGGTCTCGACGGGCGCGTCCCACAGCCGTGTCAGCTCCGGCGTCAGCCGGCAGACGCTGATCATGCAGCCGGCCATCTCCAGGCTGGTGACGTAGGAGCCGACGAGGCGGCGTGAGACGGTCGCGCCGTGCCCCTCCAGCCACCGCTGCACCTCCGCGTACGCGACGTACTGCTCGATCAGCGGGGTGCCGCCCATCCCGTTCACCAGCACCAGGACGTCCGAACCCGACAGCGCCATGTCGGCGTCGATGGCGCTCAGCGCGGCGTCCACGATCTCCGCCGCGGTGCCGGCCTTGACGCGTTCACGGCCGGGCTCGCCGTGGATGCCGATGCCGAGCTCCATCTCGTCCTCGCCGAGCTCGAACGTCGGCGACCCGGCCGTGGGAACCGTGCACGGCGACAGCGCGATCCCGAACGACCGGCTGCGCTCGTTCACCTCGCGCGCAACGGCCGCGACCGCGTCGAGCGCCGCCCCCTCCTCGGCCAGCGCGCCCGCGATCTTCTCGGCGAACAGGGTGGCGCCGGTGCCGCGCCGCCCCGCGGTGTAGGTGCTGTCCTCGACGGCGACGTCATCGTTGATCAGGACGGAGGTGACCTCGATGTCCTCGTCCTCGGCCAGCTCGGCGGCCATCTGGAAGTTCATGACGTCGCCGGTGTAGTTCTTCACCAGGTGGAGGACGCCGGCGCCGCCGTGCACGGCCATCGTCGCGGCGATGATCTGGTCGGGCACCGGTGAGGTGAAGACCTCGCCGCAGCAGGCGGCGTCGAGCATCCCGTGGCCGACGAATCCGGCGTGCAGCGGTTCGTGTCCCGAGCCTCCGCCCGACACGAGGGCGACCTTCCCGGTGCGCGGCGCGTCGGCCCGCACGACCGTCTTGTTCTCCGGGTCCACCCGCAGCGACGGGTGCGCGGCGGCGAGGCCGCGCAGCGCGTCGGAGACCACGTCCTCCGGGGCGTTGATGAGTTTGCGCATGTCTCAGCTCTACCCCGCCGCGGGCCCGCATCCCAGGCCCAATCGGACGAAGATCGCACCGGGCCGCCTCCGGCGGCGTGTCACCGGTCTTCCCGCATGGTCAGACGCGCACGCCGTGGTCGTCGAACACCTGGAAGTCGCTTTCCAGACGGGAGACGGAGTCGCGGTTCGGGACGAGAACGGCGTCGGCCTCCCCCAGACGCGCGCGCATGGCGGCTCCGCCGGGACGGTCCCACACCGACTCGGCGGCGTTGTTCATGTCGTCCTCGAACGTGTCCACGACCGTCCAACCCTCGTGGTGCGCGACCTGGAAGGCGTTCTCCAAATGGAATCGCGCCGCCCAGAGCGGCGATGGTCGGTGCAGATGTAGATCAAGACGCGCACGGGAACCTCCCCCGAGAGCCCGGAACCGGCTCGGAAGTGTATTGCGAGCCTTTCGAGCCGCTTGTGAGGTGTTCTCGGGGCGGCCGTGCCGCTAGGTTGCGACCCGTGACGCGAGCGATCTTCTACGACTGCGACACCGGCATCGACGACGCGATGACCCTGCTGTACCTGGCGTCGCTCGTCCGGTCGGGAGAGGCGGAGCTGGCCGGCGTCGGCACGGTGCACGGCAACATCGACCCGCTGACCGGCGCGCTGAACTCGCTGCGGGTGCTGGAGATCGCGGGGATCGAGGCGGGCGAGCGGGGCGTGCCGGTCGCGGTCGGCGCGGCCCGGCCTATGGCGCAGGACGTCCACTACGCGCTCGACTGGCACGGGACCGACGGCCTCGGCGACACCGGCCTTCCCGAACCGAAGGGCCGTCCCGTCGCCGAGCCCGCCGCCGCGCTGCTCGTCCGGACGGCCCGCGCGGCGCCGGGTGAGCTGACGGTGCTCGCGACCGGGCCGCTGACGAACCTCGGCACGGCGCTGCTGCTCGACCCGGAGCTGCCCTCGCTGGTCCGGGAGGTGGTCGTCATGGGCGGCGCGTTCGACCATCCCGGCAACATCACCACGCACGCGGAGGCGAACATCTGGCACGACCCCGAGGCCGCCGACCTGGTGTTCGCGGCGGACTGGCCGGTCGTGCTGGTGCCGCTGGACGCCACCCATCCCACCGCCGTCCACGACGACTGGCTGGACCGGCTCGCCGCGCACGACACGGCCGTCGCCCGTTTCGCCACCCGCGTCCTGGACTTCTACGTCAAGGCCTATACGCCGACGCTGCGGCGCAGGGGCGCGGTCATCCACGACGCGCTGGCCGCGATGCTCCTCATGGAGCCCGACCTCGGGGAGTACGTCGAACGGCCGGTCCGGGTGGAGCTGCGGGGCGACCTGACACGCGGCACGACCGTCTGGGACGCCAGGTCGCTGCCCGCCGAGGACACCCGCCGCCCGGTCCGCGTCGCCGTCGGCAGCGACGTGCCCGTGTTCCAGGAACGGCTGCTGTCGGCCCTGACGTCACTGTGAGGCGCCTCCACTTCTCAGGACGTGTCCAAACGCGCACAGGCGTTGCCGCGCACGTGCCGGCACCGCCGCAGAACCGTAGGGTGGCATTCGTGATCAGAGTGGGGACAGCGGTATGCCGGGCGGAGCTCCTCCCTTGAACGGTGACGGGCAAGGAGACGGTGTGCGACGGGTCCTGGTCGTCATGGCGCATCCCGACGACGTCGACTTCGGCGCCGCGGGAACGGTGGCGAGCTGGACCGACGACGGCATCGAGGTCGTCTACCTCATGGTCACCGACGGCGACGCGGGCGGCTTCGACGACACCGTCACGCGCGAGGAGATGGCGGCGATGCGGCGCCGGGAACAGGAGGCGGCCGCCGCGTGCGTCGGCGTCGACGACGTCCGGTGGCTCGGCTACCCCGACGGGCGGGTCGAGGCGACGCTCGACCTGCGCCGCGACATCGCCCGCGTGATCCGGCAGGTGCAGCCCGACCGGGTGCTGATGCCGAGTCCCGAACGCAACTACGAGCGGATCTACCCGAGCCACCCCGACCACCGCGCGGTCGGGTCGGCCGCGCTCGACGCCGTCTATCCCGACGCCCGCAACCCGTACGCGTTCCCCGAGCTGCTCGCCGACGAGGGCCTGGAGGCGTGGACGGTGCGGGAGGTGTGGCTCAGCGGCGGGCCCACCGTGAACCGCTACGTCGACATCACCGATCACTTCGACCGGAAGGTGAACGCGCTGCGGGCCCACGCCAGCCAGACCGCGCACATGGAGGACCTTCCGGGGATGCTGCGGGGCTGGCTGTCGGCCAACGCCGCGGCGGCCGGGCTGCCCGAGGGACGTCTCGCCGAGGCGTTCCAGGTCATCGACACCGCCTGACCCTCCGCGCCGCCCGACCGCACGCCGACCTGGACAAATTCACACACTAAAATCAATCACTCACATAACGTAATCGACGCCGGAACGGGCATGCAGCTCCCGAGTCACACACCTCGGGGGTAGTCATGCCGTACGAGATCGAGACCACCGCCACCTCCCGCGCCGCGCCGGACGTCATCTTCCGGCACCTGTGCGTGGCGGAGGCGTGGGGCGAGTGGGGCGGCCGGAGGACCCGCGGGAGGCGGGTGTCCGCCGGCGACGAGCATCCGAACGGGATCGGCGCCGTCCGGCGCATGCGGTACCGGCGGCGCGAGGAGGTCGTCGCCTGGGACCCGCCCAAGCACTACGGCTACATCGCGCTGACGGGCTCGCCGCGGCGCCGCCTCCGCGCGGACGTCACGCTGGAACCGCACATCGAGGGCACGCTGGTCAGGTGGCGCGGGACGTTCGACGCCCCTCCGGGCACCGGGCCGCTCATGCGGGCCCTGGTGCGCCGCAGGCTCGGCGCCTACGCGCGGCGGCTGGCGCAGCACTCCGAGCGCTGCGAACCGGGCTGTCCCGCCCGCCTGCCGGGCGCGTTCTGACACGAACCCATCTGACGCGAACCCATCTGACACGGACCCACCCGGTAGGAGCCGCCGCCCGGCGGGAACGGCCGGTCAGACCAGCCGCCGGGCGGCGGCCCACCGCGACAGCTCGTGGCGGTTGGACAGCTGCAGCTTGCGCAGGACGCTGCTGACGTGCGTCTCGACCGTCTTCACCGAGATGAACAGCTCCTTGGCGATCTCCTTGTACGCGTAGCCGCGGGCGATGAGCCGCAGCACCTCCCGTTCCCGCTGGGTGATCTGGTCGAGCTCGGGGTCGGCGGGGGGCACGTCGGTGGCGGCGAACGCGTCCAGCACGAACCCGGCGAGGCGCGGCGAGAACACCGCGTCGCCCTCGGCCACCCGGCCGATCGCGTCGGTCAGCTCCGGCCCGGAGATCGTCTTGGTGACGTAGCCGCGCGCCCCGCCCCGCACGACGCCGATCACGTCCTCCGCCGCGTCCGACACCGACAGCGCCAGGAACTTCGACGGGACGACCCCGTGCAGCCTGCGCAGCACCTCGATGCCCCCGCCGCCGGGCAGGTGCACGTCGAGCAGCACCACGTCCGGCGTCGTCCGGCGGATCACCGAGACGGCCTCGTCGACGTCGCCGGCCTCGCCGACGATCTCGACACCGCCGCCCAGCTCCGCCTTCACGCCGGTCCGGAACATCTGGTGGTCGTCGACCAGCACGACCCTCCACAACGGCTCGCTCACGGCCTGCACCTCCGCGGCGGGACGGCCCGCCGGGCCTCCGCCTCGCACGTCACGACTTCCTGATCTCCAGCCGGACCTCGGTGCCCTCGTCCGGCGCGGTGCGAACGGTGGCCTTGCCCCCGTTGCGCTCCATACGTCCGATGATGGACTCCCGCACCCCCATCCTGTCCTGCGGAACCCGGTCGAGGTCGAATCCCTTGCCGCGGTCGCGGACGAAGATGGCGACCTCCTCGCCCTCCACCTCGGCGTACACCGAGACCACGGAGGCCCCCGAGTACTTGGCGGCGTTCACCATCGCCTCCCGCGCGGCCTGCAACGCCGCGCCGAGCCGCTCGTCGAGCGCGGTGTCCCCCACGCAGACGACCTCGATCTTCACGCCGTGGTCGTCCTCGACCTCGCCCGCCATCTCCCGGATCGCGGCGGCGAGCGTCCGGTCGGGGTCGGAGCGGGGCTGGTAGAGCCAGGCGCGCAACGTCCGCTCCTGGGACCTGGCGAGCCGCTGCACCTCGCGGGGGTCGTGCGCGTTCCGCTGGATGAGGGTCAACGTGTGCAGCACCGAGTCGTGGATGTGGGCGGCGAGCTCGGCGCGCTCCTGGGAGCGGATCCGTTCGGACCGTTCGGCGTCGAGGTCCTGCCAGAGCCGCACCACCCACGGTGTCGCGATCACCGCGACGCCGGTGAGGATGATCAGCATCGCGATGAAGACGGACCGTATCTGGGCGGTGTCCACGTTCTGCACCACGACGCCGCCGATCCCTCCGACGACGAGCAGCAGGCCGAGCAGGCTGCGCAGCCACCGCTGCCGCAGCGGAAGCGTCCAGCGCTGCCGCTGCTCGCGGTCGGCCTGCTGCCACAGGATCGCGGCGCCGATGCCGCCGATCATGAACGGCCACAGCGCCCACTGGACGACCCCCGCGGCGCCCCACGGCAGCAGCATCAGGCCCAGCGTGACCGCCGCGTAGGCCAGCAGCTGCCCCCAGTCACGGCCCCGCCTGCGCGCTTTGGCCCCGTCCGGCCGCTCGGGGGCGGGCACGAGCAGCCAGAACCCGGCGTACGCGGCGATCCCGAGCCCGCTCGTCATCGTGAGCAGCACGAACGCCACCCGGACGACGAGGACGTCCACGCCGAGGTGTTCGGCCAGACCCCGGCACACGCCGGCGACGAGCCCGCCCTCGGCGGAGCGGTGCAGGCGCGGCGTCGGCGGCGTCTCCCCCGGGTCTCCGCCGGGCGGCGCGGAGGGCGTGGGCGGCGCCGTGCCGGAGGACCCGGCCGCGTGATCGTTCACCGCCCTCCCTCCCCGTACGGCTTCATGGTTCCGATCGTCACACGCCGGGCCGCGGATCACATCAGGGGCCCGCCCCTGGTTCACCTCAGGGTCGGGTCAGGGGCGTCCCCGATACCGCGTGCGGCGGCGGCCCGTCACGATGGTCACATGAGCGAGGAGCGGGACACCCGGAACGAGGGCCGCGGGGACGACCGGGCTTCCAAGGGATACGAGCGGCTGGCGCGCGACGCCGACCGCCGCGTGCTGGCCGGGGTGTGCACGGGCCTCGGCCGCTACACCGGCATCGACCCCGTCGTGTTCCGCATCGGGTTCGCCGTTCTCGTCCTCGCGCACGGGCAGGGCGTCCTCCTCTACGTCGCGGCGGCGCTGCTGATGCCCGCGAGCCCGGGCGAGTCGTCGTTCGCCGAGCAGATCTTCAAACGCTGGTTCGACGCCGGGGCGGTGCTGACGATCCTGGGTGCGCTGATGGGCGCGGGCGTCGTGTTCGGCGTCTTCGGCGGCGTGCCCAACGACGCGATCGCCGCGGTCGTGGTGTTCGGGCTCGTGCTGCTCGTCGCGCACTCGCGGGGCGTGGACCTCGTGGCCGCCGCGCGGTCGGTGCCGGAACGGCTGTCGGGGCATCCGCCGGAGCCGTCCGCCGAGTGGACCCGCTCCGAGCGCGTCACGGTCGGCGGTGTCGCGTTGTCCAAGGACGCGCGGGACCCGCGCGGGGATACCGCGTCCCGGGCGGACGGCGGCCTGCCCGAGGGCATGATCGACCTCGCCGCGTACTCCGCCGCCCGCGGCACCGCGCGCCTCGACGACGGGGTCTCCGCCGGGAAGGGGCGGGACGCCGCGGCGGTGGACCGCCACGGACGCTCTCCCGCCACGGCGATCACGCTGCTCGCCGCCATGGCCGCCGCGGCGGCGATGATCCCGCTCGCGCGGGCCTACCCCGCCCCGGACTCCTGGCTGATCGTCATGGCCCCGGCGCTGGCGGTCATCGGGCTCGGGCTGATCGTCGGGGGCTGGTTCCGGGCGCGGGGCCTCGCCACCGCGGGCACCGTGCTGACCCTCGCCATGCTCACCACGGCGGTCGCGGGCGGGCTGCCGCGCAACGCCGAGTACGGGGCGGTGGAGTGGCATCCCGTCGACACCGCGCGGACCGGCCGGGACTACAAGGTCGGCGTCGGGAAGGGGACGCTCGACCTGACCGCGCTGCCGGTCGACGCGGGACAGCGGGTCACGATCAACGCCGAGGTGCTGTTCGGCGGGCTGGAGGTCAGGGTGCCCTCCACCGCGCGCGTCGAGGTGGACGCGAGGATCGCGCTCGGGGACCTGCGCGTCGGCACCAAGACCACGAGCGGCCCGAAGGTCCGGAGCACCGAGGTCCTGGAGCCCGAGGCGCAGACGGACGGCCCGCCTCCGGTGATCGTCCTGCGGATCCGCGGGAAGATCGGCGACGTGGACGTGCTCCATGGCTGAGCGGCCGGCGCCGAGGAACGGCACGCCGGAGCGGAACGGGCGGAGGGGCTTCGATCCGGCGGGTCCCGTCACCGGGTTGTTCTTCCTCGTCCTCGCGGGCCTGTTCCTGGCGGAGGGCCTGTCGGACGCGCCGGTGCTCGATCCGGCGATCACGGCGCCGGTGGTGTTCATCGGGCTCGGTCTCGTCGGCACCGTCCGCGTCCTGACCCGCTCGCGGCGCCGCGACCTGCGCTGACGCCGGCCCCCGGTTTCCGGGGGCCGGGCCGCCGGGAAGTACCCTGACCTCGACGACAGGGGACCGGAGCGAGGTCATGGCAGGTCACGACGGGGGGTCGGAGCCGAGCGGCGCCGACGTGCTGCCCGGGTCCCGCTCCGCGCTGGACCCGGACCGCGCCATCAAACCGGGACGGCACGGGCTGTCCCCCGAGACCGTCGCCGGGATCCAGCGCGAGCGGCTCATCGACGCGTTCGTCCAGGTGGTGGCGGAGCGCGGGTTCGGCCACACCACGATCAGCCGGGTGACGAAGGCCGCGGGCGTCACGAAGAAGACGTTCTACGCCCACTTCACGGACCTGGACGACTGTTTCCTCGCCGCCTACCGGCGCGGCATGGACATCCTGCTGGCGCGCATGACGGAGGCGTACGAGGCGGCGCCGACCTGGCCGGACGGGGTGCACGCGGCGCTGCGCACGCTGCTCGGCGTCCTCGCGCGGGAGCCGCGGTTCGCGCGGGCCGCGCTGGTCGAGGTGAACGCCGCGGGCCCGCGGGTGAGGCGGGCGCGGGTCGACACCCTGATCCGGTTCCGCGCGTTCTTCGCCGCGCCGTCGGCGGCGTCGCTCCCGGTCGCCGTGGTGGACGCGATCGTGGGCGGCATCTACGGCACGATCTGCATCCGGACGGAGACGGGCCGGCCGGAGGAGCTGCCGTCGCTGCTGCCGTCCCTGACCTATTTCGCGTTGCTGCCGGTGGTCGGCCGGGAGGAGGCGGCGCCCTACCTTTCGGAGACCTGATCCCGCCGGCCGGTGGCCCGGCCGTGTCCGTCGGCGGGGGTCTCGTCGGGCGGGGGCGCGGCCGCGGGGTCGCCGGCGTGGAGGCTGACGGCGAACGCGGGGCCGGGGTTGGTCAGGGTGTTGGGTGCTCCGCCGCGGGGCGGTGCGGCGTGGACTCGGACGCGGTTGGCGCGCAGGGGCCGTTCGGTGACGCCGCTCTCGGTGATCGCGACTTCGGCGAGCTCGCCGGCGACGAGGGTGCTGACGGTGCCGTGGACGGGTCCGGCGTGGCCGGGGGGCCAGGTGGTGAGCCAGACCCGGTCGTCGAGCCGGACGTGGACGGGTCGTTCGGCGTCGAATCCGGCGCGTCCCCACCATGCGGCGGGGCGTGCGGCGAGGTCGCGGACGCGGGCGGCGAGCTGTCCCACCGTGGGCGGGTGGACGGTGGCGGCGCGGCCGTGCGGGTCGTCCTGGCCACGCATGGTGAGATCGGGAACCACGGAAACGGTCCTTCGTGTCCTTCGTGCGTGTGTGTCGGTCTGTCGGGCCGGTTGTGAGACGGGTCGGCTGAGACGGTTCAGCGACAACACGAAGGACACAGCGCGCTGGCCACGCGGCCGAGGGCCACGGGGCTGTCGAAGAAGACTCGCGCTGGCACGGGTTCAAGCAGACACTCGGTAACCAACGGTTGTCAAGCCGAACACCGGGAGTCCACCTGAAATCCGCCCGATCCGACCACCATGCGCTCGGTGGTGGATCAAGGAACGGAGGTCCCGATGGATCGTCGAAGCGTGCTGCGCGGCGCCCTGGCCGTGACGGGCGGGTCGGCGCTCGCCCTGCTCGGCGGGGGTGCGACGGCCTCGGCCGGGCTGCGGGCGCCGGCGCTGTTGCGGCGCGGCCGTCCGCGCCTGACCCACGGTGTGCAGAGCGGCGACGTCACCGCGCGGGAGGCGGTGGTGTGGGCGCGTTCGGACCGGCCCGCCCGCATGCTGGTGGAGGTGGGCCGCCGCCCCGACCTCCGGGACGCGCGCACCGTCCGCGGGCCGGTGCTGACGCCGGAGACGGATCTGACCGGCAAGGCGTTCCTGCGGGGCCTGCCGTCCGGGGAGCAGCTCCACTACCGCGTGCGGCTGGCGGGGCTCGACCACCACCGGGACGTGTCGGAACCGGTCACGGGCAGGCTCCGCACGGCGCCCGGCCCCCGGGCCCGCAGGGACGTCCGGTTCGTGTGGTCGGGCGACCTGGCGGGTCAGGGATGGGGCATCAACCCCGACCTCGGCGGTTACCGCATCTTCAGGGCGATGGGCTCGCTCGACCCCGACTTCTTCCTGTGCAGCGGCGACCTGGTCTACTCCGACGGGCCCCTCAGCGAGACGGTGGAGCTTCCGGACGGCCGCACGTGGCGCAACATCGTGACGCCGGAGAAGTCGGCTGTCGCGCAGACCCTCGCCGAGTACCGCGGGCAGTTCCGCTACAACCTGGAGGACGCGGCGTTCCGGGAGTTCAACGCGCACGTCCCGATGCTCTACCAGTGGGACGACCACGAGACCGTCAACAACTGGTACCCGGGGGAGATCCTCGACCTTCCCGAGTACACCGAGAGACGGGTGGACGTCCTGGCCGCCCGGGCCCGCCGGGCGGTGTTCGAGTACACGCCGGTGCGGTCGGTCCGTCCCGGCCGCCTGTACCGGAAGATCTCCTACGGGCGGCTGCTGGACGTGTTCGTCCTCGACATGCGCTCTTACAAGAACCCGAACGACGCCAACGACTCCCCGTCGCTCGGGGAGGGCCTGCTCGGCGCCGAGCAGCTCGCGTGGGTCAAGCGCGAGCTGCGACGGTCGGCGGCGGTGTGGAAGGTCATGGCGGCGGACCTGCCCATCGGGCTGATCGTCCCGGACGGCACCGCCCAGGAGGGCGCCGCGCAGGGGGACGACGGCGTTCCCCTCGGCCGCGAACGCGAGATCGCCGACCTGCTCTCCCATGCCAGGCGGCACCGCGTCCGGAACATGGTCTGGCTGACGGCCGACGTCCACTACACGGCCGCGCACTACTACGACCCGGCGAAGGCCGCGTTCTCCGACTTCGACCCGTTCTGGGAGTTCGTGTCGGGGCCCCTCAACGCGGGCGCCTTCGGGCCCAACACCCTCGACGGGACGTTCGGGCCACAGCTCGACTTCGTGAAGGCGCCTCCGCGGGCGAACGCCTCCCCCGCCGAGGGCTACCAGTTCTTCGGCGAGGTCGACATCGACGCTCGCAGCGAGACATTGACCGTCCGTCTCAGGGACGTCGACGGCAAGGTCCTCTACACCCGGACCCTCGACCCGCGACGCTGACGACCCCGGGCGCCCGCCCGCCGGGAACCGGGAGAACCGGGGCCGCCGGGAACCCGGGAACCGGACCGGGCGGGCCGCCGCGCGTGGCACGATCGTCCACGTGAGACGCGCATCCGCCGACGTGAGGCTCGCCGTCCTCGGGGTCTGCCTGGCCCTGTCCGGCTGCGTCGCGTCCGCGTGCTCGAACGGCGAGGAGGACCGGAAGGCCGACTGCGCGAAGATCACCTCGGCCCTGTCCCGGACGAGCGACCCGAGCGCGCGGGAGGTCCTGGACGCGCTCCGCGAGGTGCGTCCCGACCTGAAGGACGACGAGCTCGCAGACCAGGTCGACACCGTCATCGCCGCCGGGAGCAAGGATCTCTCCGGAGACGGCGACAAGATCTCCGACGAGGAGGCGCTCCGCTTCGCCGAGGCCGCGGAGAAGATCCGCGCGACCTGCGGCGCCGGTGGGCGCGCCGGCGGCGGGACGAACGAGACGAGCGGGACGGACGGGACGGCGACACCGCCCGGGATCAGCGGCTGAGGATCACGAACGCGATCCAGGTGAGGACGAGGGTCACGGCGAGCGACCCCAGACATCCCAGCCGAGACGAGGCGAAGAAGAACATACGCCGCCCCTACCCCGGAATCCGCATTCATCGCCTGCCCCTTCCGTCCGCCGGTCACGGCCCGCGGTAACCGGTGACTTCGTCGGCACGACGACCGGATGAGGGCGGTCGCGACGCCATCGTCGGGGCGGTGACCTGCGGAAACCCGCATCGCGTGCGTCCGCGGCCATCGTTCGCTCAGTTGGCGGTAAATATCAGACGTCTGGGTCTAGTCCGAATTTCAACCGCGGCATACGTTCAAAGGGTCGCCTTCCACGGAGGTGGGCCCCGATGACGTGGCCGGGATTGACGTGGCCGGAACAGCGCGCCCCACCGGGCGGGGACGTCTCTCCATGTCCACCCCGAGACGTCCCTGGGAGAACCGCATGCCACGTATCCGTGTCGAGGTCGATGGCACGACGTACGAAGACGACGTCGAACCCCGCCTCCTACTGGTCCACTATCTGCGCGAACGACTGGGGAAGACCGGTACCCCGGTCGGCTGCGACACCAGCAACTGCGGAGCCTGCACCGTCCTGATGGACGGCGTGAGCGTGAAGAGCTGCTCCGTGCTCGCCGTCCAGGCGGACGGCCGTGACGTGACCACCGTCGAGGGCCTGGGCATCGACGGGAAGCCCCACCCCCTGCAGCGGGCCTTCCACGAGGAGCACGCGCTGCAGTGCGGCTACTGCACCCCCGGCATGATCATGGCGTCGCTCGACCTGCTGAGGGAGAACGCCGACCCGACCGAGGAGGAGGTCCGGGAGGGGCTGGAGGGCAACCTGTGCCGATGCACGGGTTACCAGAACATCGTGAAGGCCGTCCGGCGCGCGGCCGCCGAGATGCGCGAGCCGGCCGAACGGGAGGTGACACCGTGACCGTCCAGGAGGGTGGCGCCCCGGCCGCGAAGGAGATCGGTTCCCCTCGCAGGCGGGTCGAGGACGCCCGGCTCGTCACCGGGCGGACCCGCTGGACCGACAACATCACGCCGGCGGGAACGCTGTACATGGCGTTCCTGCGCAGCCCGCACGCGCACGCGCGCATCACCCGGGTCGACACCTCGGCGGCGAAGAACCGTCCCGGGGTCGTCGCCGTCTTCAGCGGCGACGACCTCGCAGAGGAGCAGGGGCTGCTCCCCTGCGCCTGGACCGTCACCGAGGACATGAAGGACCCGGACCACCCGCCGATCGCGGTGAACGAGGTCCGGTACGTCGGTGAGCCGGTCGCGGTCGTGGTGGCGCGTGACAGGTACGCGGCCGCGGACGCCCTGGAAGACATCGACGTGGACTACGAGCCGCTCCCGGCCGTGCTCGACATGAAGGCCGCCCTGGAGGACGGCGCCGACCTCGTCCACCAGGAGCTGGGGACAAACAAGTCCTACACCTGGGTCTTCGAGAACGGGGACGTGGACGCGGCGATGCGGGACGCCCCGGTCGTCATCGAGCGCGAGTACCGGCAGCAGAGGCTCATCCCCACAGCGATGGAGCCGCGCTCGGTCGTGTGCGTGCCCGAAGGGGACGACTTCACCCTGTACTCGGCGACGCAGATCCCGCACGTCCTGCGGACGATGCTGGCCGCCGTCACCGGGATCCCCGAACACCACCTCCGGGTCGTCGCACCCGACGTCGGCGGCGGCTTCGGCTCCAAGCTCCAGGTGTACGGGGAAGAGGTCATCGCGCTGGTGCTCGCCCGCCGTCTCGGCCGCCCGGTCAAGTGGACGGAGTCGCGCAGCGAAGGCAACATGGCCGTCCACCACGGCAGGGACCAGATCCAGCGGCTCACGCTCGCCGCGGAGCGCGACGGACGGATCCGCGGCCTGAAGGTGGACCTGCTGGCCGACATGGGCGCGTACCTGATGCTCGTCACGCCGGGCATCCCGCTGCTGGGCGCGTTCATGTACAACGGCATTTACAAGATGGACGCCCTGTCGTTCACGTGCACGGGGGTCTTCACGACGAAGACTCCCACGGACGCGTACCGGGGCGCGGGCCGGCCGGAGGCGACGTTCGCGATCGAGCGGCTGATGGACGAGCTGGCCGCCGAGCTGGATCTCGACCCCATCGAGGTCAGGCGCCGCAACTGGATCAGGCACGAGGAGTTCCCGTACGAGACGATCGCCGGTCTCACCTACGACTCGGGCAACTACGAGGCGGCCACGGACAAGGCGCTGGAGCTGTTCGAGTACGACAAGCTGCGCGCCGAGCAGGCCGACCGCCGTGAACGCCGGGACCCGGTGCAGCTGGGCATCGGGGTCTCCACCTACACCGAGATGTGCGGTCTCGCGCCGTCCCGTGTCCTGGGCTCGCTGTCGTACGGCGCGGGCGGCTGGGAACACGCTTCGGTGCGCGTCCTGCCGTCCGGCAAGGTCGAGGTGGTCACCGGCTCGTCGCCGCACGGGCAGGGCCACGACACGGCCTGGGCGCAGATCACCGCGGACCGGCTCGGCGTGCCGTTCGAGGACGTGAGAGTCCTGCACGGTGACACCGCCGTCGCGCCCAAGGGCATGGACACCTACGGTTCGCGTTCCTTGGCCGTGGGCGGGGTCGCCCTGTACTCGGCCTGCGAGAAGGTCATCGAGAAGGCCCGGAAGGTCGCGGCGCATCTGCTGGAGGCGTCCGAGGACGACCTCGAATTCCGCGACGGACGGTTCAGCGTCCGCGGCGTGCAGGAGGAGGGCAAGACGCTCCAAGAGGTCGCGTCGGCCGCGTTCGCGGCGCACGACCTGCCCGAAGGGATGGAGCCCTCGCTGGACTCCGACGCCACGTTCGACCCGGAGAACTTCTCCTTCCCGCACGGCACGCACCTGTGCGCCGCGGAGGTCGACACAGAGACCGGGATGGTGAAGCTCCGCAAGTACGTGGCCGTCGACGACGTCGGCAAGGTCGTGAACCCGCTCATCGTGGAGGGGCAGGTGCACGGCGGTCTCGCGCAGGGCATCGCGCAGGCCCTGTACGAGGAGGCCGTGTACGACGCCGAGGGCAACCTGACGACGACCACGATGGCCGACTACCTCGTCCCGTCGGCGGCGGACCTGCCCGCGTTCACCACCGACCGCACCGAGACGCCCGCGACGTCCAACCCGATGGGCGTGAAGGGCGTCGGCGAGGCGGGCACGATCGCCTCGACCCCCGCGGTCGTCAACGCGGTCGTGGACGCGCTGCGCCCCTACGGCGTTCGCGACGTGCCGATGCCGTGCACGCCGGAGCGCGTGTGGCGGGCGGTTCATGGAGGCGGCAGTCAGGGCGCCGGCGCCGCGGAGCCCGGCGCGGGCGGCGGACTCGGCTCGGCCGGAGGTGACCAGTGATTCCCGCGACGTTCGACTACACGCGGCCCGCCTCGGTGGACGACGCCGTCCGGGCGCTGTCCGAGGCGGGCGAGGACGCCAAGGTCCTCGCCGGCGGGCAGAGCCTCATGCCGCTGCTGCGGATGCGGCTCGCCTACCCCGAGGTGCTCGTCGACGTCGGCCGGATCGGCGAGCTCCGCGAGATCCGCGACGAGGGTGACGCGCTCGTCATCGGGGCCATGGCCACGCATCACCAGGTGATCCACGACCCGCTGGTGCGCGAGCACGTCCCGCTGATCGCGCGGGCGGCCGAGACGGTCGCCGACCCGGCCGTCCGGCACGTCGGCACGTTCGGCGGTTCGCTGGCGCACGCCGACCCGGCGGGCGACCTGCCCGCCGTCGCGCTGGCGCTGGACGCGGTGTTCCTCGTCCGGTCCGCGGACGGCGAGCGGGAGATCCCGGCCTCGGAGTTCTTCGTCGACTGGATGACGTCGGCGATGGAGCCGGACGAGCTGCTCGTGGGCGTCCGGGTGCCGAAGCTGGGGTCCGGCTGGGGCGTGCACTACGAGAAGTTCCACCGGACGGCCCAGGCGTGGGCGATCGTGGGCGTCGCGTGCGCCGTCCGCCGCAACGGCGCCGGGATCGAGGAGGCGCGCGTCGCGCTGACCAACATGGGTCCCACGCCCGTGCGGGCGACGGCGGTGGAGAACGCGGTCGCCGGGAACCCCGCGTCGGAGGAGGCGTTCAGGTCCGCGGCAGCGCAGGCCGCGCAGGGCACCGAACCGCCCTCCGACCTGCACGGGTCGTCGGAGTACCGGACCCACCTGGCGAAGGTGCTGACCGCCCGCGCGCTGAGCGCGGCGGCGGGCGTCTGACGGGCCGCCCGGCGCGGGCGCCGGTCGCCGCGGGCGGCCGGGCGCTCGCGCCGGCGCCGTCCGGCCGGCCGCGTGCGGGGAATGGCCTCCCGGACGGGCGGGTACCGGACGGGTGGCAACGCAGTCCCGGGCCCGACGCCCGCGCGTCGGGTCGGCGCGACCCCCACTGGCGGCGGTCACGGGCGGCACCGTAAGGTCACGGGCAAGGTCTCCGGACGATAAGGACATTCGATCATGGAACTCGACCACGAATTCACCGTCCCCGTGCCGGTGGATCAGGCATGGTCGGTGCTGCTCGACGTGGAGCGCGTGGCGGCGTGCATGCCCGGGGCGACCCTCGACGCGGTCGAGGGCGAGGAGTTCAAGGGCCGGATGAAGGTGCGGGTCGGCGCGATGACCATCACCTACCGCGGTTCCGCCCGCATCGTGTCGGCGGACGAGTCGTCCCGCACGGTGACGCTGGAGGCGTCGGCGAAGGAGGCCCGGGGGTCGGGGACGGCGTCGGCGACCGTCCAGGCGAAGCTGCACGACGAGGACGGCACGACCCGCGTGACCGTGCACACCAAGCTGAACGTGACGGGACGTCCCGCGCAGTTCGGGCGCAACATGCTGTCCGAGGTCGGTTCCAAGATCATCTCGCGTTTCGCGAAGGCGCTGGAGCAGGAGCTGGAGACCTCCGGCGAGGCCGCCGGCCCCGCCGCCGGGCAGGCCGCGCCCGCGGACATGACCGCCGAGGAGAAGCCCGCCACGGACAAGGCGGCGGAGAACAAGCCCGCGCAGGAGAAGGCCCCGGAGGAGAAGGCCGCCGCTCCGGAGAAGGCGGTCGCGCCCGAGGCATCGGCGCCCGCGGCGTCCGAACCGGAGACGGGGGCCCGGGTCGAGCCGAAGACCGCCGCCGCCCCGGCGGCCCGGAGGGAAAGGCCACTGCGGGTCGCGCGGGACGACGACGCGATCGACCTGCTGGAGGTCGCCGGGCCGTCGGTCGCCAAGCGGGCCGTCCCCGCCGTCGGCGGGCTGATCGCGCTGGTGCTGGCGTTCCGGCTGCTCACCCGGCGCCGCCGCAAGAAGAAGAGGCGCTGACGTCCGGGCCGGGTCAAACGGCGGTCAAGATCCCCCGCCGGTCGGCGTCGTCGGTGGCACCCGCCGCCGCCCATGCCGTCGGCTTGTCCCGTGGACACCGTCGAGCTTCACCGGATCGCGCGCATCGAGAACGACAACTGGTGGCACCGCGAACGCCGCGAGATCCTGTCCGCGGAGGCCCTGAGGTTCAGCACGCCGGGAACGGCCGTCGACGTCGGGACCGCGTCCGGTCGGGGGGCGCTGGTGCTGG
>DATCLF010000393.1:0-6435 GCA_036564055.1 Spirillospora sp.
CCTGCTCCGTCCTGGCCTGCTCCGTCCTGGCCTGCTCCGTCCTGGCCTGCGCCGCCCTCGCCCGCGTCGCCGGAGGTGCCGGCGGTGCAGTCGAGGGCGAGCACGGCGAGGCGCTCGCGGCCGTCGGACGGCCGGGCGCTCGCCTCGGCCAGGCGGCAGTGGCGCGGCAGCGGCACCCGCCACACCCGGTTCCCGGTCTCGGCCGAGACGCCGAACAGCGTGCGGCGGTCGTCGTCGGTGGTGAGCAGCACGCCCGATCCCGCCGGCCAGCGCAGCGTCGTGCGCGACACCGCGGCGGGACGCGGGCCCTCGCGCCGCCACAGCAGCCCGCCCGACAGCGCGTCGAACGCGACGATGAGCCGGTCGCCGCGGTCGCCGTCGCGTTCGAAGTAGCCGAGCACGCGCGACCGCGTGGACGCCCAGCCGAGCAGCGTCCAGCCCGAGCGGCGGTAGCTCCAGCGGGCCGCGCCGGTCCGCGCGTCCCGGACCTCCAGCCCGCTCCCGGACGCCGTCACCACCTGCCCCTGCGCCACCGCGTGGGCGACGCCGTCGTGGCCCGCGGCGGACCCCCGGTTGGTGCGGGTCGTCCGCTCCCAGCTCACGGTGAGCGGCCCGGGCGGCGGCCCGACCTCGCGCTGCGGCGCGACCGGCTCGGTGGTCACGGTGTGCCGCACCTGCCACCACTCCGCGTCGAGGACGAACCTGTCGACGAGCACGGCGACGAGCGCGACGGCCACGACACCGGAGACCAGGGCGAGGACCACGCGGACCCTGCCCGCCCCGCCCGCCGACCCCGGCCGCCGCCGGCCTGCGCCCACGTCCGCGCCGCTCCCTTCCGCGTACCGTTCTTGCAGTGCCCCGAGGACACCCACCATGCCGCGTGCGGCGCGGGTGCGCGAGAGAACGGAGGGAACCGTGGAGGTCTTCACCCGCTGGCGAACCTGGGACGAGGCCCGCGCCGATCTCGAAGCGGACGAGATCGGCAGCGAGATCGACCTGGACGGCCTCGGACGGGCCGCGCAGGCCGCGCAGCGCTGGCACGGCGACCAGCGGCGCCCGACCGGCGCCCCGTACGTCGAGCACCTGCTGGAGGCGCTGGAGGTGCTGGTCCGCGGCCCGAAGGTGACCGACCCGGCCGTCCTGTCCGCCGCCCTCCTGCACGACGTCGTGGAGGACACCTCCGCCACCGTCGCCGACGTGGAGGCCGAGTTCGGCGCCGAGGTGGCCGAGCTCGTCGACTGGGTCACCAAGCCGCCCGCGGGCGGCTCCGGCCGGCAGGCGAAGCGCGCCGCCAGGGCCGCGTACCTGCGCCGCCTCCGGCAGGCTCCGCGCAAGGCGGTGCTGGTGAAGCTCGCCGACCGCGCGAGCAACGTCCAGACCCTCGACCGGATGCCGCCCGACTTCCAGCGCCGCTACTACGCCGAGACGCTCACCTACATCCTCCCGCTCGCCGAGACCGAGCCGTGGTTCGCCGACTGGTACGCCGCGTGGCGGACGAAGTTCGCCCACCTGAAGTGACCGGATGGTCATGAGGGGGGAGAATCCCGCCATGGATCGCGAGTGGGTGGTCGAGGAGAGCGTGACCGTCGCGGCGCCGGCGGAGGAGGTGTACGCGGCGGTCGCCGATCCGCGCCGGACGCGCGAGTGGAGCCCGGAGGTCTTCGCCACGTGGGTGCGGGGGCGGGGCCGGACGATCGGCCCCGGGACGCGGTTCGTCGGGTTCAACCGGCTCGGGTGGCGCGTGTGGTTCACCACGTGCCGGGTGACGTCCGCGGTGCCCGGCGCGGCGTTTGCGTTCCGCGTGTCGAGCTTCGGCATCCCGGTGGCGGTGTGGGGCTACCGCGTCGAGGCGATCGAACAGGCGGACGAGACGCAGGGCCCGCAGACCAGGCTCACCGAGTACTGGGAGGACCTGCGGCGCGGCACCCGCGGCGCCGCGTTCGTCTCGTGGCTCGGCCGGGTCTTCACCGGCGTCGCCCCCGAACGGCGGGCCGCCGTCAACCGCGCGAACATGCGCGCCACCCTCGAACGCATCAGGGACGCCCTGGAGAAGGAGCACAAGGTCCCGGACCCGCGTCCGTGACGAAAACCAGGCCCCCGCGTTCATGCCGGCTCCGGCCCGGCGCTCATCGGGCCTTGGAAGCAAAACGAGAACCTGTTCTACTAGCGGTGTGACGAGTACCGCGCAGGTTCACGAGATCCAGGGTGAGCGGGTCCGGCTTCCGGTACGGGTCCGCGAGGCCGCGCTAGCGTCGGCGACGTTCGTCGTGCCCGCCGCGGCCGCCCGGAAGGTCATCTCCTACTCCGGGCTCGACGTCGCCGAGCCGCTGCCCGGCAGGGCCGTGTGCTCGCTGACGTTCGTCCGGTACACCGACGGCGACCTCGGGCCGTACCACGAGTTCGCCGTCGCGTTCCTGGCCCGGCCGCCCGGGTCGGCGCCGCCGTCCGGCGAAGCGGGCACGGGGGTGCTCGGGCGGCTGCGCGGCATGGCCGGGGCCGGGGCGTTCATCCACTGGCTGCCCGTCGACCAGCGGTTCACCCTGGAGGCCGGGCGGACGATCTGGGGCTTTCCCAAGGAGATCGCCGACATTCCCATGCACCTCCACGGACGCGTGAAGCGCTGCGCCGTGCGGTTCGACGGCCGGACCGCGATCGAGCTCGCGGTCAGCCCGGGCGCGCCGGTGCCGACGGTGCCCGCGGCGCCCGTCCTCACCGCGTACTCGTGCACGGACGGCGTCACCCGCCGCATACCCTGGACCGTCACGCCGTCCGGCGTGCGCGTGCGGCCGGGCGGGGCCGAGGTCACACTGGGCGACCATCCGGTGGCGGACGAACTGCGCGGTCTCGGCCTGGATGGCGCACGGGCGCTGGCCACGGCCGCCGTCGGCCGCGTCGCGATGAGCTTCGAGGCCGCCGAGGAGGTCTCCCTGTAGCGCGAATCTCCCGGCGACGCGGGCGCCGCCCCCGCGACCGGGACCGGGTCGAGCGCATAAGCTGTCTCTTTCGCCCCTTCGGGGCGCCGGGGGACGTCCCCGGCACGGCACACGTGCGAGGAGCAGCCTGCATGTCGTCCCAGGTCACCGGACGGCCGACCGGCCCCGGCGGCACGGCCAAGGACCGCGAGATCGCCGCCGAGCAGCGCTACGTCGACCTCGCCTACGCACGGCTGGAGGAGATGCGCGCGGAGGCCCAGGCCCTGATCCGCGAGGGCTACCGGCAGGCCCTCGCCGGCACCAAGGGGTCCCTCGTCGACCGCGACGCCATGGTCCACCAGGCGGCCCTGCGCGCCAAGGCCCTCGACGTCGCCGACGACGGCCTGGTGTTCGGCAGGCTCGACCTGACCTCCCGCGAGGTCCGCTACATCGGCCGCATCGGCGTGCGGACCGGCGACCACGACTCCCTGGTGATCGACTGGCGGGCCCCCGCCGCAGAGGACTTCTACCGCGCCACCCCCGAGGACCCGCGCGGCGTCGTGCGCCGGCGCGTCCTGCACTCGCGCGGGCACACCGTCGTCGACCTCGAGGACGACCTGCTCGACCCGGACGCGGCCGACGGGCTGACGATCGTCGGCGACGGCGCGTTCCTCGCCTCCCTCGCCCGGACCCGCACCGGCGAGATGCGCGACATCGTCGCGACGATCCAGCGCGAGCAGGACGAGGTGATCCGCGCCCCCGCCGACGGCACCGTCCTGGTGCGCGGCGCCCCCGGCACCGGCAAGACGGCCGTCGCGCTGCACCGGGTCGCCTACCTGCTGTTCCGGTACCGGCGGCGGTTCGGGTCCCGGGGCGTGCTGGTGGTCGGGCCGAACCGCCGGTTCACCGCCTACATCGAGCGGGTGCTGCCCTCCCTCGGTGAGGGCTCGGCGACGCTGCGCTCCCTCGGCGACCTCGTCGAGGGCGTGACCGCGACCGTGCACGACCCGCCGCGCCTCGCCCGGGTCAAGGGCGCGGAGGCCATGGCGACGGTGCTGCGGCGCGCCGTCACCGACCACCCGCCCGGCGCTCCGGACACGCTCCGCGTCGTGTTCAACGGCGTCGTCGTGACGCTCGACCGGGCCGCCCTCGACAAGATCAGAAGCGATGTCCACCGGCGCAGCCGGGGCAACGTCAACGCGGCGCGCGCCAGGGCCGCCGAAGCGCTCCTGGACGCCCTCTGGGACCGTTTCGCCTCCATGGGCGGCCCGGAGGCCGCGCGCGACGACGAAAGCGCCGAGACGGGCCTGTGGAACGCGATCCTGGCCGCCGACGGCCTCGCCGAGATCGACGAGGGGCCCGCGCCGCGCGGCTCCGGCGGCCGGCCCGGCGACGGCGGCGGTGCCGGTGCCGGACGCGACCAGTTCGTCGCGCGGGTCCGCGAGCAGCGCTCCTTCACCGACTTCCTCGTCGCGTGGTGGCCGATCCGCCGCCCCCTGGACGTGCTGCGCTCCCTCGGCGACCCGGCCCGGCTGCGGCGCGCCGCCGGACGCGACCTCGACCGCGCCGACATCGAGCCCCTCGCCCGGTCCTGGGCCGGCGACGCCCCGCTCAGCTACCAGGACGTCGCGCTCCTCGACGAGATCGACGCGCTGCTCGGCTCCCCGCCCCGCCCGCCCCGGCGCGGCCGGGCCGCGGCCGAGGACGACCCGTTCGTCGTGGACGGCGTCAACATCATCACGGGCGAGGAGGTCGCCGACGACACCTGGGAGCCCGAGATGGAGGAGCTCACCACGTCCATCGAGCGGCTCGAACGCGCCCGGCGCGTGGACGACGGCGTGGTGGAGGAACGTCCCGAGTACGCCCACATCGTCGTGGACGAGGCGCAGGACCTCTCCCCCATGCAGTGGCGGATGCTGGGGCGCCGCGGACGCCAGGCGAGCTGGACGATCGTGGAGGACCCGGCCCAGAGCGCCTGGGAGGACCTCGACGCCGCCCGCGCGGCCATGGAGACGGCGCTGAACGGCGGGCGGCGGACCGGCTCCCGCGGCGGCGCGTCCCGGGCCTCCTCGCGGGGACGCCGCCGGACCCGCAGACCCGCCCCGCCCCGGGCGCGGTACGAGTACGAGCTGACCACGAACTACCGCAACTCCACCGAGATCGCCGCCGTGTCCGCGCGGGTGCTGGCGCGGGCGCTGCCCGAGGCCCGCCCGGCCCGGGCCGTCCGCTCGTCCGGCATCGACCCGGTCGTCCGCGTGGTCCCCGACCTCGGCGTCGCCGCCGCCTGGGAGGCGGCCGAGGAGCTGCTGGACCAGGTGGAGGGCACCATCGGCCTCATCGTCCCGCTGCCTCCCGAGGAGTCCGCGGACGCGCAGCCGACCCTGTTCGACGGCCCCTCCGGCGCGGCCTCCTCATGCGGTGCCTCCTGGACCGTGGACGACCGCGCGCGTCTCGCCGCCGACCTCCCCGACCGCGTCCAGGTCCTGGACGTCCTGGAGGCGAAGGGCCTGGAGTTCGACGCCGCCGTGATCGTGGCGCCCGAGACGATCGCCGCGCAGTCTCCGCGCGGCCTGCGCGTTCTCTACGTCGCCGTGTCCCGCGCCACGCAGCGCCTCACCGTCCTCACCACCGACCCCGCGTGGCGGGACGCGCTCCTCACCGGCTGAGCGGGCGCCGGGGCGATGCGGCCGGAGCCGGTCCTAGATGATCGGGGGACGGCCCGTCCTGGTCATGCGCCAGGCGGTGCGCCAGCTGATGGGGCGGCGGGGCCCGGCGGGTTTGCGCCACCCCTCCGCGAAGCCCTTGAACCAGGTCTTGAGGGCGCTCGGCTTCCGCTCGCGCAGCACGGTCATGACGATCCACACGCCCAGGTAGGTGAACGCCAGCGGCCACGGAAGGTTGCGGCGCGCCAGCCAGACCCTGTTGCGGGCGTTGTACCGGTAGAACATCGCGTGCCGGGTGGGCAGGACGGCCGGGTGGAACATGACCGCGGCGGCGTCGTAGACGATGCGGTAGCCCGCGTTGAGGATCTGCCAGGCGAGGTCGGTCTCCTCGTGGGCGTAGAAGAAGTCCTCCGGGAGGCCCCCGCCGGCGTCGAACGCGGCGCGGCGGACGGCGCTGGCGCCGCCGAGGAACGTGGTGACGGCCGACGAGCGCTCCGGGTCGCCGGCGCGCAGCCGGGGGACGTGACGGCGCTCGCCGCGCCCGCCCTCCGGGTCCCGGACGCGGAACGAGATGACCCCGAGGTCCGGTTCGGCGGCGAAACGGTCCCGCAGGTAGGTGCCGAGACGGGTGGAGCGGTACCAGCCGTCGTCGTCGAGGAAGACGATGATCTCGCCGCGGGAGGCCTCGACCCCCCGGTTGCGCCCGGCCGGGATCCCGACGTTCTTCGGCAGGCGCAGCAGCTTGACGCGCTCGTCCTCGAAGACCGGGTCGTCGCCCGGCTCCCAGTCGCCCGGTACGCCGTTGCCGACGAGCACGACCTCGACGCCGACGTTCTCCTGGTCCAGCACGCTGCGGACGG
>DATCLF010000394.1:0-9986 GCA_036564055.1 Spirillospora sp.
GTGCATGTACTGCGGCATCTGCATCGAGGTCTGCCCGTTCGACGCGCTGTTCTGGTCGCCGGAGTTCGAGTACGCCGAGTACGACATCGCGGAGCTGACCCACGAGAAGGAACGCCTGCGCGAGTGGATGTGGACCGTCCCGCCGCCGCAGGCCCACGACCCGTCCGCCGAGCCGCCCAAGGAAGTGGCCGCCGCGCAGAAGGCGGCGGCGCGGGCCGCGCGCAGGCCACCGAGGCCGGGCGCATGAGCGGTCAGGAGGTCGTGTTCGCGCTGCTCGGCGTCGTGGCCGTCGCGGCGGCGGTGCTGGTGGTCACGACGCGGCGGCTCGTGCACGCGGCGCTGTGGCTCGTGGTGTCGTTCGGTGCGCTCGCCGGCGGCTACCTCGTGCTGACCGCGGAGTTCGTCGCCTGGGTGCAGGTGCTGATCTACGTCGGCGCGGTCGTCGTGCTGCTGCTGTTCGGGATCATGCTGACGCGGGCGCCGATCGGGGAGTCGCCCGACCTCGACTCCGGCAACCGGTGGGCCGCGGCGGCCGTCGCCGTCGCCACCGCCGCCGTCCTCGTCACCGTCGTGGTCATGGGGTTCGGGGACGAGCGCATCACCGCGCGGGAGGGCGACGGCGCCGCCGAGACGCTCGGGGCGAGCGTGTTCCGGACGTGGGTGCTGCCGTTCGAGGTCCTGTCGGTGCTGCTGCTGGCGTCGCTGGTCGGCGCGATCGTCCTGTCCAGGTCGGACATCGGGCCGCGTCCCGGGGCCCGCACCCGGAGCGCCCGCGAGACCGGCCGGGCCGATGACGGGGCCGAGCCGGACGGGGGCGGGTACGCGGTCGAGGAGGACGGCGCCTGATGCATCTCGCCTACCCCACGGTCGTCGCAGCGCTCCTGTTCTCCGTCGGCGTGTACGGAGTGCTGGCACGGCGCAACGCGATTCTCGTGCTGATGTCGGTCGAGCTGATGCTGAACGCGGTGAACCTCAACCTTGTCGCGTTCGACGTCTGGCTCCGGGACCGGCTGCACGGCGGTCAGGTCCTCACGCTGTTCGTCATCGTCATCGCCGCGGCGGAGATCGGTCTCGGGCTCGCGATCGTCCTGCTGGTGTACCGCAACCGGCGCAACATCGACGTCGACCGGCTCCGCGCCCTGTCGGAACGCGAGTCCCGCCCAGGAGACGGCGACCACGGAACCGGAGACGGAAGGGCCGGAGCCGGAGAAGCCGGCGAGTCCGGACGGGCCGCGCCGGTCGAGGAGGCCGCCCCGTGATCGCGCTCGCCTCGCTGGTCGCCCTGCTGCCCTTTCTCGCCGCGTTCGCCGGGATGCTGGCCGGGCCGTCCCTGACCCGCCTCCTCGGCGGCCGGCCCGGCGCCCCCGCCGAAGACCGTGTGCCCCCGCTGCGCAACGGGCCCGCGCTCATCGCGTGCGCGCCGGTCGCGGTGTCGCTCGTCCTGTCCGCGATCGTCGCGTTCACCGTGTGGCGCGACCCGGGCGAGCGGACCGGCGCCCTCGCCGTGATCGAGACCGGCGCGGCGCCCATCCGGATCGGGCTCCAGGTGGACGGGCTCGCCGCCGTCGTCGGGCTCATGGTCTGCTGCGTGGCGCTGGCCGTCCAGGTGTACTCGGTCGCCTACATGGAGGGCGACCGCCGCTACTCCTCCTACGCCGCCTTCGTCTCGCTGTTCACGGCGGCGATGCTGCTGGTCGTCTACTCCGGTGACCTCCTCGTCCTGTACGCGGGGTGGGAGGTCATGGGCATCTGCTCTTATTTCCTCATCGGCCACCACTGGGAGGACCGGGCGAACTCGCGGGCGGCGGTCAAGGCGTTCCTCGTCACCCGGCTCGGCGACGTCGGCTTCCTGATCGGCGTGCTCGTCCTCGGCGCGAGCGCGGGCACCTTCGAGATCCGCGAGATCGTCCGGGGAGCCGCCGACCTCCCGGACGCCACGGTGACGGCGGCGGCGCTGCTGCTGCTCGCCGGAGTCGCGGGCAAGAGCGCCCAGTTCCCGCTGCACACCTGGCTGCCGGACGCGATGGCGGGCCCCACGCCGATCAGCGCCCTCATCCACGCCGCCACGATGGTCGCGGCCGGCGTCTACGTCGTCGCCCGCGTGTACGGGGTGTTCACCGAGGCGCCGGCCGCGCTCGCCGTCCTCGGCCTCCTCGCGGCGATCTCCATGGTCGGCGCGGCGTGCGCGGCCCTCGCCCAGGACGACCTGAAACGCGTCCTGGCCTACTCGACGATCAGCCAGCTCGCCGTGATGGCCGCCGGGCTCGCCGTCGGCGCGAAGACCGCGGCGATCTTCCATCTGCTCACGCACGGCGCGTTCAAGGCGCTGCTGTTCCTCGCCGCCGGATGCGTGATCGTCGTCGCCGGGTCGAACCTGCTGTCCCGCTACGGCGGCCTCCGGCACGGCATGCCCGTCACGTTCTGGTCGATGACGGTCGGCCTCGCGGCGCTCGCGGGCGTCCCGCCGTTCAGCGGATGGTTCAGCAAGGACTCCGTCATCGAAGCCGCCCAGCACAGCGCCCTCCACGGCGGTGAACTCCTCGGCGGGGACGCGTCCGTGCCTGGATGGGCCGCCTGGCTCGTGTACCTGGGGCTGCTGCTGACGGTCGCGCTGACCGCCGCCTACGCGATGCGCGCATGGCTCATGACGTTCTTCGGTGAGCAGCGCGGCGCCTACGAGGTCCGCGAGCCGTCCCGGTTCATGTCGTGGACGGTGGCGGTCATGGCCGTCCCGGCCGCGATCCTCGGCTTCTTCGGGCTCGGAGCACCGGAACTGCGCCCGCACGCCGGCTCGGCCCTGCTGAGCGTCGTGCCGCTCGCCGCCGGAGCGGGCGCCGCATACCTCCTGTGGAACCGTGACCCCGCCCTGGATCCCGCGCGCGCCCTCGGCCCCGTCCGTCCCGTCTTCACACGCGCGTTCTACGTGGACGACCTGTACGACGCGGCCGTCGTCCGGCCCGTCCGGGCGGCGGCGCGGTACGTCGTCACCGTCGACCGGGCCGGGGTGGACGCCGCCGTCACCGCCGCCGGGCACGGCGCCGGCGGCCTCGGCGAACGCCTCCGCGTCCCGCAGAACGGCAACGCGCAGTCCTACCTCACCGGCCTGCTCGCCGGGGTCGTCGTCATCGTGGCCGGGGTGGTGATCCTGCTGTGATCTTCGTGCTGATGCTGGCGATCCCCCTGGCGGGGGCGCTGGCGCTGCTCCTGCCGGCGAACCGGTTCCTGCGCGGCGACGCCGCCGTCCGGATCTTCGGGACGGCGGTCTCGGCCGCCACGCTGCTCGTCGCGATCTCCGCGCTGACCGCGTTCGACTTCGGCGCCACCTCCCGCATGCAGCTCGAGGTCGACCGGGAGTGGGCGTCCTCGATCGGGCTGCGGTTCCACCTCGGCGTCGACGGGATCTCGCTGCCGCTGGTGGCGCTGACCGCGCTGCTGACGTTCCTGTGCTTCCTCTACACGCTCCGGCACCCGCCCGAAGGCGGCCGGATCCGGCTGTTCACCGGGCTGCTGCTCGTCCTCGAAGTCGGGATGCTCGGCACGTTCGTCGCCCTCGACCTCGTGCTGTTCTTCCTCTTCTTCGAGACCGTCCTGATCCCCATGTACGTGGTGATCATGCTGTGGGGCGGGACGGGACGACGCGCCGCCGCCACCAAGTTCATCCTCTACACGCTGCTCGGCTCGGGCTTCCTGCTCGCCGGGATGCTGCTCGTCGGCGCCACGGCCGGCACCCTCGACATGACCGAGCTGGCGGCCCGCCACGGCAGCGGCCTGACCCGCGGCCTCCAGATCACCGCGTTCGCCCTGATGGGCGTCGGGTTCGCGGTCAAGGCGCCGATGTGGCCGCTGCACACCTGGCTGCCCGACGCGCACACCGCCGCCCCGACCGTCGGGTCCGTCCTGCTCGCCGGAGTCCTGCTGAAGATGGGGACCTACGGCCTCGTGCGCGTGGCGCTGCCGCTCGCCCCCGAGGGAGCGGAGTTCTGGGCGCCGTGGCTCGGGCTCCTCGCCGTCGTCGGCATCGTCTACGGCGCGCTCGCCTGCCTCGCCCAGCGCGACCTCAAACGGATGATCGCGTTCTCGTCCGTCGGCCACATGGGGTTCGTGCTGCTCGGCATCGCGACCCTCACCACGGTCGGCGTCAACGCGGCCCTGTTCGGCAACATCGCCCACGGACTGATCACAGGCCTGCTGTTCTTCCTCACCGGCTCGGTCAAGGAACGCTGGGGCACCACCGACATGGACGCCCTCGGCGGCGGGATGCTCGGCACGTCCCCCCGTCTGGCGTCGGTCCTCACCTTCGCGTCCGTCGCCTCCCTCGGCCTGCCGGGACTCGCCGGCTTCTGGGGCGAGATGCTCGCGCTGCTCGGCGCGTACCGTCCGGGCGCCGACCTCCCCCGCGAGACGTTCGTCACCTTCATGGTCGTCGCCGCGTTCGGCGCGCTGCTGACCGCCGCCTACTTCCTGCGCATGCTCGCCAAGATCACCCACGGACGCGCCGGCTCTCCCGGGGAACCCCGCACGCCCGTCGCGGCGGTGACCCTGCAGGAGTACGCCGCCTGGACGCCGCTGATCGCGCTCACGCTGCTGGTCGGCCTGTGGCCGAAGACCCTGCTGGACGTCACCACCGGTCCCGTCCGCGCCCTGTTCGGAGGCGGCTGATGATCCAGAGCATCGACTACGCGGCGGTCGCGCCGCCGCTGATCCTCGCCGTCGCCGCGATCGGGCTGCTGCTCGCCGACGCCTTCGGCCTGCCGCGCCGCGCGCTGTCGCTGCTCAGCGGCGCAGCCCTCGCCGTCGCGCTCGCCGCCGTCGCCGTCCTCGCCTACGGAGACCGCCGCGCCACGTTCTGCCTCCCCGACGGGCTGCGCGGCGGCGGCCCCGCCTCCTGCTCCTACGTCGCCGACGACTTCACGCTCCTGTTCCAGGGGATCGTCCTCGCCGCGGCCGTCGTCGTGGTCCTGCTGTCCCTCCAGGAGATCATCGACTCGTCGCTGCCGGCCGGGGAGTACCACTTCCTCCTGCTCACCTCCGTGACCGGCGCGCTCACCCTCGTCGCCGCCCGCGACCTCGTCCTCCTCGTCGTCGCCCTGGAGACCCTGTCGCTGCCGGTGTTCGCGCTCACCGCCCTGCGCCGCTACGACGGGACCGCGTCCGAGGCCGCGCTGAAACTGTTCCTCGTCTCCGTCGTCTCCACGGCGATCATGCTGTTCGGGGTCAGCCTCCTGTACGGCGCGACCGGCGCCGTGCACCTCGACCGGCTCGCCCCCGCCCTGCGGAACCTCCCCTCCGACCTCGACGTCGTCGCCGCTACCGGCTCGGTGCTCGTCCTCGCCGGGTTCGCGTTCAAGGTCGCCGCCGTCCCGTTCCACTTCTGGGCGCCGGACGTCTACCAGGGCTCACCGCTGCCCGTCGCCGCGTTCCTGTCCGTCGTGTCCAAGGCCGCCGGGTTCGCCGGCCTGCTCATCGTCCTCGCCCTCGGACTTCCCGCCTACGGGCACGTGTGGGGACCGGTCATCGCCGTTCTCGCCGCCCTCACCATGACGCTCGGGAACCTCCTCGCGCTGCGGCAGCGGACCGCGATCCGCCTGCTGGCCTGGTCGTCGGTCGCCCAGTCCGGCTACATGCTCGCGCCCCTCGCGGTCGGCGAGGACCGCCTTCCCGAGGCCGTCGCCGCCACCACCGCCTACGTCGCCCTCTACGCCGTCATGAACCTCGGCGCGTTCGCCGTCGTGATCGGCTTCCGCCGCCGCACCGCCGGCCGCCTCAGCCCGTCCTGGGACACCCTCGACGACTATCGCGGCCTCGCCTTCCGCAGCCCCGCCGTCGCCACCGCCCTCGCCTTCTTCCTCATCTGCCTCGCCGGCCTGCCGCCCGGCGTCATGGGACTGTTCGCGAAGGTCGTCGTGTTCCGCGCCGCCGTCGCGGGCGGCGTCACCTGGCTCGCGGCCGTCATGGCGGTCAACACGGTGATCGGCCTGTACTACTACCTCATGTGGGCCGTCCGGCTGTTCACGCCCGCCCCCGGCCCGTCCTACGACCCCGCTCCGGGGCTCGCCGTCCGCGCCGCCGTCGCGGTCACCGCCGCCGGCGCCGTCGTGCTGTCGGCCGCGCCGCAGATCGTCCTGCAGACGGTTGCGCACGCCACCTGAACGGGAACGTTCACCCAGGTCAAACCGTTGACGTTCATGGTCGGAGTCGACGGGGAGGCAACGGAAAGTGCACTTCAACGGTGTCAAGACCGCGGCACTGATCGGGGTGCTGTCGGCATTGATGCTCGCCGTCGGATGGGTCGCCGGCGGTGCCGCCGGGCTGACGATCGCGCTGCTCATCGCGCTCGTCACCAACGGCGTCGCCTACGTCTTCAGCGACCGGATCGCGCTGCGGGCCATGCGCGCCCACCCGGTCGGCGAGGTCGAGGCTCCCGTGCTCTACCGGCTCGTCCGGGAACTGGCGACGTCGGCGCACCAGCCCATGCCGCGCCTGTACATCTCCGAGACACGCCAGCCGAACGCGTTCGCCACCGGACGCAACCCCCGCAACGCCGCCGTCTGCTGCACCCGCGGCATCCTCACCATGCTGGACGAACGGGAGCTGCGCGCCGTCCTCGGCCACGAGCTCTCGCACGTCTACAACCGCGACATCCTCATCTCCTCGGTGGCCGCCGCGATCGCCACCGTCATCACCTACCTGTCCCACCTGGCGATCTTCATCCCGCTCGGCCGCTCCGAGGACGACGACGGCCCCGGCGTCCTCGGAGCCCTGCTGATGCTCGTCCTCGGGCCCATCGCCGCCGCGGTCGTCCAGATGGCGATCAGCCGCACCCGCGAGTACGCCGCCGACGCCGCCGGCGCCCGCCTCACCGGCGACCCCCTCGCCCTCGCCTCCGCCCTCCGCAAGATCGAGGCGGGAACCCGGGCGATGCCCCTGCCCCAGGACCCGGAGCTCGCGACCACCAGCTCCCTCATGATCGCGAACCCGTTCTCCGGCGCCGGCATCGCGAACCTGTTCTCCACCCACCCCCCGACGGCCGACCGCATCGCCCGCCTGGAACGCATGGCCGGCCGCCGCTGAATTCGTCCGACCCCAAGATCGGACGAATCCGACTGAACCAACACGGGTCGCCCGGCGTCATACCAGAGCGCCGGCCCCTTCTGCGGGGGATGGGGCCGGCGCACCCCTCACCGGTAGTTGACGAACTGCAGGGCCACGTCGAGGTCCTTGCCCTTGAGCAGCGCGATCACCTGCTGCAGATCGTCCTTCTTCTTCGAGAAGACCCGCAGCTCGTCCCCCTGGATCTGGGTCCTGACCCCCTTCGGCCCCTCGTCCCGGATGATCTTGCTGATCTTCTTCGCGTGCTCCTGCGCGATGCCCTCCTTCAGGCCCACGCCCAGCTTGAACAGCTTCCCCGACGGCCTCGGCTCCCCGGCATCGATCGCCTTCAGCGAGATCCCCCGCTTGACGAGCTTGGTCTTGAACACGTCGAGCACGGCCTTGGCCCGCTCCTCGCTGTTCGCCTGGATCTCGATGGTCTCGCCCGACCACTTGATCCCCGCGTCCACGCCCCGGAAGTCGAACCGGTTGGCCACCTCCTTGGCGGCCTGGTTCAGCGCGTTGTCGACCTCCTGCCGGTCGACCTTGCTGACGATGTCGAAAGAGCTGTCCGCCATCGCACACATCCCCTCAGCAGCAACTATCGCGGCCCACCGAGCTTATCGATCAAGCAGGCGCCCCCGATGTCACACCCACTCCCACGGTCCGCTATTCTTGCCAGTGCCGTCGCGCGAGCGACGCACCACGGCGGGTTGCCCGAGTGGACAATGGGAGCGGACTGTAAATCCGTCGGCTTAGCCTACGCAGGTTCGAACCCTGCACCCGCCACCACCAGCCGAGAGGGCCCCTGACCAGGCGAGACACCAGTCAGGGGCCTTTGAGCTACTGTCCGGCTGTCTCTGATCGTTAACGGGTCTCTACGGGTGGCTGTGCCGAATACGTGCCGAAATTTCAGGGGCCCTTAGGTCTGGTCGCTTCGCTGATTCGGCGCTTGGCGTCTTCCTCCTGACCGGCCACACACTTGGCGTAGACGCGCAGCAGAACGGCCACGCTGTGGCCCGCCCACTCGGCGACCTGAGCGGGAGGTACACCGGCGCTGAGCCACGTCGACACGGCCGCGTGCCGCAGGCCGTACGGCGTCTTGCCAACGGCAAGGCTGTCTCCTGTTCGGTCAGGGCCGTCCCTCTCGCCTTGTGCCAGACGACGAGGTACGTCCGGTCGGTCATGATCCCGCCTCGGGGCTCGACGAACAGGCGGCCGCCGGGTGGGGTGCGGAACTCTCTGATGTGGTGACGCAGCAGTGTGACGAGTTCCGGACGGATCGGTACGGACCGGGTCTCGCCGGGTGCTCTGTGCTTGAGAGGCTGCCTGTCACGTGGCTTGCCGCTGCCTGTCCAGCGGGACCCGCTACGCGGCTCGGCATGTATCAGACGCATCTCGCCCCAGCCGTCGTCCGGCAGGCTCACAAGGTGGTCGCGGCGCAGGTCCACCGCTTCCTCCGGTCTCAGTGCGGCGTAGTACATGACGGCGAAGAACGCGACCATGCGTTCACCGCGCTTGCCTTGTTTCCGGACGGTGTCCAGGAGTCGCCGCGCCTGGTCGGGATTGGAGACCACCCGACGGTCGAGGGTCTGCGCCACTCGCGGCCGAGTCCACTTCACCAGGGTCAGCGGGTAGACCGGCAGGAGGCGCCGCTCGCAGGCGTACTCCATGGCGTTGTTGAAGGTTCGCCCGCTCCGGGTCGCCGTGCTGCCTGCCGCCGGAGTGCCGTCCTGTCGGCGGCTTAGCCGGTCGAGGACTTGTCGCGTGAGGTGTGGCCCTTACCGGTCGGGTGCGAAGTCGCTCATGTTGACCATGTTTCGCTCCAGCCAACGGACGGCCGGGGCCAGGTGTTCTGGCGGTTCGGTCTCTCCGTTCTGCAACCGTGCGCTGTAAGCCCAGGTTCGTAGGGCCTCACGAAGAAGACTGCTAGGCGGAGCACCCTTGTCCGTGATCAGGAGGGCTTCCGTGGCGTCTGTGAGCGCCTCGGCGATCCCCCGCCGATGGTTGGGGGAGGCGTACGGCCACTTGACCGCGCAGTAGTCAAGGGAGAACACGAACCAGGAGACCGTCTCCTCATGCCGCTCCCAGGAGAGCGGACGCCGGTCTTCACGGCGAACGCCTCGCCCTTACGGGCGGCTGAGAGAAGGGACGAGCGGAAGCTGTCGGCCTGCGCCGAGTTGCGGAACGACTGCTTCCAGGACTTCCGCGCGACCTTCCACCGCACGGTGTAGGTGGTGACCCTCTTCCCCCTGTAGACCCGAGGACCTGAGAGCCGGCGTCAGCGCCATGGTCTGCCATGGCGACGCGTCCTCGCGGAACATCCTCCTCGGACCCGGCGAACAGCTCATGCTCATTGATCCTCGGGGGGTCAATGGCGACGTGTGTTATGACGTGGCTGTTGCCGCGTGGAAGACCGCCAGCGGAGAGCCGTCACGAGACAGGGCCGTAGAGCTGGCACGCCTGGTCGGAGTCGATCCGGAACGAGTCCACGCCTGGCTCGTCGTAGCGAAAACCGCCCGTGTCTAGCGGCCGGCGGCGAGGGTTCGGCCGACGGGGCTAGCTCTCGTCCTCCTGGACGAGATCCGCCGCGTCCTCTGCGTCTCGTGAGGACCTCTTCGGTCCCGAAGCCCGCGACCGCCTCGGTTCCGCGTTCGTACCGTGCAGGCTCACGAGCTGTGGTCCCCAGTGGCAGGCGACATTGCCATCCTCGTGAGCCCAGAAAGTCAGGCCCGCGTAGGAAGACTGCCGGAGAGGCTTCCCGCAGTGTTTACAGACAACTGTCGGGATGCGCACTACGAACGCGCTTGACCGATGAGAGACCGAAGTTCAGCGGTCCACTCTGCAGGGACGGAGGCGGGGAGTGCGCGGAGAGTGCGTATGGCGCGGTGCTGATA
>DATCLF010000395.1:0-3255 GCA_036564055.1 Spirillospora sp.
GTTCACGCCCTTGATGAGGATGCGCTTGCCGTTGACGAGGAGCCGCCGGTTCTTGATCTCGATCTCGCGGAACCCGAGGTTCTGGGCGGTGGTGTGGACGACGCGTCCCCGGGCGTCGGCCAGTTCCAGGACGAGCCGGTAGAGGTTCGGGGTCTCGTCCGTCCATTTCGCGGGGTCGTCCACGTTCGCCGTGAGCCGCAGGGACGCACCGTTCTCCTGGACGTTCGTCTTGCCGGAGAAGCGCTGCACCGTCTTACCGCGAGGATCGACGAGAGTGGCGTGGACGGTGTGCTCGCCCTGGGTCCCGCCCTTGCTGCCTATGGCGAGATCGACGTTCAGGGTGGCGTTGCGGTAGGCGTCGTCGAGGTCTGTGGTGATGGCGGCGTCACGCAGATACGTCCTCGGTGTGGAGTACGCCCAGACGGAGCGGAAGATGCCGCTGTACCGCCACTGGTCGACGTCCTCCAGGTAGGAACCCGAGCTCCACCGGTGCACCTGGACGGCCACCTTGTTCTTGCCCTCGTGCACGAGGTCGGTGATGTCGAACTCCGCCGGGGTGTAGCCGCCCTGGTCGTATCCCGCGTACTTGCCGTTGACCCAGACGAAGTAGGCGCTGATGACGCCTTCGAAGCGCAGGAACGTCCGCCTTCCCTTCCAGTCCTTCGGCAGGTTCAGCGTCTTGACGTACGCGCCGGTGGGGTTGACGTCACGGGGCGCCTTGGGCGGGTCGTCCGGCCACATCTCGGTCGGGATGTTGCGGAACATCGGGTGGTCGAGCCGGTCGCTCTGCCAGGTGTGCGGCACCGTGACCCTGCGCCAGCCGGAGGTGTCGTAGCCCGGCCGGTGGAAGCCCTCGGGGATCTCGGCGGGACGGTCGGCGATCGCGAAACGCCATTCGCCGTCCAGCGACCTCGACCAGCGGGAGCCTCCGTCCTTCCGCGCCCGACCCGCGTTCTCGTACGGGCGGAGCACGACGTGCGGCGCCTCCTGCCCCTCCCCGACCATCTCGGGGTCGTCCAGGTAGGTGTAGACGTCCGCCGGGGCCGACCGCGCGGGCTCCGCGGCGACGGCGGGGTGGGCCGACGCGACGAGCGCGGCCGCGGCGCCCACCGCGAGCAGGCGGTGGACGAGACGGTCGCGACGAAGGACATGACGGCGGGGGGACGAGGTCATCGACGCGACGCCTCCTCGCGGGCAGGCCCCCTGACGACGCCCGGTGCTCGGAACGGTACGCCTGGGACGCTAGGTGCGCGGCATGCCGCGGTCAACGCGCCACGACAGGTGTGGCGGAACGTGACAGCCGGGGCGCCCGCGTCTGGCGCACCTTGACACTCATGAACAAATCGGACAGATGCCGGACGTGGAAGGGGACGCGGCTCAGCGGTAGGACAGGCCATGGCCGAACGGGAACAAGGGCCTCTTCCCGTCGCCGTGGTTGATGGGCTGCTGGCGGGCGTCGCGCATCCAGGTCACGGGGAGCCGGCCGGTGGGCCGGACGCCGCCGAACAGGACGTCGGCGACCCCGGCGCCCTCCGTGCCCGGCAGCCACGCGGCGACCAGAGCGTCCCAGCCGCGCAGCTCCGCGGCGACGTCGAGGGGACGTCCCGACAGCAGCACCACGACCACCGGGACCCCGGCCGCCCGCAGCCGCCCGATCGTCCTCAGGTCGCGCGCGCCGAGCCCCATGCCGCGGGGACGATCGCCGAAGTACTCGGCGTACGGCTTCTCCCCCACCACGGCGATCGCGACGTCGTAGGACCCGTCGATCCCCCTGCCGTCCGCGTCGTAGGCGACGGACCGGGCGGCGGCTCGGATGCCGTCGAGGATCGTCGTGCCCGGCGTGATCGGACCCGGCTCGCCCTGCCAGGTGATCGTCCAGCCGCCCGACTGGAGGCCGATGTCGTGGGCGCCCCTGCCCGCCACGAAGATCTTCTCATCGCCGTCCAGGGGCAGCACGCCGTCGTTCTTCAGCACCACCAGCGACTCGGCCACGGCGCGCCGGGCCAGCGCGCGGTGCTCGGCGGACCCGACCGACGCGAGGTGACGCCGGTCGGCCATCGGACGCTCGAACAGCCCCAGCTCGAACTTCTTGGTGAGGATGCGCCGGTTCGCGTCGTCGATGCGGGACATGGGGATGTCGCCGCTCGTCACCCCGTCCCGCAGGTGCTCGATGAACGAGCGCCACTCCTCCGGCACCATCACCATGTCGATCCCCGCGTTGATCGCCGCGACGACCTCCTGCCTGGTGAACCCGGGCCGCCGGTCGATCTCGTCGATCCCCTTGTAATCGGAGACGACGAAGCCGGTGAAGCCCAGCTCGCCCTTCAGCACGTCGGTGATGAGGTACCGGTTGGCGTGCATCTTCAGCCCGTTCCACGAGCTGTAGGAGACCATCACCGAGCCGACGCCGCGTTCCACGGCCGCGCGGAACGGCGGCAGGTGGATCCGGCGCAGCTCCTGCTCGGAGAGCCGCGTGTCGCCGCGGTCGTCGCCGCCCTCCGTGCCCCCGTCGCCCACGTAGTGCTTCGCCGTCGCAAGGACGGACGTGGGTCCGTTCAGCCTCCTCCCCTGCAACCCCTCGATCACCGTCGTCATCATCGAGGGCAGCTCGGGCACCTCACCGAACGACTCGTAGGTGCGTCCCCACCGGTCGTTGCGCGCCACGCACACGCACGGTGCGAAGTCCCACCGGATGCCGGTCCCCGCCATCTCCTCCGCGGTCGCGGCGCCGATCTCGCGGAGCAGGGCCGGGTCGCGGGTCGCGCCGAGCCCGATGTTGTGGGGGAAGATCGTCGCGCCGACGACGGTGTTGTGGCCGTGCACCGCGTCCACCCCGTACAGCAGCGGCACCTTCAGCGGCTGCGCGAGCGCCGCCCGCTGGAACCGGTCGTGCATGTCCGCCCACTGCTGCGGCGTGTTGGGTTCGGGCGCCGACCCGCCGCCCGACAGCACCGAGCCGATCCGGTAGCGGGTGACCTCCTCCTCGGTGATGTACCGGCGCTCGGGCTGCGTCATCTGGCCCAGCTTGTCGTCCAGGCTCATCCGCCCGAGCAGGTCGGCGACCCGCTCCTTCACGGGGACGTCCGGGTCGAGGTAGGGGGCGATGCGCGGTCTGGCCCGTACGGGGTCGCCGTGCGCCGCGAGCATGACCGCGACCAGCACGCCGAACGCCAGAAGCCCGGACCGCACCATTCTCACGGGTGAACCGCGCATGCAGGACGCCTTTCCGCCGTTGACCAGTGATCAACCTAAGGC
>DATCLF010000396.1:0-1651 GCA_036564055.1 Spirillospora sp.
CCGTAGTTGTGCAGCACGTAGGCGAACTCGACGCCGATCGCGCCCGCACCGGCGATGACGATGCTCTCGGGGAGTTCGGAGCTGAGAATCTGCTCCTCGTAGGTGACGACGCGCTCGGACAGCGACGTCCCCGGCAGGAGCCGGGTGTGCGCGCCCGCCGCGATGATGCAGTTGGCGAAGGTGACGGTCGCGTTGGAGCCGTCGGACCTCGTGACCTCCAGGGTGTTCGGATCGGTGAAGGCGCCCCGTCCCTCGTAGGTGGTGATCTTGTTCTTCCGCATCAGGAACTGGACACCCTTGACGAGCCGTTCCGAGACCTGGCGGCTGCGCTGGTAGGCGACGCCGTAGTCCAGCGAGACCTGCCCCTCGACGTTGATGCCGAAGGTCTTGCGCTCCTGGGTGAAGATGTGCGCGAGTTCGGCGTTGCGCAGAAGCGCCTTCGAGGGGATGCACCCGACGTTGAGGCAGACCCCGCCCCAGTACTTCTCCTCGATGATCGCCGTCTTCAGCCCGAGCTGCGCCGACCGGATCGCGGCGACGTAGCCGCCCGGGCCCGCGCCCAGGACCACGACGTCAAAGTGTTCGCTCATGTCCATGGACGATATTCGGCGGCGGGCGGTGCTCGCATCCCGCCCGGGCGCCGGACGACCGGCACGAGGCGGATCTCACGTGCTGTTAGTGTTTCGAGCGCCTCCCTTCGATCGGCGTCCACGGGGGGCGGCGTCCACGGGGGGCAGGGCGGCGCGCGTGCGGCGCGAGCCCGGTACCGCCCGGCACGGAGGCGCGATGGCGTCCCGGAGCGGCGGCCCGTCCCGGCGAGGGAACGGCGGTGGAACATCGTGCCCCGGCCTGATCGTTGAAGTCGTTCCGAGCCGAGTGGAGGAGATGTAGGAGTGCGGATCCCGAAGCGCGTCAACGCCGTCCTCGACTGGATGGAGCAGAACACCCTCGCGCTCGGGGTCACCGTCGCGCTGGTGGCGGTCGCGCTGGCGGCGCTGGTCGCGCCGTCCTCGGTGGGGCTCCCGGCCGCCGGTTTCATCCTGGGCCTCGCCGCCGGCGGTTTCGCCGTCCACGTGCGGATGAGCCGCCGCGTGGCGCGGGCCCGCGCCGAGGTGGACGCGCTGCTGCGCGAGAACGGCGCGCTGCGGCACCGCAACACCGTCCTCGCCAGCGGAGTGATCACACGCGAGGCGCAGGAGACGCAGGCGCTCATGTCCATCCCCGAGGACGACCTGCTCACCCCGGAGGAGGAGTCGCAGCGCACCGTCGCCCTCGACGAACTTCTGGACGACGATCCCCAGACCACCGACGAGCTGCCGGACGACGTCGCCGAGGTCGTCGAGCCGGGTCCGGGCGAGCGCGCGGACGCGTCCGGCGACGAAGGCGGCGCGGAATCCCAGGACGCGGCGGGCGGGCGTGACCGCGACGACGACCCGCTGCGCACCACCGTCCTCACCGAAGTGCCGGAGAGCCTCGTCCGCCGCGCCGCGAAGAAGCCCAAGGCCGCGAAGAAATCCAAGAGGGCGTGACCGCGATCCCGTCCTCACGATGACGGGGCCGGCCGGGGATGCCGTGGCCGTTCCCCGGCGGGGGACCGCGAGGCCCCGGCCAGATGCGCGCGCACGGCGGGCAGCAGCGACCAGCCGTCGAG
>DATCLF010000397.1:0-6294 GCA_036564055.1 Spirillospora sp.
ACGCGGGCCCACGCAGGAAGTCGTCGGGAGCCGTGCCCGAGCAGGTGCAGGGGCGAAGGAGGGCGTGGGCGCCCGCGTCGCGTCCGTCCGGGAGGGAGGCCTATCCGGCGCGGCCGAAGTCCTCCGGGGAGATGGTGTCGAGGAACTCGCGGAACTTCTCGACCTCGTCCTCCTGTTCGTCCGGGATCGCGACACCGGCCTCGTCGAGGACGTCCTCGCTGGCGAAGATCGTCGCGCCGGTCCGCAGAGCCAGGGCGATGGAGTCGGAGGGGCGGGCGCTGACCTCGACCCCGTTGGAGAAGATGAGGTCGGCGAAGAAGATCCCCTCGCGCAGGTCGGTGATGTTCACGGTGCGGAGCTGGACGCTGAGGGCGTCGAGAACGTCCCGGAACAGGTCATGGGTGAGGGGGCGGGCGGGCAGCACCCCCTGTTGGGCGAAGGCGATCGCGGTCGCTTCGACCGCCCCGATCCAGATGGGCAGGTAGCGATCGCCCTCCGTCTCCTTCAACAGGACGATCGGCTGATTGGAGGGCATCTCGACCCGGACGCCGACGACCTCCATCTGCTTCACTGCGGCTCCCTGCTGGTTCTCGCTGTCTCGATCACCTCGTACGGCGGATCGATCCGTGACCGAACCCTGTAGCCAACGTACACCCGACCCAGGACAGCTCGTGATGCCGCGGGCGCGGGAAAATCTTCCGCGACCTCCATGATCAGTGGTCGAGACTTTCGCGGAGGGCGGCGGAGACCAGCGCGGCGTGGAGCTTCACCGACAGCTCGGCGATCTCCCGCGCGGTCCGCGCGGCCTCCTCGTGGGCGCCGCGGCTGCGCCGGCGAAGCTGCGGCGCGACCATCTGCTCGATGAGCCCGGCCTGCCGGTCGGCGGCGGCCTTGGCGGCGCGCAGGTGCCGGACCTCGAAGCCGTACTCGCCGAGCGCGGCGGCGGCCCGCGCGATGTCCAGCGCGTCGCCCTCGTAGTGCGCGCCGGTGCGGCGGACGAGCCCGTACTCCTCCAGGCGGGCGAGCAGCGCCTCGTCGATGCCGGCGCCGTCGAGGAGCTGGCGGCGCGTCAGCCGCACGTCGGGGCTCTCGGCGGTGGTGTCGGCGGCGACGAGGGTGCGGGGGCGCCGCGGGGGCCCGCCGTCTCCGGCGGCCTGGGGAGGCACGAGCGGCGGGACGTTCTCCCCGCGGTCGCGCGCCTGCAGGTGCTGCCTGATGACCCGCAGCGGCAGGTAGTGGTCGCGCTGCGCGGTGAGGACGAACCGGAGCCGTTCCACGTCGGCCTCGCTGAACTTGCGGTAGCCGGACGGGCTGCGCTGCGGCTCGACGAGCCCCTCGGACTCCAGGAACCTGATCTTGGAGATGGTGATGTCGGGGAACTCGGGCCTGAGCAGGCCGAGAACGTCCCCGATCGTCATCAGCGACCGGGCTGGCTGCGCGTTCAAGGCCCCTCCCATCGTCGCGCGACCTCGTCTCCTTCCCGCCGGCCCGTCAGCCGTGCGCGGGGTTGGTCAGGAACACCAGCCTGAACTTGCCGATCTGCACCTCGTCGCCGCTCGACAGCCCCGCCTCGTCGATGCGCTGGCGGTTGACGTAGGTGCCGTTGAGGCTGCCCACGTCGCGGACGAAGAACGCGTTGCCCCGCCGGGAGAACTCGGCGTGCCTCCGGGAGACGGTGACGTCGTCCAGGAAGATGTCGCTGTCGGGGTGCCGGCCCGCGGATGTGCGGTCCTTGTCGAGGAGGAAACGGCTGCCGGCGTTGGGGCCCCGCCTGACCACGAGCAGCGCCGTCCCCGGTGGGAGCGCCTCCATGGCCATCTGGTCGGGCCCGAACGGCTCGTCGGCGCCCGTGTCGGTGTCCAGCGCCTCGATCCCGCCGATGGAGATCGTGGACGTGGACTCGCCGGGCGACTCGCGGTACGGCGGCGGCGAGGAGGGACTCCGGGTCAGCGGAGTGCCGCAGTTCGAGCAGAAGCGGGCATCATCCGGGTTGGCGTGACCGCACTGCGTGCAGTAGACGCTCGGCATCGATCGGCTCGGCCTCCTACCATCGGCGTGCCGCCCGCGGTCCCCGCCGCTGCGGGAGCCGCCTGCGCCACGCGCATCCATCAAACCAACCCACGCCGGGGAACCCCCGACCACGGTCCAGCTCACCGGCCGCTCTTGCGACGGTCGCCGCAAATTACGCGGGCATAACCCGAGGGGTCAACTGGAACGGCGAGCCGACTGGACCCAAAACTACATTCGTCAATGATCGCAGGTCTACGCCGCCGCGCGGCCCGACCCTCCGCGACGCCTGTGCCGGTACAGGGTCTCACCGTTCCCCGTCCCCTCTACGGAGACCGTACCGCGCCCGCGGCCACTTTCGCGCGCGGTTGATCAGGCCGATGGCCCCCTCCGCGCGGCACGTTCCGACGAAACCCCCGGGGGGTGTCGAGACGGCGTTCACGATGCGGACACGAGAGGCAGCGCACCGGAATCGGCGCGTTCGCGCACCCGGGGTCCGCCCGGAGCGCCGAGAAATTGATCACGTTGACAGCGCCTCCCGGGTTGCCGATCATCTTTCCGACGCCCGGCCCCCGCGGGCGGACCGCGCGGGCCGACCCCCGGCCACCCGGACCGCCGTCCACGACCGGACGGGACCCCACGGTCAGCCGTGGCGCGGCATGCGCAGCACGTACCCGACCCGGGGCACGGTGTGGATGAGGCGCGGTCCGCGTTCCTCCAATTTGCGGCGCAGGTGGCAGATGTAGGTCTGGACGACGCCCTCCCCGCCCGTGAAGTCGTACTGCCAGACGTGGTCGAGGATCTGCCGCTTGGTCAGGACCCTGCCGGAGTTGAGCAGCAGATAACGCAGCAGTGCGAACTCGGTCGGGGCCAGGTCGACCGGGACCGCTCCGCGCCGCACCTCGCAGGCGTCCTCGTCGAGCTCCAGGTCCGCGAACGTCAGCCTCGCCGGTTCCCGCGCGTCGGGCCCGGTGCGGCGCAGCACGGCGCGGATCCGTGCGCTCAGCTCCTCCAGGCTGAACGGCTTGGGGACGTGGTCGTCCCCGCCGGCCGTCAGTCCCGCGGTCTCGTCGCCGTCGCCGCCGCGGGGGGTGAGGAACACGACCGGCGCCTCGCAGCCGTTCCGCCGCAGCCGGGCGCGCGTGTCACGGCCCGGGCCGTCCGGGAGCGACATGTCGAGCACGACGAGGTCGGGCCCGAACCGCGGAGCCTTGTCCAGCGCCTCGGCGCCCGATCCGGCCACGGCGGTCTCGAAGCCCTCGTAGTGCAGCGTCGTCGCGACGAGGTCCGCCACGTAGGCCTCGCCGTCGACGACGAGGATCTTGGTGGAGGTCACGTCCTCAGCCGACGGCCGTCACCGGGAGGTCTCCGCCCCGCTCTGGTCGCCGGCCGGCGGCCCGGCACCGGGGTGCCCCTTCGCACGCCCGGGCGTCTGCGACGCGGAGGCGGGGCCCGGGCCGGCCCCGGGTTCCCGCCTCGACGGCGGGAGCGCGGCGCGGGCGGCCAGCACGAGCTGCCGTGCCTGCTTCCAGTAGAGCAGGCCCGCCAGCCAGTACACGCCCGTCCCCCAGATCGCCCACGCCCAGCCGACGACCTTCGCGACGGTCGCCGCGGTGCCGTCGTGGTCGCCCAGCAGGAGCAGCGGGAACGCGAACTGCAGGCACAGCGTCCCGGCCTTGCCGACGAAGTGCACCGGAAGCGTCCCGCGGTATCCGAGCCTACGCAGGATCGGCGCGATCGGCATGATCGCGAACTCGCGGGCGATCAGGATCACGACGAGCTCGAGCGGGATGATGTCGCGGACCGTCAGGCCGATGAGCATCACCGCGATGTACAGGCGGTCGGCGGCCGGGTCGAGCAGCGCGCCGAGCCTGCTCGTCTGGTTGAGCGCGCGGGCCAGGCTTCCGTCGACCCAGTCGGACACGCCGGCGAACGCCAGCAGGCCGATCGCCCACCAGTCGGCCTCGATCAGCACGAGCCAGAGGAACAGCGGGACGCCGACGAGGCGGGCGAGGCTGAGGACGTTCGGAACCGTGAGGATCCGGTCCTGGACGACCCGGTCCTGCGGGCCTTCCCGCCGTGCGCTCACCGACCGCTGCGTGCTCACCGACGCGCTCGCCTCCCCCTGATCCCCTTGATCCCGACCCTACCCGTAGGGGCACGAAAGCCCCTGTGACCTCGGCCGCGGCGGCGGGCCGCCGCCGGATCCCCGCGAACGGCGCACGACACGCGCCCATCTTCTCCGATGCCTTCTGCGGCGCCGCGCACCGGTCCCCGCTCAATGCGCCGGAACACCGGAAGAGGACCCGGGACGTCGGGGGACGCGCCGGATCGCGTGCGCGTGTCCGGCCGTCGCCACGCTGCGGTCGTCTGATATGTACAAGATTCTTCCGATCTGCTCCTCATACCCCAGGAATGCCGGTTGCGGCAAGCGGGGTGCGCCGGGTTAGCGTCAGGGCGGCAGATCGCGGGAGTCCGGCGAACCGGGCTGAGATTGCGGCTGAGACGGCCGCTGACCGCATGAACCTGACCGGGTAATGCCGGCGTAGGGAGTGATCGAGTCCTCATGAACGAACCTGTGGTTCCAGCTGCACGCAAGGTCTACCTGCAGGGTTCGCGTCCCGACATCCGTGTCCCGATGCGGGAGGTGCTGCTGTCCAGCGGCGACTCCCTCATCCAGTACGACACGTCCGGGCCGTACACCGACCCGGACCAGGAGACCGACGTCCGCAAGGGCCTTCCGCCCCTCCGGGAGCCGTGGATCGCCGAGCGCGGCGACACCGAGCACTACGACGGGCGGCCCCCTCGTCCCGAGGACGACGGCCGCCGCAACGGCAGGGGCGCGCCGCCCAAGGCGGACTTCCGGCCCCGCCGGCCGCGCCGCGCGACCGGCGGACCGGTGACGCAGCGGGCCTACGCCCAGCGCGGAGAGATCACGCCGGAGATGGAGTTCGCGGCGCTGCGCGAGGGCGTGTCGCCGGAGGTCGTGCGGGAGGAGCTGGCGGCCGGGCGGGCCGTGCTGCCCGCGAACGTCAACCATCCCGAGATCGAGCCGATGGTCATCGGCAAGCGGTTCCTCGTCAAGGTCAACGCGAACATCGGCAACTCGGCGGTGGCGTCGTCCATCGAGGAAGAGGTCGAGAAGATGACCTGGGCGACCCGCTGGGGCGCCGACACGGTCATGGACCTGTCGACCGGCAAGGACATCCACACCACGCGGGAGTGGATCCTGCGCAACTCGCCGGTGCCGGTCGGGACCGTTCCGCTGTACCAGGCCGTGGAGAAGGTGGGCGGAAACCCGGCCGACCTGACGTACGAGATCTTCCGCGACACCGTCATCGAGCAGGCCGAGCAAGGCGTCGACTACATGACCGTCCACGCCGGGGTGCTGCTGCGCTACATCCCGCTGACGGCGCGGCGCAAGACGGGGATCGTCTCCCGGGGCGGATCGATCATGGCGGCGTGGTGCCTGGCGCACCACAAGGAGAACTTCCTCTACACCAACTTCCGCGAGCTGTGCGAGATCTTCGCCGCCTACGACATCACCTGGTCGCTCGGGGACGGGCTGCGCCCCGGCTCGATCGCCGACGCCAACGACGAGGCGCAGCTCGCCGAGCTGCGCACGCAGGGCGAGCTGACGAAGATCGCCGCCGAGTACGGCAACCAGGTGATGAACGAGGGGCCCGGGCACGTCCCGATGCACAAGATCAAGGAGAACGTCGAGCTCCAGCAGGAGTGGTGCGACGAGGCCCCGTTCTACACGCTCGGCCCGCTGACGACCGACATCGCGCCCGGGTACGACCACATCACCTCGGCGATCGGCGCCGCGATGATCGGCTACTACGGCACCGCGATGCTCTGCTACGTGACGCCGAAGGAGCACCTCGGGCTGCCCGACCGCGAGGACGTCAAGGCCGGCGTGATCGCGTACAAGATCGCGGCGCACGCCGCGGACCTGGCGAAGGGACATCCGGGCGCGCAGGCGTGGGACGACGCCCTGTCGGAGGCGCGGTTCGACTTCCGGTGGGAGGACCAGTTCAACCTGTCCCTCGACCCGGAGACCGCCCGCGCGTTCCACGACGAGACGCTCCCGGCCGCCCCGGCGAAGACCGCGCACTTCTGCTCCATGTGCGGGCCGCACTTCTGCTCGATGAAGATCACCCGCGACGTCCGCCGGTTCGCCGAGGAGCGTGGGCTGTCCGAGGAGGACGCCCTCGCCGAGGGCATGCGGGAGAAGGCCGAGGAGTTCAAGGCCGCCGGAGGACGGGTCTACCTTCCGGTCACTCC
>DATCLF010000398.1:0-5687 GCA_036564055.1 Spirillospora sp.
CACCAGGACCGCGGCGGTGTGCGGTGCGTTCTTGAGGGGGTTGTCCTCGCGGTCGTACTCGCCGCTCTCGACCCGGGCGATCTCCCGGCGGATCTCGATCATGGCGTCGCAGAACCGGTCGAGCTCGGCGAGGTCCTCGGACTCGGTGGGCTCGATCATCAGGGTGCCGGCGACGGGGAACGACAGCGTCGGGGCGTGGAAGCCGTAGTCGATGAGGCGCTTGGCGACGTCCTCGGCGGTGATCCCGGTCCGCTTGGTGATCTTGCGGAGGTCCGCGATGCACTCGTGGGCGACGAGCCCGTTGCGTCCGGTGTAGAGGATCGGGTAGTGCGGGGCGAGCCGGGCGGCGACGTAGTTGGCGGCCACGATCGCGCCCTCGGTGGCGGCGCGGAGCCCGTCGGGCCCCATCATCGCGATGTAGGCCCAGGAGATCGGCAGGATGCCCGCCGAGCCCCACGGCGCCGCGGAGATCGGTCCGACGCCGGTGTCCGGGCCGGCCTCGGCGCGCAGCGGGTGGTTCGGCAGGAACGGCGCAAGGTGCTCGCGGACGCCGATGGGGCCGACGCCGGGGCCGCCTCCGCCGTGCGGGATGCAGAACGTCTTGTGCAGGTTGAGGTGGGAGACGTCGGAGCCGAACTCGCCGGGACGGGCGAGGCCGACGAGGGCGTTGAGGTTCGCGCCGTCCACGTAGACCTGGCCGCCCGCGTCGTGAACGGCCGCGCACACCTCGGTGATCGTCTCCTCGAAGACGCCGTGCGTGGACGGGTAGGTCACCATGATCGCGGCGAGCCGGTCGCCGTGCCGGGCGATCTTGTCGTGCAGGTCGCCGAGGTCGATGTTGCCGTTCTCGTCGCACTTGACGACGACGACGCGCATCCCGGCCATGACCGCGCTGGCGGCGTTGGTGCCGTGCGCGGACGACGGGATCAGGCACACGTCGCGGTGCTCCTCGCCGCGCGAGGCGTGGTAGCCGCGGATGGCGAGCAGCCCGGCCAGCTCGCCCTGGGAGCCGGCGTTCGGCTGCACCGACACCTTGGCGTAGCCGGTGATCTCGGCGAGGGCCTCCTCCAGCTCGCCGATCAGTTCGAGGTATCCGGCCGCCTGGTCGAGGGGCGCGAACGGGTGGATGTCGGAGAACTGCGGCCAGGTGATCGGCTCCATCTCGGCGGTGGCGTTCAGCTTCATCGTGCAGGAGCCGAGCGGGATCATCGAGCGGTCGAGCGCGATGTCCTTGTCCTGCAGGCGCCGCAGGTAGCGCAGCATCGCGGTCTCCGAGCGGTGGGCGTGGAAGACCGGGTGGGTGAGGTAGGGGCTCTCGCGGCGCAGCTCTGCCGGGATGGCCTCGGCGGCCCCGGCGGCGCCGTCCGCCGGGACGCCGAACGCCTCCAGGACGGCGGTGACGTGCTCGGGAACCGTCGTCTCGTCGCAGGAGATCCCGACGTGGTCGGCGTCGGCGTGCCGGAGGTTGATGCCGCGTTCGCGGGCCGCGGCGACGACGTCGCCGGCGCGGCCGGGCACGCGCGCGAGGACGGTGTCGAAGAACGCGTCGTGGACGACCTCCACGCCGCCGGCGCGCAGCCCGGCGGCGATCTCGGCGGCCCGGCGGTGCGCCCGCTGCGCGATCGCCGCGAGCCCCTCCGGCCCGTGGTAGACGGCGTACATGCTCGCCATGACGGCGAGCAGGACCTGCGCGGTGCAGATGTTGCTGGTGGCCTTCTCGCGGCGGATGTGCTGCTCACGGGTCTGCAGCGCCAGCCGGTGGGCGGGGGCGCCGTCGGCGTCGACGGACACGCCGACGAGACGGCCCGGGAGCTGCCGCTGCAGCCCGTCGCGGACCGCCATGTAGCCGGCGTGGGGCCCGCCGAACCCGTACGGGACGCCGAACCGCTGCGCCGAGCCCACGGCGATGTCGGCGCCGGCCTCTCCCGGCGGGCGCAGCAGCGTCAGGGCGAGCAGGTCGGCGGCGACGACCACCGTGGCGCCGCGCTCGTGGGCGCCGGCGATGACCGGCTCCAGGTCGCGGACGGCGCCGGACGCGCCCGGGTACTGCAGCAGGACGCCGAAGAAGTCACCGTCCGGAAGCCCGCCGGACAGGTCGGCGGTGACGACCTCGATGCCGAGCGGGACCGCCCGCGTCCGCACGACCTCGATCGTCTGCGGGAGGGCGTCGGCGTCGACCAGGAACGTGCCCGGCTCCTTGCGCCGGGACACGCGGTGGGCGAGGGCCATCGCCTCGGCGGCGGCGGTCCCCTCGTCCAGCATGGACGCGTTCGCGACCGGAAGCCCGGTCAGGTCGCTGACGACCGTCTGGAAGTTGAGCAGGGCCTCCAGGCGCCCCTGGGAGATCTCAGGCTGGTAGGGGGTGTAGGCGGTGTACCAGCCGGGGTTCTCCAGGACGTTGCGCATGATGACCGCGGGAGTGATCGTCCCGTAGTAGCCGAGGCCGATCATCGAGGTGAGCACGGTGTTGCGGGACGCGAACTCCCGGAGCCTCGCCAGGGCGGCGCTCTCGCTCAGCGCGGGCGGCAGGTCGAGGGGACGGGAGGTGCGGATCGCGGCGGGCACCGCGTCGTCGATCAGCTCCTCGACGGAGGAGTAGCCGATCGCGGCGAGCATCCGGGCCCGCTCGTCCGGGGAGGGACCGACGTGCCGGTCGACGAACGCGGTGCGGGGATGCTGCGGCGAGGCCACGGGGGCGAAGAACTGGGCGGTCATGGAGAGCCTCCTGGCTGCTGCTGCGGTCGCTCAGGTCCGCCGCCGGCGCGGGCCGGCGGCCGTCTCCCCCTCTGTCGTCGGCACCTGAGAGCTTCACCCGCCCGGCACGGCGGGGTTTCCCCTTCGGTGAGCCGCCCGTCCCCGGCCGGGGACGGCGCCTGCTTTCCAGAGGTGCCTCGCCCAGGCGGTCCTTTTGCCTGAGAGGTTCCGGGGAGGTTGCCCCTTCGGCGCCCCGATGCTGGCGGCTCGGGGTCTCTCCCGCCCAGGGTCGACGGCATGTCCTGACCCGACCCTACCCAAACCCGCCCGGACCGACCGCCCGATCCCCCGGCCCGGTCGCCGCCGTGTCCGTCACGTCCCCGCCGCATTCCCAGGGCCCGGCGGCGCGCGAGCGCGCCCGGTGCGCGCGCCCGCGGCGCGAGGACATAGGATGTGGGCGCTTGACCTGGGAGGGGACCGGCCGCGGGCGTGCGTGCGGAGCCCGGGCCGCGAGACGGACACGCGGCGTCCCGGAAGCCAAGGCGCGGGGCGCCCGTCGCTCGACCCCGCGCCTTCGTTTCTGGGACGCTGATCACGATGACGTACGGTCAGGGCGGCGGTAGGGCGTGACGCAGACCCACGGCACGGCGGTGAGCGCGCGGCAGGGGCCGGCCGGAGGCGTGCCCGTCGACGAGCCCGCCCAGCCCGACCGGATCCGCCGCCCGTCGGACGCGATCAAGTTCGTGGCGTCGGTGACGGGCCTGGCCGTGGTGATGCTGCTGGTGCTGTTCGCGCAGGGGACCACGCACGGCCTCCACACCGACATCCAGGAAGGGACCGCGCACGCGCCCCGGCTGCTGCTGTCGCTGGCGACGCTGGTGTCCAGCTTCGGGGTGCTGGCCGTGCCGATCGCGTTCGGGATCGAGCGCCTGTTCCACCGGGACGGCACCCGGGTCGCGATCGCGCTGCTAGCGGCGGTGATCGCGTTCGGGATCACGGTGGGGCTCGACGACCTGCCGCTGCGGGCCGCGCCGGGCGGTGTCCTGGACTCGCTGATCTGGGGCGGCACGGACACCGCGCCGCTCCACACCGACATCGCGCCGGTGATCGCGTTCGTCAGCGCGGTCGGGATGGCGGGCCGCACCCGCTGGCAGGCCGCGACCTGGTCGATGATCGGGCTGGCGGCGCTGACCGGGCTCACCAGCTCCTACGCGTCGGTCGCCGCCCTCGCGGCCACCTACTTCCTCGGACGCTGCATCGGCCACGGCACCCTGTACGCGGTCGGCACGCCGAACCCGCGTCCGCCGGGCACGACGGTCGTCGCGGCGCTCGAGCGGCTCGGGCTGCGGCCGGCGCGGGCGGCGCGCCTGGACGATCCGTCCGACGGCGCGGAGCAGCCCCGCCGCTACGGCGTCGTCCTGGCCCCCGCTGCGGAGGACGCGCCCTCGGAGAACGGCGAAGCGCCCGTGGGCCGGGCCGGGCGCGGCGCCTGGGATCTGGAGGTCCGGGTGCTCGACCGCGACCAGCAGACCGCGGGCTGGCTGTACCGGGTCTGGCGGCGGCTGCGGCTGCGTTCCACCACGACGGGGCGGGCACTGCGGTCGTTGCGGCGATCCCTGGAGCAGGAGTCGCTGATGGCGTACGCGATGGCCGCGGCGGGCGTCCGGACCCCCCGGCTGATCGGTACGACGGAGGTCGGAACGGAGGCGGCGCTGCTGGCGTACGAGCACGTGCCGGGGCGGCGGCTCGCGGACGTCCCCGACGAGGAGATCACCGACGCGCTGCTGACGGACGTGTGGCGCCAGTTCCGCGCCATGCAGGGACGGCGGCTCGCGCACCGGCGGCTGGAGGAGGGGGCGGTCGCCGTCGGCGACGACGGCCGCGTCTACATCGTCGATCCGAGGTCCGGGGAGACGGCGGCGGGCGACCTGGCGCTGCGGCTCGACCTGGCGCAGCTGCTGACGACGCTCGCGCTGCGGGCGGGGCCGGAGCGGGCGGTGCGCACCGCCGCGTCGGTGCTGGGCGAGGAGGCCCTCGCCGCCGCGGTGCCGCTGCTGCAGCGGGTGGCGCTGTCGCGGGCGACCCGCGCGGCGCTGCGCCGCGACCGGGAGCTGCTGACGCGCATCCGGGAGCAGATCGTCAGGCTGAAGCCGGAGACGGAGGTGGCGCCGCTCAGGCTGGAGCGGTTCGGCCCCCGGACGGTCTTCAGCATCGTGGCGCTGTCGATCGCCGCGTACATCGTCATCCCGCAGGTGGCGAGCCTGGACGTGGCGAGGATGGCGTCCGCGGCGAGCTGGCACTGGACGCTGCTGGCGCTCGGCGGCGCCGCCCTCACCTACCTCGCCGCGGCGTTCATGCTGATCGGGTTCGTGCCGGAGCGGCTGCCGCTCGGGCGGACGGTGCTGGTGCAGCTCGCGGCGTCGTTCGTGAAGCTGGTGGCGCCGGCGGCGGTGGGCGCCGTCGCCGTGAACACCCGTTACCTGCAGCGCTCCGGGGTGCGGCCGGGTCTGGCCGTGGCGAGCGTCGGCGCGTCGCAGCTCGTGGGGCTGACCACGCACGTCCTGCTGCTGGTGCTGTTCGGGTTCCTCACCGGTTCGGCGGCGAAGGCGACGCAGGATCTCGCGCCGTCCCGCACGATCGTCATCGTGGTGCTGTCGCTGGCGCTGCTGACGGGCCTGGCGCTGACGGTGCCGCGTGTCCGGCGGGAGGTGACCTCGCGGCTGAGGAGCATGTTCTCCGGGGTCGTGCCGAGGTTGGTGGACGTCCTGCAGACCCCGAAGAAGCTGCTCACGGGCATCGGCGGGACGCTGCTGCTGATGGTGGGGTTCGTTCTCTGCCTGGACGCTTCGGTCCGCGCGTTCGGGGGTGCGCTGCCGCTGACGACGGTCGTGGTGGTGTTCCTCACGGCCAACGCGCTGGGTTCGGCGGCGCCGACGCCCGGCGGTCTCGGCGCGGTGGAGGGCGCCCTGACCCTGGCGTTGACGATCTCGGGG
>DATCLF010000399.1:0-7086 GCA_036564055.1 Spirillospora sp.
GTCCGACGCCGGGTGAGCCGCCAAATATAAACTGAGTCGCCCCGTTCGCACCCGCGAGGATCTTCGATGCCTGAGTTCTCTTACACCGACCTGCTCCCCCTCGGCCCGGACGAGACCGACTACCGGCTCCTCACCTCCGACGGGGTCTCCACGTTCGAGGCGAACGGGCGCACGTTCCTGCAGGTGGAGCCGGAGGTGCTGCGGCTGCTCACCGAGACCGCCATGCGCGACATCGCGCACCTGCTGCGCCCCGCGCACCTCGCGCAGCTCCGGCGGATCCTCGATGACCCGGAGGCGTCCCCGAACGACCGGTTCGTGGCACTGGACCTGCTGAAGAACGCGTGCATCGCCTCCGGCGGCGTCCTGCCCATGTGCCAGGACACCGGCACCGCGATCGTGATGGGCAAGCGCGGCCAGTACGTCATGACCGACGGGCGGGACGAAGAGCACATCTCACGCGGCGTATACGACGCGTACACGAAACTGAACCTGCGTTATTCGCAGATGGCGCCGCTGACGATGTGGGACGAAAAGAACACCGGCAACAACCTGCCCGCGCAGATCGAGCTCTACGCGACGTCCGGTGACGCTTACAAGTTCCTTTTCATGGCCAAGGGCGGCGGAAGCGCGAACAAGTCGTTCCTCTACCAGGAGACGAAGGCGGTCCTGAATCCGAAGCGGATGATGTCCTTCCTGGAGGAGAAGATCCGCTCGCTCGGCACGGCCGCGTGCCCGCCCTACCACCTGGCGATCGTGGTCGGCGGGACGTCCGCCGAGTACGCCCTCAAGACCGCCAAGTACGCGTCGGCGCACTACCTCGACACGATGCCGACCGAGGGTTCGCCGCTGGGCCACGGCTTCCGCGACCTGGAGCTTGAGCTCGAGGTGCTGGAGCTGACCCGGAAGCTCGGCATCGGCGCGCAGTTCGGCGGGAAGTACTTCTGCCACGACGTGCGGGTGATCAGGCTGCCGCGCCACGGGGCGTCCTGCCCGGTGGCGCTGGCGGTGTCGTGCAGCGCCGACCGGCAGGCCGTCGCCAAGATCACCCGGGAGGGCGTGTTCCTGGAGCGGCTGGAGACCGATCCGGCGCAGTACCTGCCCGACACCACCGACGACCAGCTCGAAGACCAGGTCGTCAGGATCGACCTCAACCGTCCCATGGACGAGATCCGGGCCGAGCTGAGCCGGTATCCGGTGAAGACCCGGCTGTCGCTGACCGGTCCGCTCGTCGTCGCCCGCGACATCGCGCACGCGAAGATCAAGGAGCGGCTGGACGCGGGCGAGCCGATGCCCCAGTACATGCGCGACCACGCGGTGTACTACGCGGGCCCGGCCAAGACGCCGGAGGGCTACGCGTCCGGTTCGTTCGGCCCGACGACGGCCGGGCGGATGGACTCCTACGTCGACCAGTTCCAGGCCGCCGGCGGCTCGCTGGTCATGCTGGCCAAGGGCAACCGTTCCAAGCAGGTCACCGAGGCCTGCAAGCGGTACGGCGGGTTCTACCTCGGCTCGATCGGCGGACCGGCCGCCCGTCTCGCCCAGGACTGCATCAAGAAGGTCGAGGTCCTGGAGTACCCGGAGCTCGGCATGGAGGCGGTCTGGAAGATCGAGGTGGAGGACTTCCCGGCGTTCATCGTGGTGGACGACAAGGGCAACGACTTCTTCGCCGACACCACGGGACCCCTCCTCACCATCGGCCGGCGCTGACGGCCGCGCGGCGTCCCGGCGTGGCCCCCGAATGTTTCCGGCCAGTAGGTCGCCATATCGGGCCAAAAATGACGTTGGTCCCGAGGTCTCCCGGATGACCGCAGGGCCACTCCGGTATCTTTTCCGCCATGTCACAGTCAGAGCGCCTCGTTCTCGCGACGCGCTACCGGCTGGTCTCGGAAATCGGTCAAGGTGCCAACGGCACCGTCTGGAGGGGACACGACGAGCTCCTCGACCGCGCCGTCGCGATCAAGGAGCTCCGCCTCCCGGAGGACCTCTCCGAGGACGACCGGGTGGTCTTCTACCGCCGCACCCTCCGGGAGGCGCGTGCGCCAGCGCAACTGCGCACGCCCTCCATCGTCGAGGTGTACGACGTGGTCATCGAGCAGGGCCGGCCCTGGATCGTGATGGAGCTGATCGAGGCGCCGAGTCTCGAGCATCTCATCGAGCGTTCCGGGCCGCTGCCGCCCGAACGCGTCGCGCACATCGGCCGCGCCCTGCTGGACGCCCTCAACACCGCGCACAAGGCCGGGATCGTCCACCGCGACCTCAAACCCAGCAACGTGCTGCTGGACGGTGACCGGGTCGTCCTCACCGACTTCGGTCTCGCGTTCTCCTCGGGGTCGGCCAGCCTGACCAAGACGGGCCACTTCATGGGCTCGCCCGCCTACGTCGCCCCGGAGGTCGCCGCCGGAGAGAAGGCCACCCCCCGTTCGGACCTGTGGTCGCTCGGCGCGACGCTGTTCGCCGCCGTCGAGGGCTACCCGCCGTTCGAACGCGAGAACGTGATGGCGACGCTCAGCGCGCTCGCCAACGAGTCCACCCCCGTCCCGCAGAACGCCGGCCCCCTCACGCCCGTGATCACCGGGCTGCTGGAGAAGAACCCGACCCGGCGTCTCAGCCACGCCCGCGCGGTCGACCGGCTGGAGCGGGCCATGACGGGACCGCGGTCGGGACGCCGCGCGCCGACGCCGCGCTACCGGCTGATGGCCGTGATCGCGCTCATCGGGGCGACCGTGGCGTCCTGCGGCATCGGCGCGACGGCGCTCATCGTCGGGATGATGAGAGAGGGGTCGAAGGGGCCGTCCCCGACCTCGTCGGCGTCGAGCCCCGCCGCCGACGGCGGGCAGCAGCTCCCGCCCGGCGTGCACTCCAGCACGCTCGTCGTGCGGGCCCGCACCGACGCTTGCAAGATCTTCGTCTCGGTGCCGGGCAACGTGATCACAGTGCTCAGCGACGAGACCCTGAAGAAGAACGAGGCGCGGCAGTACGACCAGCCGCGCATCAACGCGGTGGTCTACGACGCGTCCGCCTGCGACGTCTGGGTGAACGGCGAGCAGAAACCCGTCGGCAAGCCGGGAGAACGCAAGAACTACACCATCAACAAGGAGTGATCCGCCTCCCAGAGAGCCCCGCCCGGGAATGAGCCCGTCCCCTGGGAAGCTGCCATGAACAGGATGTGGCAGAACTCAGGCGGAGGTGACGTTCCATGGCCGAGGCGGAGTACCGGGTCGAGCGCGACTCCATGGGAGAGGTCCGCGTCCCGGCGGCGGCGAAGTGGCGGGCGCAGACACAACGCGCGGTGGAGAACTTCCCGATCTCGGGACGGACGCTGGAGGCCGCGCACATCGCCGCGCTGGGCCACATCAAGGCCGCGGCGGCGACGGTGAACGCCGAGCTCGGCGTGCTCGACAAGGACCTCGCGGCCGCGATCGCCGAGGCGGCGCGCGAGGTCGCGGACGGAAAGTGGAACGACCAGTTCCCCGTCGACGTCTTCCAGACCGGGTCCGGGACGTCGTCCAACATGAACGCCAACGAGGTGGTGGCGACGCTCGCGCAGGAACGGCTCGGACGCCCGGTGCACCCGAACGATCATGTGAACGCCTCCCAGTCGTCCAACGACGTCTTCCCGTCCTCGATCCACATCGCGGCGACCGGGGCCGTCCTGAACGATCTGATCCCCGCGCTGCGGCACCTGAGGGACACGCTGGCGCGCAAGGCCGACGAGTTCCGCACGGCCGTGAAGTCCGGCCGCACCCACCTCATGGACGCGACGCCGGTGACGCTGGGCCAGGAGTTCCGCGGCTACGCGGCCCAGGTCGAGCACGGGGTGGAACGGCTGGAGGCGGCCCTGCCCCGGCTGGCCGAGCTGCCTCTCGGCGGCACGGCGGTCGGCACCGGCGTCAACACCCCCGAGGGCTTCGGCGCGCGCGTCGTCGCGGAGATCGCGCGGGAGACGGGCCTGCCGCTGACCGAGGCCCGCGACCACTTCGAGGCCCAGGGCGCGCGGGACGGCCTGGTCGAGACCAGCGGCGCGCTGCGCACGATCGCCGTGAGCCTCAACAAGATCGCCAACGACCTGCGCTGGATGGGGTCGGGGCCGCGCGCCGGGCTGGCGGAGATCCGGCTGCCCGACCTGCAGCCCGGGTCGTCGATCATGCCGGGGAAGGTGAACCCGGTGATCCCCGAGGCGGTTCTGCAGGTCTGCGCCCAGGTCATCGGCAATGACGCCGCGGTCGCGTTCGGCGGGGCGTCCGGCAACTTCGAGCTGAACGTGATGCTGCCGATGCTGGCCCGCAACGTCCTGGAGTCGATCACGCTGCTGGCGAACGCGTCGCGGCTGCTGGCCGACCGCTGCGTGGACGGCATCGAGGCGAACACCGAGCGGATGCGCGAGTACGCCGAGTCGTCGCCGTCGATCGTCACGCCGCTGAACCGGTACATCGGCTACGAGGAGGCGGCGAAGGTCGCCAAGCAGGCGCTGGAGGAGCGCCGCACGATCCGCGAGATCGTGCTCGAACGCGGTTACGTCGCCGACGGCAAGCTGACGGTGGAGGAGCTGGACGAGGCCCTCGACGTGCTCAAGATGACCGGCACGTCCTGACGGCGACGTCCGACGCGTCCCAGAAGGCCCTGAGAGCCCTCTGGGACGCGCGTAGACGGACGTCCCTCGGGGTGATGGAGATGAAGCACCCGCTACTGCCTCTGCGGCGGCCCTGGTACTACGAGCGCGACCTCAGTACCAGCCGGTGCTCTGCGAGTGGGCCCACGCCTTGCAGGGGGTCCCGTAGCGGCCCTTGATGTAGCCGAGGCCCCACTTGATCTGCGTGGCGGGGTTGGTGCGCCAGTCCGGGCCGGCGCTGGCCATCTTGGTGCCGGGGTTGGCCTGCGGGATGCCGTACGCCCCGGAGCTGGGGTTGGAGGCGTTCACCCTCCACCCGCTCTCCTTGTTCCACAGCTTCACCAGGCAGCCGAACTCGCCGGCGCCGGTGAACCCGAAGCTCGGCATCATGTTCTTGGCGATCCGCTGCGCCTCGCTCGCCGGGACGGGGTCGGCGATCGGCGCGCCCGTGCCGCCGGAGTCCTTCTTCTTCGGGGTCTTGGTCGGCAGGGGCGTGCCCTTGGGACGCAGCGCCACCTTCTTGCCGTCGTACTCGCGCGCCTCCCGGGCGGCGCGCTCCAGGGCGAGCTTGCGCCGCTGCTCCTCCAGGACCCTCGGGTCGACCTTCGGCTCGGCATCGGCGAGCTTCTGGCTCGGCTTGACGGTCGTCTCGTCCTGCGAGCCGCCGGTCAGCGCGAACGCGGCGGCGGTGCCGCCGCCGAGCACGACCGCGGCGCCCGCGACGACCGCGGCGATCCGCATGCCGTTGCGCCGGCCGGCGCCGCCGCGCTCACCGGACGGGCGCGGACCGGAGGGGCCGGCGTCACCGCCCTCGCCGGAGGCGATCTCGTCGCGGACGGCGTCCGCGCCGCCGGCTCCGGGACCGGACTCGACGGGCGGGAGGCCGAGGGTGTCACCGGCGGGCGCGGCCTGGAAACGGTCGGGCCCGGCGACCTTGACGTCGTCGCAGATGGCCACCGCGGGCTGCGGCGCCGTGGCCGTGGGCCCGGCGTCCGGCCGGTCCTCGGAGCCGGCCTCGGCGGGCTCGGTCGCGGCGGCGTCGAACACCGGCGGCTGGGGCGCCGGGATGAACGCCTGGTTCACGTCGGCGGGGTGGTTCACATCGGCGGGGTCGTCGAGCCGGGGGGCGGACGCCGCGTCCGCCGACGGCCACGGTTCCTGAGAGGCTGTGTTCTGTCGATCGTCTCGCCTAGGGGACCCGAGACGGTCTCCGTACAAGGCGGTCCTTCCGACGGTCGCACGCGCATGGTCACGCGTACGAGCTGTTTCCACCCCCTTGCCGGCGGGCCGCGGGCTCCACGGCGCCGTGCTCCATGGCTCCGAGCCCGCGCCGGCACGGTGTCCGTCGCGCGAATGTCGGGAGGCCGCGCCACGGCCGCGCACCGGTCGGGGGTGCTTACGGCACGCCACAATGCCCGAGGTCGAGGGAGGCTTCGCAACCGGAACGAGACAAAAGCTTCGGGTGAGGCGGTTGTCAACTTGACCGGATCATTGCCGAAACCTCAATGAGACCAGGGATTCCGCACCCACGCCCAACCCCATGTGAGCTTCTTCACACATTCACGATGCGTGGTTGGACTATCACGAAACGTGGGAACCAGTGTTGTTTGCGCAACAGTGAACCCCGGCGGCGTTCCGGCCGCCGGGGTTCACCCGGTTTCTGTTCCGTCGGCTCTGTCCTGTCGGCCCTGTTCCGTCGCCTTGCGCTCAGGCGCGCCGGGGCGCGGTCAGATGCCGATGTCGCCGCCGAGCATGTCGGTGACCAGCTCGGCGATCGGCGAGCGCTCCGACCTCGTCAGCGTCACGTGCGCGAACAGCGGATGCCCCTTGAGCCGCTCCACCACGGCCGCGACGCCGTCGTGCCGGCCCACCCGCAGGTTGTCGCGCTGCGCCACGTCGTGGGTCAGCACGACCCGCGAGCCCGCGCCGATGCGCGACAGGACGGTCAGCAGCACGCCGCGCTCCAGCGACTGTGCCTCGTCCACGATCACGAACGCGTCGTGCAGCGAGCGGCCGCGGATGTGCGTGAGCGGCAGGACCTCCAGCATGTCGCGGTCCACGATCTCGTCGATGACCTCGGGCGTGGTGACCGCCGACAGCGTGTCGAAGACGGCCTGCCCCCACGGGGACATCTTCTCGTTCTCGGTGCCCGGCAGATAGCCGAGCTCCTGGCCGCCGACCGCGTACACGGGACGGAACACCACGACCTTGCGGTGCCTGCGCCGCTCCATGACGGCCTCGAGTCCCGCGCACAGGGCGAGGGCCGACTTGCCGGTGCCCGCGCGGCCGCCGAGCGAGACGATGCCGATGTCCTCGTCCATGAGCAGATCGAGCGCGATCCGCTGCTCGGCGGACCGTCCCCGCAGCCCGAACACCTCCCGGTCGCCGCGCACGAGCCTGACGGACTTGTCCGGCAGCGTCCGGCCGAGCGCCGAGCCCTTCTCCGTCAGCAGCCGCAGACCGGTGTGGCACGGCAG
>DATCLF010000400.1:0-1521 GCA_036564055.1 Spirillospora sp.
GCTGTGGTCGGCTGTGATGTGTACCCCCGAGCGGATTCGAACCGCCGTTACCGCCTTGAGAGGGCGGCGTCCTAGGCCACTAGACGACGGGGGCCGGACGTGCACCGGGCGGTCTTTCCGCTCGGGCTGGCCCTACCCTACCGGACTCTTCGTCTCATCTCGAACGGGTTTCGATCCGCCGCCGCGCCACCGGGCGTGCTCGGGTTCGCTTGGGCGTCGAAGGGGCCGGAGGGTTGGAAGGCGGCGTGCCGGACGCCGCGGAACCGCATCAACGTGGTGGTGTCGGATCGCCGCGGACTGCGCGCGGCCGCTTCTCCGGCGGATGGCGGACGGGCTCGTGCCCGCCGCCGAGGGGTACCCCCGAGCGGATTCGAACCGCCGTTACCGCCTTGAGAGGGCGGCGTCCTAGGCCACTAGACGACGGGGGCGTGCGTCCGTGAGAACGGACGTAGCTGGGGTACCAGGACTCGAACCTAGACTAAGTGAACCAGAATCACTCGTGCTGCCGATTACACCATACCCCAGTGAGGTACGGGCGCCCTGCCGGTTCCGGCGGGTCGCTCGCGCCTCGATGAGAATACAGGAGACCGCGACGACGGCCAAAACGAATAGCCGGAGGGCGCGCGTGTCGTGTCACGGACGCGTCATCGGCCGTCGCCGGGAGGGCCGAGGCGGCGCCGCCCCCACTCGACGAGGGGGCGCAGGAGGCGCCACGTGTCGCGGACGGCCGTCACCGCCTGCGGCGTCCGCATCCACGGGTCGGCGGGCCAGCCTCTGAAGGCGTACAGCGACCGGTGGCGCAGGAGTTCCAGGCGCGGATGGTCGGGGGGTGTGCCGCGCGGGCGGGTCTTGAGCCGGTCACCGGCGACCTCCAGGCCGGCGGCGCGCAGCTCGTCCACGATCGCCTGGAGCTCCCGGCCGGACGTCTCCGACCCCACGGCGTCGCGGTAACGGTGGAGCTGCTCCGGGGTGAGCGCGTACATGCCGCCCGCGGCCAGGAGCCCGTCGGCGTCGACCTGGAGGTAGAAGCCCTCGCTCGTATGGCCGCCCTGGTGTGTCTTGTAGGGCGACTTGTCCTTGCTGAACCGCAGGTCTCGGTACGGGCGGAACAGCTTCACCGGGCCGATCCCGTCTTCCAGTTCGGCGCACAGCTCGGCCATCGGTTCGCGCACATGGCGTTCGTAGGTCTCCCTGTGAGCCGTCCAGTAGGACTTGCTGTTGTCGGCTTGCAAGCCCTTGTAGAACCGGAACGTCTCCTCGGTGAAGCCGCTGAACGCCATGGCCGTCCCCGCTCAGTCGCGTTCGATGACCCGGTTCGTCAGGCTGCCGATGTTCTCGATGGTGACCGTGACCTCGTCCCCGACCTCCAGGGGGCCGATGCCGGCGGGGGTGCCGGTGAGGATGACGTCGCCGGGCAGCAGGGTCATGACCTGGCTCACGTACTCGACGAGCGTCGGGACGTCGTGCAGGAGGAGGGAGGTGCGGGAGTCCTGCCTGACCTCCCCGTTGACGGTCGTGGAG
>DATCLF010000401.1:0-11236 GCA_036564055.1 Spirillospora sp.
GCCACATCCGGGACGCGGCACGGTGGGCGGAGTGGACCGGCGAGCTGGGCGGCCCGCAGGTGCGTCTGGTATGGGTCCGCACGGACGCCGCGACCCTCCGGCACCGCCTGGAGAAGCGGGGGTCGCCGCGCGACACCGGCAAGCTCGCCCGGTTCGAGGCGTTCGTCGCCCGCATGCGCCCGGACGAGCCGCCTCCCGTTCCCCACACGGCCGTGGACAACCGGCTGACGGCGCCGGTCCCGCTGGAGACGCAGGTCGACGCTCTCGTCCCGTGACGTCCCGCTACCGGTGGTCCCGCCCGGGCGGTGCGGGAGGCGGCCGCCACGGCTGCGCCTGCTGCTGCGGATACGGGCCGTAGCGCGGCTCGGGCGGGGGAAGGGCGGGCGGGACGGGCGGCGCCGGCGCACCGGGCTGCGGGGCCGGCCGCTCGTTCGGGGCGGTTCCGGAGCGGGCCCCGCGGAGCCGGTCGCCGAGACGCCGGCCCGCCTCCCGTGCCCGCCGGACCTGGTCGCCGTCCATCGCATCGCGCACCTTGGCGGCCGACTGGCGGCCGAGGTCCTGGATCTGCCGGGCCCGCTCGGACTCCAGCGCGCGGCGCATTCGGTCGTCCTGGGCGATCCGGGCGGCGTTGTCGCGGACGGCCCGCCCGGCCTGCTGGGCACCGGTCCACGCCGCACCGGCGCCCTGCGCGGCGGTCTCGGCGGCGCGGCGGTAGGCGCCCGCCGGCACGACGATCGTGCGTCCCGCCCGGTCGGCGAGCGTGCGGCGCCGCGCGCCGGCGAGGGCGGGCAGCCCGTTGGCGAGGAGGACGGCGACCGCGGCCAGCCACGTCAGGAGCGCGAAGAGGAACTGCCCGTGAAGGAGGAGGATCCAGGCGGCGGCGTACAGGCCCGTGCCGCCCGCCGTGGTGACGAGCGCGCGGAGGAACACGCGGCGGCGGGCGGTGCCGGTGCTCGCGACGCGGAGGTCCACGACGAGCTTGCCGAGCGTGCGGCCGGCGAAGCGCTCGGCCGCGAACCGGTACAGCAGCTCGATCAGGACGAGCAGGAGCAGGGCCTGGGTGATCGCGGTGACGACGTCCCGCCAGATGCTCATGCCGAAGTCCGCGGCGGCCCGCCGGACGTCGCCGCCCGACAGGAGGAGACCGCCGGTCGCGCCCAGCACCTGCCCCCACACGCCGTCGACGATGTTGTTCAGCCGTCCCCACGTCATCATGCCGAGGAGGACGGCGACGGTCAGGAGAAGCGCCGCGTCCACGCCCCAGGCTCCCAGGCGGCGGGCCCGGGAGGCGGGGCCGACGGGGGCGGTGGAGGCGGGGGGAGCGCCGAAGCCGGGACCCGGCTGCATCGGCGGCACGGCGGCGGGGATCGTACACGCGCGGCACCCCCTAACGGCTGCGTGGTCGTGAGAGCGCGCGACCCTTCGGAGTCGTGGGGAGTGTACGCGCCGCCGACGCCGTCCGCCCGAAACATGCTGAATTGCTCGGTATCGGCGTGGGCGACGACGGGAACCGCCCCCGGCGCGTCCCGCTGTCCGACACTCACTTCCGTGACCGCAGGGACGGCAGGGACGCGCCGGCCGGGAGTCGTCAGTACGACTTGGGCAGTCCGAGGGAGTGCTGGGCGACGTAGTTGAGGATCATCTCGCGGCTGACCGGTGCGATGCGCATGAGGCGGACGACCCCGCCGAGCATGCCGACCCCGTACTCGGTCGTGAGGCCGTTGCCTCCGTGGGTCTGGATCGCCTGGTCGACGCAGTGGATCGCGGCCTCGGCGGTGGCGTACTTGGCCATGTTCGCGGCCTCGCCCGCGCCCGCGTCGTCGCCCGAGTCGTACAGCCAGGCGGCCTTCTGGGCCATCAGCCGGGCCAGCTCCAGCTCGATCTTGGCGGCGGCGAGCGGGTGCGCGATGCCCTGGTGGGCGCCGATCGGCGCCTTGAAGACCTGCCGTTCCCGCGCGTAGGCGGTGGCCTTGCCGAGGGCGAGGCGGCCGATCCCGGCGCCCATGGCGGCCGCCATGATCCGTTCGGGGTTGAGGCCGGCGAACAGCTGCAGCAGTCCGCCGTCCTCGTCGCCGACGAGCGCGTCGTAGGGCAGGCGGACGTCGTCGAGGTGGCAGACGAACTGCTTCTCCGGCGCCACGATCTCCATCTCGATCGGGGTCCAGGTGAAGCCGTCGGCGTCGGTCGGGACGATGAACAGGGACGGGCGCAGGTCGCCCTTCTGGTCCTGGGAGCGGCCGACGACCATGACGGCGTCCGCCTCGTCCACCCCGGAGATGAACGTCTTCTGCCCTTTCAGCACCCAGCCGTCGCCGTCGCGCCGCGCGGTGGTGGTGATGCGGTGCGAGTTCGACCCCGCGTCGGGCTCGGTGATCGCGAACGCCATCTTGACCGAGCCGTCCGCGAACCGCGGCAGCCAGTGCCGCTTCTGCTCCTCGGTGCCGAACCGCGCGATGATCGTGGCGCAGATCGCCGGGGAGACGACCATGAGCAGCAGCGGGCAGCCCGCCGCGGCCAGCTCCTCGCACACCGCGGCGAGGTCCCCGATGCCGCCGCCCCCGCCGCCGTACTCCTCGGGCACGTTCACGCCGAGGTAGCCGAGCCGCCCCGCCTCGTCCCACAGTTCGGTGGTCTTGCGCCCGGCCTTGGCCTGCTCGATGTGGTAGGAGGGGCCGTACTTGGCGCCCAGCTCGGCGACGGCGGCGCGCAGCGCCCGGCGTTCCTCGGTCTCCACGAAGCTCATGAGGGGGTCCCTTCGATCACGGCGAGGACGGCGCCCGACTCGACCTGGCGTCCGGCCTCCACGTTCAGTTCCACGACCGTCCCCGGGGCCGGGGCGGTGACACGGTGCTCCATCTTCATCGCCTCCAGGACGACGAGGGTCTGTCCGGCGGCGACCTCGGCGCCGAGTTCGGTCTCGACGCGCAGCACGGTCCCGGGCATGGGCGCGAGCAGGGAGCCCGGGGCGATCTCGGTGGCCGGGTCGGTGAAACGGGGGACGGCCCGGAAGGTCACCGGGCCCAGGCGGGAGTCGACATAGACCGCGTCCCCCTGCGTCGTCACGGTGAAGGTCTCGCGCAGGCCCCCGCGTTCCAGGACGACCCGGTCGGGCGCGGCCGACACCAGGGCGACATCGGGGCACAGCTCCGACACCAGCTCGCCTCTGTGCAGGTAGTAGTCGACGGTCAGCCGTCCGGTGGGGCCTTCGAACGTCCTGAGCTGGGGCTGGGACCGGACGTTCCGCCATCCCGAGGGGAGCCCGCCGAGCACCGGGGCGGCGGCGCGTGCGGCGGCGGCCCCGGCCAGCGCGGCGGCCAGGGCGGACACGCGGACGGCGTCCTCGTCCGCGAGCGGCGCGGTGAGGACGTCGAGGCCGACCCGGTCGAGGTACCCGGTGTCGGTGTCGCCGTTCAGGAATCCGGGTTCCTCCAGGACGCGGACGAGCAGGTCCCGGTTGGTGGCCGGGCCGTGGATGCGGGCGCCGCGCAGGGCGGCCGCGAGCCGGCGCGCCGCGGCGCGCCTGCCGGGCGCCCACGCGATCAGCTTGGCGAGCATCGGGTCGTAGTGGACGCCGATCTCTCCGCCGCTCTCCACCCCGCTGTCGAGCCGCAGGCCGTGGGAGGCGGGGACGGTGAACTCCGCGTCGACGCCGGGGACGTCGAAGGTGTGCAGAGGGCCGCTGCCGGGTCGCCAGTCATGCGCGGGGTCCTCGGCGTACAGGCGGGCCTCGATGACATGGCCGCGCGGCTGCGGCGCCGCGTCCGGGAGGCGCTCCCCCTCGGCGATCTCGATCTGCAGCCGGACGAGGTCGACCCCGTACAGGCACTCGGTGACCGGGTGCTCGACCTGCAGCCTGGTGTTGACCTCCAGGAAGTAGAAGCGTCCGTCGGGGGCGAGCAGGAACTCGACCGTGCCGGCCCCGGTGTAGCCGATGGCGCGGGCCGCGTCCGCCGCCGCCTCGCACAGGGCGGCGCGCAGCTCGGGCCCGACCGCCGGCGAGGGCGCCTCCTCGATGATCTTCTGGTGGCGACGCTGGATCGAGCATTCGCGTTCGCCGAGCGTCCAGATGCCGCCGTGGGCGTCCGCGACGACCTGCACCTCGATGTGCCGGGCGTTCTCCAGCAGCGGCTCGCAGAACACGGCCGGGTCGCCGAAGGCCGACTCGGCCTCGCGGCGGGCGGCGGCGAGGGCGCCGGGCAGCTCGCCGGGCGCGCGGACGATCCGCATGCCGCGCCCGCCGCCGCCCGCGGACGCCTTCACCAGCAGCGGCAGGTCCGCGTCCGTGACGGCGGCCGGGTCCAGTTCGGGCAGCACGGGCACGCCCGCTGACGCCATCAGCTTCTTCGCCTCGATCTTGGAGCCCATCGCGGCGATCGCGTCGGGCGGGGGGCCGATCCAGGTCAGGCCCGCGTCGATCACGGCCCGGGCGAAGTCGGCGTTCTCCGACAGGAACCCGTACCCGGGGTGGACGGCGTCGGCCTCGGCGGCGCGGGCCACGGCGAGGATCCGCTCGGCCGACAGGTACGTCTCGGCGGGGGCCGCGCCGGGCAGGCGTCCCGCGACGTCGGCCTCGCGGACGTGCGGTGCCTGCGCGTCCGGGTCGGAGTGGACGGCGACGGTCCCGATGCCGAGGTCCCGGCAGGCCCGCATCACACGGCGGGCGATCTCACCACGGTTGGCGACGAGCACTCTGCTGATCATCTGGCTCACATCCGGAAGACGCCGAAGCCGTCGGCTCCGCGCACGGGCGCGTTGTGGACGGCGGACAGGCACAGGCCGAGGACGGTGCGGGTGTCACGGGGGTCGATCACGCCGTCGTCGTAGAGGCGTCCGGAGAGGAAGAACGGCAGCGACTCCTCCTCGATCTGCTTTTCGACCATCTCCCGCATGGCGCGGTCCTGGTCCTCGTCGTAGGACTGGCCGCGCGCCTGCGCCGCCTGCCGCGCCACGATCGACAGGACCCCGGCGAGCTGCTGCGGGCCCATCACGGCGGACTTCGCGCTCGGCCAGGTGAACAGGAACCGGGGGTCGTAGGCCCGGCCGCACATGCCGTAGTTGCCCGCCCCGTAGGACGCGCCCATCATGATCGACAGGTGCGGGACCCTGCTGTTGGACACGGCGTTGATCATCATGGAGCCGTGTTTGATGATCCCGCCCTGCTCGTACTCCTTGCCGACCATGTAGCCGGTCGTGTTGTGCAGGAACAGCAGCGGGGTGTCGGTCTGGTTGGCGAGCTGGATGAACTGCGCGGCCTTCTGGGACTCCTCGCTGAACAGCACGCCCTGGGCGTTGGCGAGGATCCCGACGGGGTAGCCGTGGATCCGGCTCCAGCCGGTGACGAGGCTCGTCCCGTACAGGGGCTTGAACTCCTCGAACCGTGAGCCGTCGACGATGCGGGCGATGACCTCGCGGGGGTCGAACGGGATCTTGAGGTCTTCGGGGACGATGCCGGCCAGCTCGTCCGGGTCGTAGAGCGGTTCCTCCACCGGTCCGGGCGGCGGGCCCTGCTTGCGGTGGTTGAGGTTCCGGACGATCTGGCGGCCGAGGCGCAGCGCGTCCTGCTCGTCCGCGGCCATGTAGTCGGCGAGACCGGAGGTGCGCGCGTGCATCTCCGCGCCGCCGAGCTCCTCGTCGTCCGCGTCCTCGCCGGTGGCCATCTTCACCAGCGGCGGGCCGCCGAGGAACACCTTCGCGCGCTCCTTGACCATGACGACGTGGTCGCACATGCCGGGGACGTATGCGCCGCCGGCGGTGGAGTTGCCGAACACCAGCGCGATCGTCGGGATGCCCGCCGCCGACAGCCGGGTCAGGTCGCGGAACATCCGCCCGCCCGGGATGAAGATCTCCTTCTGGCTGGGCAGGTCCGCGCCGCCGGACTCCACGAGGTTGATCAGGGGGAGCCGGTTCTCCCGCGCGATGTCGAGGGCTCGGAAGCTCTTCTTCACCGACCAGGGGTTGCTGGCCCCGCCGCGGACCGTCGGGTCGTTCGCCACGATCACGCATTCGACGCCCTCGACGACGCCGATCCCGGTGACGACGCTCGCGCCGACGGGGAAGTCGGTGCCCCACGCGGCCAGGGGGCTCAGTTCCAGGAACGGCGAGTCGGGGTCGAGCAGCAGTTCGATGCGTTCCCGGGCGAGCAGCTTGCCGCGCCGGCGGTGCCGGGTGACGTACTTCTCTCCGCCGCCCGCGAGCGCCTTGGCGTGCTCGGCGTCCAGGGCGGCGATCTTCTCCAGCATGGCGGCGCGCCGCTGCCGGTACTCCGGGGCGTTGGTGTCGAGTGTGCTCTTCAGCGTCACAGGAGTGCCTCCGGAACGTCGACGTGGCGGGCTCGCAGCCACTCTCCGAGCGCCTTGCCCTGCGGGTCGAACCGGGTCGAGGCCGACACGCCCTCCTGAAGCAGCCCTTCGACGACGAAGTTGACGGCGCGCAGGTTGGGCAGCACGTGGCGGTGGACGGGGTGGTCGCGGGTTTCGGGCAGCAGTTCGCGGAACCGCTCGACGGTGAGGAACGGCTCCAGCCAGCGCCACTGGGCGTCCGTCCGCGCCCATACCCCGATGTTGGCGTCCGGGCCCTTGTCTCCGCTGCGCGCTCCGGCGACCCGTCCGAGGGGAACCCGCACGGTCGTTCCCGGAATGCCGTGGGACGGGTTTTCCACAGGAGGCGATTCGCCTCGCACGGTTCGACCTGGGCGTTCGACACTGGGGATGGGCTGGACCCCCCGGGCGGGTGGGGACTCGGCGGGCGTCTCTTCACCAGTCGCGTCGTCGTTCGGCGCCTCGCCGGCCGCTCCAGCCGGCACCTCGGCGACCGTGGGTGCGGGCGGAATCGGCACTCGCTTCCCCTCGTGCGTCACCGCCACATGCTCGACGACCTCGTTGGGGACGAACGCGGGCCGGTAGACCCCGTACGGGCCGCCCTTCCCCGGCGGGGACGTCGTCGTGAAACCGGGGTAACCCGCCAGCCCCAGTTCCACGGCCGCGCCGCTGAACGCCCGGCCGACCTTCCCCGCGTCGGGGTCGAGGACGGCGCACCGCAGCAAGGCCGTCGCCTCCCCCTGGGTCGCGGGATCGGTCCCGGCGGTTCCGATCAGCGTCCACTCGACGCGCGCGGGCCGGGCGTCACCGAACGACGCTTCGAGCTGCCGCCGGACCAGTTCCGCCTTCGCCTCGATGCCGAGCCCGGTGAGCACGAACGTCATCTCGTTGCGGTGACCGCCGAGGTAGTTCAGGCAGACCTTGGTGGTGGGCGGCGGCGGGACGCCCTTGACACCGCCGATCCGCACCCGGTCGGGGCCGTCCTGCTTCAGCTCGATCGTGTCGAAGCGGGTCGTCACGTCGGGACCGGCGTAGAAGGGGCCGCCGATCTCGTACAGGAGCTGCGCGGTGACGGTCTCGACCGTGACGGCGCCGCCCGTCCCGTCGTGCTTGGTGATGACGCACGACCCGTCGGCCCGGACCTCCGCGATCGGAAAGCCCGGCGCCTTTACGCTGTAGATTTCTTCGAAGAAGGCGAAGTTTCCGCCGGTGGCCTGCGCCCCGCACTCCAGCACGTGCCCGGCGACGGTCGCACCGGCCAGCGCGTCCCAGTCGTCGCGCGCCCAGCCGAAGTGCGCGGCCGCGGGCCCCACCACGAGGGACGCGTCGGTGACGCGGCCGGTCACCACCACGTCGGCACCGCTTCGCAGGCACTCGGCTATCCCCCACGCCCCGAGGTAGGCGTTGGCCGTCAGCGGGCTTCCGTACCGCGGGTCGTCGAACTCCAGCTCACCGGCCCGTGGCAGCAGATCGTCCCCCTCGACGTGGGCGACGCGGACGTCGAGGCCGAGCCGTTCGGCCAGTTCACGCAGCCTGTCGGCCAGCCCGCCGGGGTTGAGCCCGCCCGCGTTTGTGACGATCTTCGTGCCGCGCTCCACGGCGAGCCCGAGGCACTCCTCCATCTGCCGCAGGAACGTCGTGGCGTATCCGGCGCCCGGGTCCTTCATCTGGGCGCGGCCCAGGATGAGCATCGTCAGCTCGGCGAGGTAGTCGCCGGTCAGGACGTCGAGCGGCCCGTCTTCCAGCATCTCGCGGACGGCGGAGAAGCGGTCGCCGTAGAAGCCCGAGGCGTTACCGACCCGTAGCGGTTGGCTCATGCCCTGCACCCTGCCAGACCCGCGGACAAAAAATCAATCACGCATGATTGTTTTCAGACGCGGAGACCACGTCCCGCCCCGCCGGATCTCACGCAGGCGCGGGCAGAGGTCGAGGAAGCCGCCCCTCACCTGCGCCAACGCTCAACGAAGACTTCCACCGTCACCAGGCGACAGCCATGCCGTCCCAACCAGGCGACGACATCTCCAGCACCCTCTCCGTATCACTCTGTGAAACCGCTCCTGCATCGACTGTGAGCCAACTCGTCTCGAAACACGTTTTCTTCCCCTCTCACCTCACATGTTCGAGGCCGCATAACCTCCCGGACCGCCGAATGGCCGCAACAGCACGGCCTCGCCGGAGAACCTCAGATTCATGGCGAGCAGAGGAAAACAGATGCGCGAAACAGGCCCCAAAGCGACGCCCCGGCACAGAACAGGACGACATTACGGCGGACCACTCCCCCGAACACCGCCTGCCGAAGGACAATCGTCCACCAGGGGAAAGGGCACGACGCAAGCCACGAGAGCAGCCCAGGCCCCTCCCGTTGCAACGATTACCGCCGGACGCACATCTTCAACCCGAGAAGAGGGTCAAGCGCCACTATTGACATTAACCGGCCAACGCCGCCCCCTGATGTAAACCCTTCCAGCCACTGGCCCGTCATTTTTTGTGCGTGTCACAGACTGGACGGGGTGCCTATGAAAACCAGCAGACTCGTCATGACAACGGCGACGCTGGGAGCCGCCATGCTCTCCCTGGCGTCGATACCGGGGACAGCGGCCGCAGAAATCTCCAGGCGGGCGGCACAGTGCAGCCTGCGGGGAGCCGATTTCAACGGGGACCAGTGCGGAGACCTCGTGGTCGGCGACCCGGGGGCCTCGGTGGCGGGAAAGGCCGGCGCCGGGCGCATCCACGTCGTCTACGGCTCCGAGGACGGACCCGGCGAGCGGGGCGTACTGGAGCAGGGACAACCGGGCGTCGGCGACAGCCCGGAGCCCGGCGACGGTTTCGGCGGCGTGCTCCGGACGACGGACATCGACCGCGACGGCATCTCCGACCTCGTGGTCGGCGTGCCCTCGGAGTCCGTCGGCGGCGCCGAGGACGCGGGCGTCATCCACGTGATCTTCGGTTCGGCCAAGGGGCTGGGCGGCGGCCGTCCGGGAATCGTGCTGCGCCAGGGCGCCTTCGGCATCGCCGGAGGCCCCGAACGGGGAGACGGATTCGGAGCGGCGATCGCCGTCAACGAGACGGTGAGCGCGGCGCCTCCCACTCCCGCTCTGGCGTTCGGCTCCCCCGGGGAGGACCTCGACGGCAGGGCGGACGCCGGGTCGGCGGGCATCGTGTCGTTCACGCCGGAGGGCGGCGAGATCGCGGCCACCGCGACGATCTCGCAGGACAGCCCCGGCATCGGCGGCGGGGTGGAGGCCGGTGACCGGTTCGGCGCGGCGGTCGGGCTGTTCCAGGGGCCCGGCGGCTTCGGCTGCGACGTCGACGGCGTGAACGGCTACACGCTGGTCGTGGGAGCTCCGGACGAGGACCTGGACGGCCGCCGCGACGCCGGCCTCGTGCACCTGGCCAAGGATCTCTCCAGTGACACTCCGCTCTCCCAGGGCTCCCCTGGCGTGGACGGCGAGATCGAGGCCGGCGACCGGTTCGGCGCCAGCCTCGCGCTCACCTCGCAGTGCGAGCACGACGGCCCGTCGCACCTCAAGCTGGCGGTCGGCGTCCCGACCGAGGACATCGGCACGGTCGCCGACGCCGGGATGGTGCACCTGTTCTCCGCGGACGACGAACTTCCCCCGTCCCAGCAGTGGAGCGTCAGCCAGAACAGCACCGACGTGGCGGGAGCGGCCGAAAGAGGCGACCAGTTCGGGTCCGTGCTCGCCATGGGCGGACCGTGGCGCAACGGCCTCGGCGAGCCCCTCGTGGTCGGCGTCCCCCGCGAGGACATCGACGACGCCCCGGACGCCGGTGGAGTGCAGATCTTCGGCGACGCGACGAGCACGCCCGGGGACGGCGACGTCTTCCTCAGCCAGGTGGACCTCGGGCTGACCCCCGAGAACGGGGATCTCTTCGGCGCGGCGCTGCTTTCCCGCACCAAACTCCTGCTGGTCGGCGCACCCGACGACGTCACTCACGGCAAGGGCGCCGTCCACGGCATTCCGTGGCCGGGCGGTGACCAGGGAACGCCCCTGCTCCTCGTCCCCGGCCGGGACGGAATCCCCGCGGACGCGGTCCGCTTCGGAGCCGCGCTCGGCTGACCCGTCCCCGAACATCTCCGGAAAGTGACGTGCCCGCCGGCCCGGTGCCGGACTGCCGCAGACCTCGGCGGCACCGCCGGGCCGGCGGGCACGGCGCCAGGAGGCCGCCGGGCGGACCCGCGATCGGGCAGGTCCGCCCCGCGGCGACCGGGGAAAGCAATCGCGCATGATTGTTTCGGCGCCGGTCGGTCTGGTTGACTGGAGGGCCACCGAGCCGAGGACCAGATGACCGCGCAGGCACTCTCCCGCGAACCGCAGCAGGACCGCAGCCGGGCGACCAGGCGTCGCCTCCTCGAGGCCGCCGTCGACTGCCTCGCCTCCGTCGGCTGGGCGGGAACGACCGTGGCGGTGGTCGCCGAACGCGCCGGCGTGTCCCGGGGGGCCGCGCAGCACCACTTCCGGACCCGCGAGGAGCTCGTGACGGCGGCCGTCGAGTACGGGTGCGAGGTGCGGATGGCGCAGATGCGCGAGCGCCTGGACGCGCTGGCCGGACGCCGTCCGTCCACCCTGGACGTGGTGACGCTGCTCGGCGAGATGTACACGAGCCCGCTGTTCCGCGCCGCGCTGCACCTGTGGGTCGCCGCCGGCTCCGACGAGCAGCTCCGCGAGCGGCTCGTGCCGCTGGAGGCCCGGGTGGGACGCGAGGCGCACCGCCTCACCGTCGAGGCCCTCGGGGCGGACGAGAGCGTGCCCGGCGTCCGCGAGACGGTGCAGGCGACCCTCGACCTCATGCGCGGCCTCGGCCTGGCCGACCTGCTCACCGACGACTCGGCCCGCCGCACCCGCCTGCTCAGGCAGTGGGCCGTCACCCTCGACCGGGCTCTCGGCCGCTGATCAATC
>DATCLF010000402.1:0-14769 GCA_036564055.1 Spirillospora sp.
CACCGGGGCCGTCCGGAAGGGGTGGCCCCCGGGCGCCGGGCCGGCGAGAGGTCCGATGGTGGTGCCACGATTCAACACCGCCGGGCGGGCCCGGCCAAGCGTTATCAGTGATCTTGCGTCAGCGGACACCCGCCGGGTGACGCCGCTCGTTCGGCATCATCACCCAGAGCACGAGGTAGGCCACGAACTGCGGTCCGGGCAGCAGGCACGACAGCACGAACAGCAACCGGACCGTCCCGGCCGACATGCCGAAGCGGCGTCCGAGGCCGGCGCAGACGCCCGCGATCATCCGGTTGTCGCGCGGACGGTAGAGACCGTTCATGGTTCTGTTCTCCCGATTCGTCGAGGTGGAGCAGTGGTCGTGGTCGCGTTTTCTTCCTTGCGTCCACACCCCCCACGCTACGAACCGTGAGCACGGCACCACATCGGTCGCGGGGACTGTTCGCACTCCCTACTCCCGGCTTAGGGGATCATCCCTAGGGCGTCGTCCTTGCGGGGTCCCCCTCAAGTGGGACATGACCGCCTCCCGATCACGGTCGGGCGGCGTTTTCCCAGGTGGCGGCGTTGTCCCGGGTGGGGGTGGTCAGGCGGCGTTGTGGTCGGCGACGAGCCCGGGAAGACCGGCCAGGTCGTCCAGGACGAACAGGCAGCGGCTCAGGGTCTCCTCGTCCCGCTGGATGTGCCCCCAGGGGCCGCGCCGCAGGAACGCCGCCTGCATCCCGAACGCGAGCGCGGGCCGGACGTCGTTGTCGATGCGGTCGCCCACGTACAGGATGCGGTCGGGCGGGACGCCCGCGAGCTGTGCGCAGCGCTCGAAGAACTCCCGGGACGGTTTCTGGACGCCCCACACGTCGGAGATGCCGACGACGTCGGCGTCCAGTCCGAGGGCGGCCATCTGCTCGGCCGCCTCCACCGGCTGGTTGCCCGCGAGCCCGACGTAGAGGCCCTGGTCGCGGAGCCCGGACAGGCAGGCCCGCACGTCCGGGTACAGGTCGTCCGCCCCGAACCCGTTGGGGACGCCGGCCTCCGCGCGTTTGCGCTGTTCCTCCTCCAGGTCGAAACCCGGCCGGAAGTAGGCGAAGACGTCCATGTGGGTGCCGCCGGTCGCGAGCACCGCGCCCAGCTTGGTGAGGAACGTATGCCTCGGCACGCCGAGCCAGTCGGCCCAGCGGCCGTAGATCTCCCCCTCGTTGATCAGGGTCTCGCCGATGTCGAAGAACACGGCCTGGAGGGGCCGCCGGGCCGGACGGCCGGTCACGGGCGTGTGAGGTCCACGGAGGAGCCGGGCTCCAGCCGGATGAACTCCTTGCCGAGTTCCTCCCCGGCCTTGCTGACATGCGTCGTCATCACCTGGAGGCCGATCTCGTTCAGCAGCCCGTCATGGATGACGTACGCGCGGGCGGGGTCGACCTCGCGCGTGTACGCGTACATCTCCGGGACCTTCAGCCAGGGCGCGTTGCCGGGCAGGCACAGCGTGCGGACGGGCTCCGACGGGACGGTCAGCGCGTCGCCCGGGTGGAAGACCTCCCCGTCGATGAGGAAGCCGGTGTTCGGGACGGGCGGGACGTCCGGGTGGAGGATCTCGTGGTCCTCGCCGTAGACGTGAACGTCGAAGCCCGCGACCGTCACGGCGTCGCCGTGGCCGACCTGGTGGACGCGTCCGCCGAGGTCGGAGAGGCTCTCGGCGACGGCGCGCGACGTCCACACCTCCAGCGAGGGGCGCTCGGCCATCGCGGCGCGCAGGGCGTCGGCGTCGAAGTGGTCGAAGTGCTCGTGGGTGATCAGGACGGCGTCGGCGGCGGCGAGCGCGCCGGCCGCCTCGCTGAACGATCCGGGGTCGATGACGATGCTCCGGTCGTCCTTGCTGATCTGAACGCAGGCGTGTCCGAGCTTCGTGAGACGCATCGATCGATTCTTACACGGGCGGCGCCGGCGGCCGTTGACCGACCCCGCACCCGTTGATAGAACACGTTCTAGTTCGGGGGGCGTGATCCGGCGCGAGGAGGCGGCGATGCCCGTTCCCGACCAACGCGACCCCGAGACCACCGTGCGCGCGCTGACGGGCTGGCTGGACCGTCGCCTGCCCGGCGTCCGGATCACCCGCCTGGAGACCCCGCAGACCAGCGGCTTCTCCAACGAGACCCTCATGTTCGACGCCGAGTGGACCGGGGACGGCGGCGTCCCGCGCCGGCGGTCGTTCGTCGCGCGGGTCGCCCCGACGCGCTACCAGGTCTTCCCCGAGCCGCGGTTCGAGGAGCAGTACCGGCTGATGCGGATCCTGGACGAGCGCACGGCCATCCCCGTGCCGCCCATCCACTGGTACGAGCCGTCCGAGGACGTGCTGGGCGCCGCGTTCTTCGTGATGGACCACGTGGACGGACGCGTCCCGAGCGACATGCCGCCCTACCACCAGGACGGCTGGGTCACCGAGGTCTCCCCGGACGAACGCGCAGCCATGTGGTGGTCGACGCTGGAGATCCTCGCGGACCTGCACCGGCTGGACGTGCGCGATCTCGGCCTCGGCTTCCTCGACCAGCCGCAGTGGGGAGCGCCCGGCCTCGACCAGCGGCTCAACTACTACGAGCACTACCTGCACTGGGCCTACAAGGGACCGCAGGAGACGGCGCTCGAAGCCCTGGAGTGGCTGAAGGCCAACCGCCCCGACGAGCCGGACGACCCCGTCCTGCTGTGGGGCGACGCCCGCATCGGCAACGTGCTCTTCCGGGACGGGGTGCCGGCGGCCGTGCTCGACTGGGAGACGGCGACGCTCGGCGCCCCCGAGGAGGACCTCGCCTGGTTCCTGTTCCTCGACCGTCACCACTGCGAGGGCGTCGGCGCGGCCCGGCTCGACGGCTTCCCCTCGCACGCCGAGACGGTCGCCCGCCACGGGGAGCTGCTCGGCCGCCCCATGCGGCACATGGCGTACTACGAGATCCTGTCCGGCTTCAAGTTCTCGGTGATCATGGCCAGGATCGGGCAGGCGATGATCGACTTCGGCTGGATCGACGAGACCTCCGGCTTCCCCTACGACAACACCTGCACGCAGCTGCTCGCACGAATCCTGGAGGAGCGGACGTGACGCTCTCACCGCTCGACGACTACCCGATCCACCAGGCGCCCGAGGTGATGCGCCACGTCACGACGTCCGACCGCAACTTCTACGACCGGTACTACTTCAACGCCCATCCCTGCTCGGACGAGCTGATGCTCATCATCGGGATCGGCCAGTACCCCAACCTCGGCGTCATGGACGCGTTCGCGCTGCTGCGGCGCGGGCCGATGCACCGGGTCGTGCGGGCGTCCCGCGAACTCGGCGCCGACCGCATGGACACCACGGTCGGCCCGTTCCGCGTCGAGGTGATCGAGGGGCTGAAGACGCTGCGGGTCGTCCTGGACGACAACGAGCACGGCCTGGCGTTCGACCTGACCTGGGAGGGGACGATACCGGCCACGCTGGAACCCCCGCACCACCTGCGCTCGCAGGAACGCGTCGTGTTCGACTCGCGGCGCATCGCGCAGACGGGCCGCTGGACGGGCGCCATCGTCGTCGACGGCGAGACCATCGAGGCCACGCCCGACCACTGGTGGGGGTCGCGGGACCGCTCGTGGGGCATCCGTCCCGTGGGGGAGCCGGAGCCGCCCGGAATCCAGGCCAAGAACGCGGGCACGTTCTACTGGCTCTACGCACCGATGCAGTTCGCGGACCACTCTGTCCTCTGCATCGTCCAGGAGGACGAGAAGGGGCGACGCGTCCTGGAAGAGGCCACCCGAGTCTGGCCGGACCGCGAAATCGAGTACCTCGGCCGGCCCGAATACCTGCCCGTGTACGCGGAGGGCACCCGCGACGTCACGAGCGCCACACTGCGGTTCGCGCCGCCGGGAGGGGAGCCGTTCGCGATCCGCGCGACGCCCATCCTGCCCGTGCACCTGATGGTCGGCACCGGCTACGGCCTGGAACCGGACTGGAGGCACGGCATGTACCAGGGCCCCGACCTCACGGTCCAGGGCGTCACCTATGACCTGCGCAAGCCCGACGACGCCGCCCGCATGTGGGGGCTCGTCGACGCGGTCGGGCGGTACGAGTACCTGGACGGCGCGCAGCCCACCGAGGTCGCCACGGGGTACGGGCTGTACGAGTACTGGGCGCTCGGCCCCCATCCCTCGTTCCCGGGATGATGTCCTCCGGGAGATCGATCTGGGAGACTTGGCGACCGTGACGACCCCGCCTTCGCCCGACCGCCCGGAGGGACGGCCGTCCCGGGAAGAACTGGACCGGCAGGTGCGCGACCGCTACGCGAACTGGCGAGACCAGCCGCGCGGACTGGCCTGCGCGGTGGTCGTCGGCTTCATGATCCTCACCACCGTGGCCTTCGTGTTCGCGGTGATCGCGGTGGTGTCCGCGATGAACTGAGCGGCACCGGATCGACGCCGGACGTGCGGGAGCCGGGCCCCGGCCGGGGCCCGGCTCCGTCCGTCACGACTCGGATCAGATCGAGGTCCCCCCGGGGGTCTCGGCGATCGTGAACGCCACGTCGCCCTGCGAGTCGACCTGGGCGTCCAGGGTCTTGTCAGCGAGCATTTCGGCGACGGCCGCCTCCAGGTACACCTTCGCACCCTCCTCCTCGACGATCTGGTCGCCCGCCTCCGGGGCGGGGGCGACCGAAAGCCGGAGGGCGTCCGAGCCGTCGAGCCCGGATTCGATGCGGATGCCGGTGTCAGGCGGAAGCTCCGGATTCGCGGTCACGGTGCGAATCACCTGGACGGCACCGCTGGTCAGCGTGAGCACGATTAGCTCCTCACGTCTCTTTCTCTCGGGTTGATCCGCCCTCCCTCCCCGATCCTCGCGGGGATAAACCTCCGAGACGTGATCGACCGGTCTCCGTCCGCGACCGGCGCGTCCGCGCGAGCCCGTGACCCGGCGGCGCGGCCGGGGCTCAGCCGGCGTCCGGGGCGAGGGCCCGGACCGCCTCGGCCGGGGAAAGGCCGCCGCCCGGAAGGATCGCGAGCACCGGCGTGGTGAGACCGTTGTCCACGTACTCGCGGATGCGGGCCCGGCACCGCTCCGGCGGGCCGTGCACCACCAGGTCGTCGACGACCTCGTCCGGGATGACCTCCAGGGCCTTCCTGCGGTCGCCCGCCGCCCACGCCTCGTTCATCGGGCGCAGCGCCTCGCCGCGTCCGAGCCACTCGTGGAAGGCCCGGTAGACCGGGACCGTCATGTACGCGGCGATCAGCCGCCGGCCGAGGGCGCGGGCCTCGGCGGGGTCGCCGGTCGGGCAGACGAACAGCCGCGCGAGCAGCTCCGTCTCGTCGCCGACCACGCCGCGGACCGTCCGGACGTCCTCCGGGGCCAGCCAGTTGGTGATCGCGCCGTCGGCCTCGCGGGCGGCGAGCCGCAGCATCCCGGGACGCAGCGCCGCGAGCACGATCGGCGGCGGCTCGGCGGGCGGGGTGTCCAGCCTGAAGCCCGTGACGGAGAAGGTCTCGTACTCCTCGGTGACCTTCTCCCCGGTGAGGGCCTTGCGCAGGAAGCGCAGCGTGTCGCGGGTGCGCTTGTAGGGCTCGTCGAACGGGATGCCGTTCCAGCGCCGCACGATCGTCTCGGACGAGGTGCCGATGCCGAGCACGAACCGTCCGGGCGCGAGATCGGCGAGCGTCGCGGCCTGCTGCGCGAGGAGCGCGGGCCCGCGCGTGTAGACCGGCACGACCGCCGGGCCGAGCCGCACGGTCGGGTTCCACTGCGAGGCCAGCGCGAGCGGGGTGAACCCGTCGGTGCCGTTGCTCTCGGAGGACCAGACGTCGGTGTAGCCGAGCGTCGACAGGCCCTCGACGATCTCCCGGTGCTCGCTCAGCGCGAGCCCGGTCATCGGAATCGTGAGTCCCCAGCGTGACATGGGCGTCCTCTCAGACGATCTCTCAGACGACCGAGGAGCGGACGGTCGCGCCGCCGTCCACGACCATGGTCTGCCCGGTCATCCACGACGAGGTGTCCCCGGCGAGGAACACCGCCGCCTTGGCGATGTCCTCGGGCACTCCGAGCCGCTGCAGCGGCATGTGCCGGGCGATCTCCGCCTCGTTCGACTCCCACAGGGCGCGGGCGAGGTGGGTCTTGACCAGGCCGGGGGCGATGCAGTTGACGCGGACCTTCGGCGCGAGCTCCATGGCGAACTGGCGGGTGAGGTGGATGACGGCGGCCTTGGTGGCGTTGTAGTACCCGATGCCGTGCTCGGTGATCAGCCCGCCGACGGACGCGATGTTGACGATGGCCCCGCCCCGCTCGGCCATGGACGCCCGCAACGCGAGACGGGTCCACTGCACGACCGCGAACTGGTTGACCTCGACGGTCTTGGCGGCGGCCGCGGGTTCGATGTCGGCCATCGGCCCGTAGTAGGGGTTGGTCCCCGCGTTGTTCACGAGGACGTCCAGGGCGCCGAAGCGCTCCACTGCGGCGTTGACGCAGGCCTCCGCGTCCTCTGCGCGGCCCACGTGCGCGGCCTTGGCGAGAACGCCGACGCCCGGGTGCGCCGCCTCGATCTCCTTGGCGACCTCGTCCAGGGCCTCTTGCTTACGGGAGGAGATCACCACGTTGGCGCCCTCGGCGGCGAGCGCGGTCGCGATCGCCTTCCCGATGCCGCGCGAGGCGCCGGTGATCAGAGCCGTCTTCCCCTCGAGTCCCGTTCGCATCCGCACGTCTCCCTACCGTTGGCGCAACCCGCCCACGTCTTCCTGTTCACGTGTACCTGCTCACGTGTTCGAGGCCCGGTCGCGTGTCCGTACCCCGCAGGCGGCCTGCGCGGAATCCGACCCGGCTCACTGTAGCGGTTGTGACTTACGAGTCAGTTACCTGCCCCACACGTCCACCCGCCCCGCACGTCCTGTCCCGCTCACCGGACATCGGCGTTTCCGACGATCGTCCGGTTGTTACGCTGCGGCGGCCACCGGATGAGGAGGAGCCCGTGACGACCAAGGAACGCCGCCCGGCCGTCGAGGGCTGGTTCACCGCCGAGGGCGGCGAGGTCCGGCTGCTCGGCACCCGCTGCGCGTCCTGCGGCACCCCGTACTTCCCGCGCAACGGGCTCGCCTGCCGCAATCCCCGCTGCACCGGCCCGAAGGACGGATCCGAACTGGAGCCCTACGTCTTCTCCGAACGCGGTCGCATCTGGTCCTACACCGACTCCCGGTACCGGCCGCCGCCCCCGTACGTCTCCCCCGACCCGTTCGTCCCCTACACCGTCGCGGCCGTCGAACTCGAAGCCGAACGCATGGTCGTCCTCGGCCGGGTCGCCCCCGGCCACACCGTCGACGACCTGTCCGTCGGCATGGAGGTCGAGCTGACCGAAGGCACCCTCTACGAGGACGACGAGGCCGTGTACACGATCTGGATGTGGAGGCCCGTCCGTGACCGCTGAGGTAGCCGTTCTGGGCGCGGGGATGCACCCGTGGGGCAAATGGGGCCGCAACTTCGTCGAGTACGGGCTGGCGGCGGCGCGGGCGGCGCTGGCCGACGCCGGGCTCACGTGGCCGGACGTGCAGTACGTCGCGGGTGCGGACACGATCCGCAACGGGTACCCGGGGTTCGTCGCGGGAGCGACGTTCGCGCAGGCGCTCGGCTGGTCGGGCGCGCGGGTGTCCAGCTCGTACGCGGCGTGCGCCTCCGGGGCGCAGGCCATTGACACGGCGCGGGCGCGGATCCTCGCGGGCCTGTGCGACGTGGCACTGGTGGTCGGGGCGGACGCCGCGCCGAAGGGGTTCTTCAAACCGGTCGGGGGCGACCGCCCGGACGACCCGGACTGGCTGCGGTTCCGGCTGCTCGGCGCGACGAACCCGATCTACTTCGCGTTGTACGCGCGGCGTCGCATGGCGGTGCACGGGGCGACGCCGGACGACTTCGCCGCGGTCAAGGTGAAGAACGCGCGGCACGGGCTGGCGAACCCGAACGCCCGCTACCGCAAGGAGGTGACGCTGGAGGACGTCCGCGAGTCCCCGATGGTCGCCGACCCGCTGCGGCTTCTGGACATCTGCGCCACGAGCGACGGCGGCGCGGCGCTGGTGCTGACGTCGATGGACTTCGCACGGCGGCACGGCGTGGCCGATCCGGTGCGCATCACCGGGCTGTCCACGGTGACGCCGACCTTCCCCAAGACCGTCCTGGACCTGCCGGACTTCGCGACGGACTCGGCGATGACCGCGGAGGAGCCCGAACGTCCCTTCCGGTCCGCGATCGCGCACGCCGCGTACGAGGAGGCGGGGATCGGGCCGGAGGACCTGTCGCTGGCCGAGGTGTACGACCTGTCGACGGCCCTGGAGCTGGACTGGTACGAGGACATCGGCCTGTGCGAGCCGGGCGGGGCGGAGGAGCTGCTCCGTTCCGGCGCCACCGCCCTCGGCGGCCGCATCCCGGTCAACCCGAGCGGGGGGCTCGCGTGCTTCGGCGAGGCGATCCCGGCGCAGGCGATCGCGCAGGTGTGCGAGCTGACGTGGCAGCTTCGGGGACAGGCCGAGGGACGTCAGGTCGAGGGCGCCCGCACGGGCATCGCGGTGAACCAGGGCCTGTTCGGTCACGGCTCGGCGGTCATCGCGGTCCGGTGACGCCCGCGCCGGAGCGTCCCGGAACCCGCGCCCGGCGGGACGGAGGCGGCCTCGCGTTCCCGGCCTACCCCTGGGCGTCGCGGGCCACCTGCTTGGCCCACCGGTAGTCGGCCTTGCCCGCCGGGGACCGCTTCACCTCGTCCACGAACGCGTAGACGCGCGGCACCTTGTACCCCGAGAGCTGCTTGCGGCAGTGCGCGTCGAGCTCCTCGGCCGTGGGCGGTTCCGCGCCGGCGGCCGGCTGGACCACCGCCGCGACGCGGTTGCCCCAGCGCTCGTCCGGAACGCCCGTCACCACCGCGTCGTACACGCCGGGATGGCCCTTGAGGACGGCCTCCACCTCCTCTGGGAACACCTTCTCGCCGCCGGTGTTGATGGCCTGCGAGCCCCGCCCGTACACGGCGATCGACCCGTCCTCCTCCACGGTGGCGATGTCGCCGGTCAGCAGCCAGCGCCGCCCGTCCACGACGGGGAACGTCTTCGCCGTCTTCTCCGGGTCGTTGTAGTAGCCCATGGCGATGTGCCCCGTGCGGGCGACCTGGCCGATGACGCCCGAGCCGGGCTCGACGGGACGGTACGCGTCGTCCAGGACGGTGACGTTCTCCACGTCCGGCGCGAACCGCAGCCCCTTCTCCGGCGTCGACCCCGCCACCGCCTCGGCGGTCGAGCCCGACTCCGTCGACCCGAACCTGTCCATGATGATCGTGTTTGGCAGGAGCCGCTGGATTCGCTCGCGGACGGTGCCGCTGAAGATCGCGCCCGTGGACACGAACGCCATCAGCGACGAGGTGTCGTAGTCGCCGCGCGCCAGCTCCTCGGCCATCGGGATCGCCATGGCGTCGCCGGTGATGGTCAGCGAGTTGACCTTCTCCCGCTCGATCGTCCGCCACACCTCGGCGGCGTCGAACCTGCGCGTGTAGACCAGCGTCGCGCCCATGAACCAGGCGATCCACGTGGCCATCTGCGCCGCGCCGTGCATCAGCGGCGCGACCGGCATCATCACCAGCGGGCCGCCGTTACGGGCGTTGTCGACGATGTCCTCGGGTTTCGACGGACGCGGCAGCGACGGGTTCCAGAACCCGAGCAGCAGGTTCTCGGTCGTCCACATGACGCCCTTGGGCATCCCCGTCGTGCCGCCGGTGTAGATGATGTAGAGGTCGTCGGACGAGCGCGCGGGGAAGTCCCGTCGTCCGTCCGCGTTCCCGACCGCCTCGTCGTACGCCACCGCCCCGGGGACCGACGGCTCGCCGCCCACCGCGATGAGGTGCCTCAGCTTCGGCGCCTGCGGGACGGTCGCGGCCACCCGGTCCTCGAACTCCACGTCGTACAGCAGCGCGACGCTGTCGGAGTCCCGGTAGAGGTAGAGCAGCTCGTTCTCGACGTAGCGGTAGTTGACGTTGATGGGAACGGCCCGGATCTTCAACGTCGCCAGCAGCGCCGCCGCGTACTCGATGCCGTTGTAGAGCTGGACGGCGACGTGGTCCCCCCGCCCGACGCCCGCGTCCGCCAGATGGTGCGCGAGACGGTTGGCGTGCTCGTCCATCTCGGCGTAGGTGAGGCGGCGGTCGCCGCACACCAGGGCCACGCGCTCCCCGACCGCGTCCGCGACCCCCTCGAACAGATCAGCGTGGTTGTATTCCATCAGGGTTTGTCGCTTCCGACGATCCAGAGGGCGAAGAACTGCGCGCCGCCTCCGTAGGCGTGGCCGAGGGCGCGCCGCGCACCGTCCACCTGGTGCTCACCGGCCATGCCGCGCACCTGCAGCGCCGCCTCGGCGAACCGGATCATCCCGGACGCGCCGATCGGGTTCGACGACAGCACGCCGCCGGACGGGTTCCAGGGGATGTCGCCGGTCATCGCCGTCGCACCGGCCTCGGTGAGCTTCCAGCCCTCGTTCTCACCGCAGAACCCGAGGTTCTCCAGCCACATCGGCTCGTACCAGGAGAACGGGACGTACACCTCGGCGCAGTCGAGCTCGCTGCGCGGATCGGTGATGCCGGCCTGCCGGTAGACGTCCGCCGCCGCGTCCTTGCCGCCCTGCGGGTTCACGGTGTCGCGCCCGGCGAACATCATCGGCTCCGACCGCATCGCCGTGCCGTGCACCCACGCGGGCGGGTTCGGCGCCTTGCGCGCCGCGTCCTGCGAGGCCAGCACCATCGCGCACGCGCCGTCCGACGACGGGCACGTCTCCAGGTAGCGGATCGGCTCCCACAGCATCGGCGTCGACTCGACCATCTCCCGCGAGATGCCGGGGATCTTCAGGTGCGCGTACTCGTTGCGCAGCGCGTTCTGCCGGTCCTTCACCGCGACGAGCGTGCCGATGTGGTCCGGGGCGCCCGACCGCCGGATGTAGGCGCGGATGTGGGGGGCGAAGTAGCCGCCCGCGCCGACGACCAGGGACGTCGTGAACGGCGAGTCCACGGTCAGCGCCCATGTCGCGTTCGACTCCGACTGCTTCTCCCACGCCACGGTCAGGACGCGTTCGTGCACGCCGCTCTGGATCAGGCTCGCCGCCACGATCGCCGTGGACCCTCCGACCGAGCCCGCCGTGTGCACCCGCATGATCGGCTTGCCCCGGGCTCCGAGGGCGTCGGCGAGGAACATCTCCGGCGTCATCACGCCCTCGAACAGGTCGGGGGCCTTGCCGACGACGACCGCGTCGATGTCCTTCCAGGTCAGCCCCGCGTCGTCGAGCGCTCTGCGGACCGCCTCGCGCAGCAGCCCCGCCATCGACACGTCCAGCCTTCTGCTCTTGTACGCGGTCTGCCCGACGCCGATGACGGCACAGGGGTTACCCATCGCTTTCTCCCGACAGCACGCAGACGAGGTTCTGCTGGAGGCACGGTCCGGACGAGGCGTGGCCGAGGGCCTTCGACGCCGACCCGTCGTGGATCCGCGCGGCGGCCTCACCGATCCGGATCAGGCCCGCGGCCATCACGGGGTTGGCCGACAGCGCCCCGCCGGACGGGTTGACCGTCACGTCCTCGCCCAGGCCGAGCGCCTCGCGCAGGATCAGCTCCTCGTGGCTGAACTGCGCGTGAAGCTCGGCGACCTCGACCCCGGCCGCGCCCGCCTTCTCCCCGGCGATGCGCGCGGACTCCGACCGGGTGAGGTCCCGGGCGCCCGGCGCGTGCGCCTCGATGCGGTGGTCGATGCCGGTGATCCACGCGGGACGCTCGCACAGCTCCCGGGCCTTGTCCCCCGCGGCGAGGACGATCGCCGCCGCGCCGTCGGTGACGGGCGCGATGTCGTAGGGGTGCAGCGGGGCCACGTCGTAGCCCTCGTCCCCGGGGTCCGGCAGGTGCAGCGCGAACGGGTTGTCCCGCCCGGCCGCCCTGGAGCGTGCCGCGACGGCGCGCAGGTCGTCCTCCTTCGCGCCCGACCGCTCCATGTAGGCGCGGGCCTGAAGCGCGGCGAGCGACACGTTGTCGACGCCGAGGGGCGCCATGTAGTACGGGTCGAGCTGCTGGGTGAGGATCGCGCGGAGGTTTCCCTGCGTCGACTTCCCGAACCCGTACACGAGCGCGGTGTCGATGTCGCCGTGCAGCAACTTGACCCACGCCTCGTACAGCGCCCACGCGGCGTCCATCTCGACGTGGCTCTCGGAGATGGGCGGCCACGCCCCCACCGCGTCGAGCGCCGACACGAACGAGAACGGCGCGCCCGCGAGGTAGTCGCACGACCCCGAGCAGGTGAAGCCGAACCGCTTCAGCCCGGTCTTCTCCTTGACCTCGGCGATGACGGGCGCGAGCATCTCGATCTCCGCGAGCCCCTCGTCCTCGCCCGAGTGACGCGTCTGCGCGAACGCGACGACGGCTATCGACGTCCTTGCAATCGGTGTCTTCGCCGGCCCTGTGCTCATCGGCCTCGCTCCTCCCGGAGACGAGCAGCGGCCATCCCGCACCTCACATGAAGTCCTTGATCTCTTCGAAGGGAACGTCGGGCTCGTCGATGGGCTCGAACCACTGGATGTTGTTCATCGACCGGTCCCACTCCTCGCGGGGACGCCACTTCGCCTTCACGCGCATGCCCATCCGCACCTGGTCCGCCGGGACGCCGGCGACGAGCGCGAGCATCGTCATGCCCGCGCCGTCCAGCAGCACATAGGCCGACACGAACGGCACCTCGGGGGCCCGCGGGTCGGGGATGTTGTTGACGGCGAAGGTGGTGACGGTGCCGGTGTCGGGCAGCTCCACCTCCTCGGCGGTGGGGACGCCGTCGCGCGGGCACAGTCCCTTCATCGGGACGATGACCTGCTCGCACACCGGGCACCGGTGGCCGAGGATCTTCCCTTCGGAGATGCCCTCCAGGAACCGCTGCAGCGCCCGGCCGCCCCGCAGCGTGTACTCCAGCCGCGTCGGCGCGTTGATCAGCGTGACCTCGGGGAGGAAGCACTCGATGTCGCCGATCCCGCCGGTGCGCTCGACCCGCCACTTCGGCCGGACCCGCATCCCGGTCTTGAGGAACCTCGGCGGCGGCGCGCCCTCCTCGAACAGGCCGAGGTCCAGGGCGTGCAGCAGGGCGGTGTCGGCGCCGTCCGGCCGGATCAGCGCCCACGCGAACGGGCGGTCCAGCGGATGCTCCTTGGCCGGGTGCGCCACCCACGACCACGTCGTGACCGTCCCCACGGGGCCGACCTCGACGAACTCGCCGGTCACGTCCTCGCCGGTGTCGGGGTCGTACTCGAGCGGGGGGACGAGCACCCTGCCGCCGGCCGTGCGGACGCCGACCAGCCTGCCGTCGCGCAGCTCGCTGAGGAACCGCCCGATGACCGGGCCGACCGAGCGGGTGTAGCCGCCGGGGAACTCCAGGACGTGGTTCGGCTCCGAAGGCCCCGATGAGCCCGTGTCATATGGCACTGCCGCGGTCCTTCCAGTACGGGTCCCTGAGCTTGCGCTTGAGGAGCTTCCCGTTGGGCTCGCGCGGCATCTTGTCGATGTAGTCGATCGACTTCGGCCACTTCATCTTCGCGAGCCGCCCCTCCAGCGACGCGAGGATCTCGGCCGTCAGCTCGTCACCGGGCTCGACGCCCTCGGCGGGCTCCACGACCGCCTTGATCTGCTCGCCCCACTCGTCGTCGGGAATGCCGAACACGGCCACGTCCGCGACCTTGGGGTGCAGGATGATCTCGTTCTCGATCTCGGCCGGGTAGATGTTGGCGCCGCCCGAGATGATCATGTCGGCCTTGCGGTCGGACAGGAACAGGAAGCCGTCCTCGGTGAGGTAGCCGACGTCGCCGACGGTGAAGAAGTCTTTGAGACGGTTCTTCTCGGTCTTCTCCTTGTCGCCCTTGTACTCGAAGTCGACGCCGGCCATCTTCATGTAGATCGTGCCGGGCGTGTTCGGCGGGACGGGGTTGCCGTCGTCGTCGACGATGAGCAGCTCGCTGATCGGCCACGCCTTCCCGACCGTCCCGGGGTGGGCGCGCCAGTCCTCCGGGCTCGCGATCGTCCCGCCGCCCTCGGTCGCCGCGTAGTACTCCCAGATGCAGTCGCCCCACCAGTCGAGCATCTGCTGCTTGATCGGCACCGGGCACGGCGCCGCCGCGTGGATCGCCCACTTCATGCTCGACACGTCGTACCGGTTGCGGACGTCCTCCGGCAGGGCGAGCAGCCGCTTGAAGTGCGTGGGCACCATGTGGGTGTTGGTGATGCGGTGCTCCTGGATGAGCCTCAGGGTCTCCTCGGCGTCCCACTTGTCCATGTAGACGAGCGTGTGACCCATGTGCAGGGCGGTGCCACCGAACTGGGTGACCGCCGTGTGGTAGCTCGGCGACGTGACCAGGTGGGCCTGGTGGTCACCTCCGGCGGGACGGCCCGGCCCCATGCCGAACAGCGTCAGCAGAACGGTCAGCAGCTCCGCGCTGTCGTCGGGGTCGATGCCCATCAGCGGACGCTTGACGCCCTTGGGACGCCCGGTCGTCCCGGACGTGTAGTGCATCGTCGCGCCGTTGCTCCGGTCCTCCGGCAGCGTGTCCGGCTGACCTTCCACGAGCTCGGCGTACGGGCGGAACCCCTCGACGTCCCCGAACGCGAACCGGCGGTGCGGCTCGATCTCCTCACCCGCGCGGACGCCCTCGGCGGCGTACCTCTCGTGGACGAAGAACGCCTTGGCCTCGCTGTCGGAGACGATGTACCCGATCTCCGGGCCGGTGAGGTGCCAGTTGATCGGCGTGTAGTA